>JAFSLP010000027.1 GCA_017448345.1 Paludibacteraceae bacterium | reverse complement strand
TATTGCCGTATCAGTTTGTTGGCATTTTCAATACTTCCTTTCTGCCATGAGCTGTACGGGTCGGCAAAGTAAACAGTCACTCCCAACGCTTTGCTTATCGCTCTATGTTCGCAGAACTCACTTCCGTTATCCGTTGTTATTGTGCGCACCAGATGCCTGTAAGGGAAGAGCAGCCATTTGACATCCAGAGCCAGTTCTTTGGGATTCTTGCCGTGCTTTAGACGCTTCATTAACACATAGTTGGTACTTCTCTCTGTCAGAGTCAGGATTGCACCCTTTCCGTCTTTACCTATTATGGTGTCCATCTCCCAGTCCCCGAAGCGTTTACCGTCCGCTTCCGCCGGACGGTCATGGATACTGATTCTGTCTTTTATCTGAGGGCATTTCCCGACACATCGCTTGCGGTGCTTGCCTCGGTGACGCAAATGCTTGTATAATGTGCCACCTTGCGCTTTATCCTCACGAATCCATTTATATATCGTCTCATGAGACACTTTGATACCTTCACGTGCCAGATAGCCGGATATCTGTTCCGGAGACCATTGCTCCTCGGTTAGATACTTTAGGCAGCGAGCCTTTACATGATTAGGAATGGAACGATTACGGGCAACTCGCCACTGACGGCGTTCACATGCCATCTCATGAGCCAGTTTCGGATGATAACCGCGTTTGCCACTGTTCCTTTTTATCTCACGGCTAACCGTTGATACTGAGATACTTAACGTTTCCGCTATCTTGGAAAATGAAATTTTATTTGCAAGTAACGAAAAAATTGCGTACCTTTGCGCTGAATTTAAGTGTTTGTACATATGCAATGCAAAATTACTTATTTTCCGTGGACTGTGCAAATCACAGCCCACGTTTTTTTATTTTACATTGCTATTTTATCTACTTTTCTAACTACTCAACGTTGCACTTCCAACTTGAACTTAGGAAATCCTGTCACTTTAGGCTTCCGACATAGTTCCGGAGGCGTGTCATGGCTTCCTGCAAGACCTCCGGCGAGGTAGCCAGATTGATACGCACATAGTTCTCCGCGCCGTACATCTCCGAAGGGTTAAAGAGCACATGCTCCTTCTTCGCAAGCCCGGTGCAGAAAGCTTCGGCAGTCATCCCCAGCCCGGCGATGCTGACCCATGCGAGGTAGGTTCCCTCCGTCTCATGGAGCCGCAGCTGAGGCAGGGAGTCATGCAGGAAATCACGGAGGTAGCAGAAGTTGTCATAGACGAGTGCGTTAAGCTGGTCAAGCCATTGCTCCGAGTGGTTATACGCCGCCACCTGCGCCACCAAGCCGAAGGGGTTGAGTCCGTTCACCTCATGAATCTCCAGCGCGTGGTTGATCTGTGCGAAGAGCTCGGCGTTGGGCACGAAGATATTCGCACACAGCAGTCCGGCGATGTTAAACGCCTTGCTGGCAGAGGTGCAGACACAGAAATCGGTGTCGTTGACAGCAATCGTGGCAAAAGGCGTGTAGGCGTGTCCCGGGAAGGCGAACTCACAGTGGATCTCGTCGGAGAGGACAAAGAGATGCTCGCGGCGCATGATATCCGCCAGCCTCTCCAGCTCATCGCGGGTCCAGACTCTGCCCGTAGGGTTATGGGGGTTGCAGAGGAGGAAGACATCCGCTTCCTTCGCCTTGCGTGCCACATCGTCGAAATCAATCTCAAACCGGTTGTTGCGGAGCACGAGGGGCGAAGGCACCAGCTCACAGCCCATATTCTCAATGCAGGCGAAGAAACAGTTGTACGCAGGCGTGAAAGTCAGGATACGCAAGGGTGTGCAGGGCTTGTCTGTTGCAGCCGCCATCTGGTCGCGGCGCAGCTCAAGCGCCTTGAAGATAGCCGACACGGCAGGCACGACAGCGGTTGTGTAGAGCAGATTGGTGTTGGTGATACCGTTCCACCCGTGACGGCGCGAGAACCAAGAAGCCACGGCGTCATAGTTCTCCTGCGGCACAATGGAATAGCCGAACACTCCGTGCTCCAGACGGCGTTGCATAGCAGCAAGGATCGGTTCCGCCGCCTTAAAATCCATATCCGCCACCCAGAGCGGCAGATTTCCCACAGCGCACTCCGAGTCCCACTTGTAACAGTCAGACCCTCTGCGATCTACATACTCCAACAATGGATATTCGTTCATCATATTCAGATTTAAGGGCACTTCTAAAAATTCCACGTTTTTAGTTCAACCCAATAATGTTAATTTAATATCATTATAAAGCAATTTTTAGAAATGCCCTTACAGTTTCAGTGCTTCCTCCCATGTATAGTCGCGCTCCTCCACCGTGGAAGGGACATAGCCCATTGTCTCTATGGCTTTGTCCTGCGGGTAGGTGAAATATGTGCAGGTACATTCACAGAGCAACTCACCCTGCGCCGAATAGATTTCCCCCTGCACGATAGCCACATTGCGGCGCATCTCCTTGAGAAAACCACGGAGCTTGATATATTCCTGCAAGGTGGAGACGGGTTTATGGTAGCGCATCTCCATCTTGGCAGTCACGCCGCCCGTCTTGAGGATGTGGAAGACGACCCAACCGCACACCTCGTCCAGCAGCACAGCCTGTATGCCGCCATGCAAGGTGTTAATCCAAGACTGATGGTTCTGTGTGGGACGCCAGATAGAGACAATCTCATCTCCGTCCTCGAAGAAGCGCATCTGCGTACCTATCGGGTTGTCGGGACTGCAACCGAAGCAGTTATAACCGGGTATATGCAGCCACGGATTGATGATTCGTTTCATACCAATGCGCGCACATTTTCCTCCACGGTTCCGGGTAAGAGGTCCACCGGAGCCAACTCAATCATCGTCTTGGCACCATATACGCCCCGCTCCTTGAGGCGCACGGCAGCACGTGCACAACTGACCATCACCTGACCTGTCAGGGCGGGATTATTGATGGTCATGTTAAACTCAAAGCGCTGGTTATGCGTACAGCCTGACACTCCGTCTCGCACCAGATTGACACCATGCGCCACGTTGTTAAGCGCCTCGACACTCTCCACGGCAATGACGTGCGTCTCGTCATGGGCGAAATAATCATCCGCCAGAATAGCCGCCTCCACGGTCTTGAAGTCCGCGCCGTCCTCCAGCTCGACATACACCATCCGGCGATGGATGCCTGTGCCCAGCGGGATAGTCATACTCAGCGCATTACGCACGCCCTTGACGGCTTTGGCAGCCACGGTATGCCCCATCGACCGACCGGGACCGAAATTGGTGTATGTCAGCCCCTTGGGCGCCAGTGCCATCAGCAGCGCACGGACCATACTGTCGCTCCCCGGGTCCCATCCGGCAGAGATGATGCTGACACTCCGGTTGGCTGCGCAGACGGCATCCAGCGCACTGCGCAACGACGCTATCTGCCTATGGATGTCGAAACTGTCCACCGTACATATGCCGCGTGCGGCAAGCACGGTAGCGAACTTCTGCACCTCACGCGTAGGCGTACACACCAGCACGACATCCGCACCGATGCAACTGAGGCAGTCGTCATGATGAAAAACACCCGCCAACTCCATATCCGGAGCGGCTTTGACAGCCTCTTCGGCGGCACGGCCGATGTTGCCGTACCCTAAAATTGCTACTCTTATCATTATCGTTTTCCGTTTTCAGAATTACGTTACAGTGTCACGGTCTCGCCTTTTTCCGGGACGGAGACCTCTCGGAATCCGGCTTCGGCAAGATGGTCTTTGTATGCCAGAGCCGCACTCAGGTCGCCGTGTACGACAAAGGTCCTCCTGACACTCTCCACCTGCAGACTACGGGTCAGGTAATCCATCATCTCCCGATAGTCACCGTGCCCGCTGAAGCCCTCAATCTTGGTTATCTGCGCTTTGATGCGGCGGTCAAGCCCGAAGATGGATATCCACTTCAGTCCGGGCTCCTGAATACGCGCGCCAAGGGTAGTCGGTTCGCAATAACCGACGATGAGGATGGTGCATCGCGGGTCGGAGATATGATTCGCCACGTGGTGTTTGATACGCCCGGCTTCCAGCATCCCCGAAGCGGAAATGATGATACAGGGCTCGTCTTTGTGGTTCAGCGCTTTCGATTCGCGGATGTCGGTGATATAACGCAAGGTGTTGAAGCCGAAGGGGTCGGGGTCAAACTGCATGGTGTCGCGCACCTCGTCCGACATCTCGTCCGGGTACATCCTGAAGATCTGCGTGGCGTTGGTGGACATCGGCGAGTCCACATACACGGGTATATGCGGCAGCCTGCCGTCGTTGTAGAGGCGGTTCAGCACATAGACAATCTCCTGCGTCCTGCCCACCGAGAAAGAAGGAATCAGCAACTGGCCTTTGCGATAGACGCATGTGTCCTCCACTACGCCCAGCAGCTGCTCTTCCGTCACCTCCTGCTCCTCGTGCAGGCGGTCGCCATAGGTGGATTCGCAGATCAGGTAGTCGCATTGCGGGAAGAGTTGCGGCGAAGGCAGGATATGGCTGTGCAGACGGCCTATATCACCGGTATAAGCCAGCCGCTTCCATCGTTTCCTGCCCGTTTCGTCTTCCTCGTAAATCTCCAGCGAACAGACAGCTCCGCCGAGCATATGCCCGGAGTTGGTGAACGTCAGCAGCACATCATCGAACAGACGGAACCGGCGGTCATAGCCGTAGGTGACGAAATGACGCATGGCTTTGTTGACATCCTGCTGGTTGTAAAGCGGTTCAATCTTGTATTTCCTGCCCTTCTCCTTGTGAGGGTTCTGCCTGTCAATCTTCTTGTTATAGGTGCGCACGTCCTGCTCTTGGATAAAAGCGGTATCGGTCAGCATCAGGGCACACAAATCGCGCGTGGCAGGGGTACAGAAGATATCCCCCTTGAAACCCTGCTTGACGATATACGGAATCAGCCCGGAATGGTCAATATGCGCATGGCTGAGCACCACGCAATCCAGTTTCTGCGGGTCAAAACCCAGATCGCGGTTAGCCGCCTCGGTCTCCATTCCTTTGCCTTGATACATACCGCAGTCGAGCAGAATAGTATGTCCGGAATCAGTAGTGACAAGGTGCTTGCTACCCGTCACCTCACGCGTTGCGCCTAAAAACTGTATCTTCATAACCTATACGAATTATGCTGCAAAATTACAACTTTTTTTGCTTATATGCAAATTTTTTTGTACCTTTGCGGCAAATTTTTAGATTTACAACAGAAAAAACAATGAACAACTGGAAAATTTGGACTATGGCTGCAATAGCTATGCTGGGTGTCTCCTGCGCCAAAGAGAGCACCGACACAAGTAAGGCTCCCGTCACGAAGCCGCAGATTAGTATCGAAGGCGGACGTCTCACGCCGGAAGGACTATGGGCAATGGGCCGCATCGGCTCTGTCAAGAGCGATATCGAGACAGGGCTCCTCGCCTACACCGTCAGTTATTATTCCGTAGAGGAGAACCGCTCCACGACATGGATTCGCATATGCAATCCCTATGAGCCTTCAGCCGACGGCGGTCAGATGGCAGTGGTTGACGAGTTCGTAGGTTCCGAACCGGCGTGGTTCGGCAACAGCGGCGCTCTCGCGTACCTCAAGGGCGGCAAACTGTTTATCCGCCGCGACAAAGAAGAGGTGGAGGTGGAAGGAGCAGAAGATATAGAAGGCTTTCTGCTCTCGCCGATGCGGGACAAGATTATCCTCGTCAAACAGGTGAAGACCGTTCCCTCTACCGCCGACAAATATCCCGACCTGCCGCTGGCTACGGGACATATGCACGAGGACCTGATGTACAAACACTGGGACGAGTGGACAGAAACCGCTCCGCAGCCGTTTGTCTGTGAGTTGGAGACCGAGTATTTCGGCGAAGGCGAACGGATTAAATCCGCCAAGCTTGGCGGATGCTTTAACATCCTTGAGGGCACGGTATATGAGAGCCCAATGAAGCCTTTCGGCGGCGTGGAGCAGCTGGCATGGAACCCGAACAACGAGGAGATAGCCTACACCTGCCGCAAGAAAACCGGACTGGACTATGCCGTCTCCACCAACAGCGACATATACCTATTTAATACGCGTACACGCGAGGAACGTAATATCACAGAGGGCAACGGCGGCTATGACACCAACCCCTCTTATTCGCGCAACGGCGAGTGGATTGCATGGCAGTCCATGGAGCGCGACGGATATGAGAGCGACGAGAACCGGCTGATGGTCATGAACCTCAAGACCGGCGAGAAGCGGTTCCTGAGCCGTTCGCTGGACAGCAATGTGGATGAATACAAATGGCTGGACGACACGGCACTGGTCTTCACCGCCTGCAAGCAGGCAACCGTCCAGCTCTACCGCGTCACCTTGGACGGCTGGACCACCAAACTGACTGACGGTCAATGGGACCTCGGCTTAGGGGATGTGACCGACTATCAGGCTTATCTGTTAGGGCACTCCATGCGGCAGGCGAACGAGATATACCATCTCGACATCCGCGAATGGCTGCGCAAGGACCATGAGCAGTACGCCCATACGGAAATCTATTATGAGCAGCCGTTCGACACCTACAATCAGCAGCTGGAACAACTGACCCGTGAGAACGACAATATCTACAGCCAGATTGAGCGTTCGACCGTCGTGCCGCGCTGGCAGAAGACGACAGACGGCAAAGACATGCTGACATGGATCATCTATCCGCCGCATTTCGACCCGGCGAAGAAATATCCGACGATATTGTATTGCGAGGGCGGTCCGCAGAGCCCTGTCAGCCAGTTCTGGTCCTTCCGCTGGAACTTCATGATGATGAGTGCAGGCGATTATATTATTGTTGCGCCGAACCGTCGCGGTCTGCCCGGATTCGGCAAGGAGTGGAACGAGGAGATCTCCGGCGATTACGGAGGGCAGTGCATGAAGGATTACTTCACCGCCATCGACGAGTTCTGCAAAGAGCCGTATGTGGACAAGGACCATCTGGGTTGCGTGGGTGCATCCTTCGGCGGCTTCAGCGTCTATTGGATAGCCGGACACCATGACGGACGGTTCAAAGCCTTCATCGCCCACGACGGTATCTTCAATTTAGAGATGCAATACTTGGAGACCGAGGAGAAATGGTTCGCCAACTGGGACATGGGCGGCGCGTACTGGGAGAAAGACAACAAGACTGCCCAGCGCACGTTTGCCAACAGTCCGCATAAGTTCGTCGATAAATGGGACACGCCGATTCTCTGTATCCACGGCGAGAGAGACTACCGCATCCTCGCCAACCAAGCCATGGCGGCATATGACGCAGCGAAAATGCGCGGCGTGCCTGCCGAACTGCTCATCTTCCCTGACGAGAACCACTGGGTATTGAAACCGCAGAACGGTATTCTCTGGCAAAGAGAGTTCCGCGGATGGCTCGACAGATGGTTAAAATGATTTCTCCTTTTGCGCTGCCTCCGCATCCTCTGGCGCAAGCCGCAGCTGCGGAGGTCATGGACAGCGTTCATGCCTATATGCACTCGCACCCCGAAAGCGAGTTGCACAGGCATGGCAAGATGTTCGGTGTGTTAGTGCTGGACGGTACAGACGAAGACGCTCTTGTCCATTGTGCATCGTCCCGTTGTGCATCCCCTTATCTTGCCGCTTTCTCCGCCAAGCTGGACGGCAGTTACTGCCATGAGGGGTTTGTGCCGCCTGTCTATGAGATGAGGGAACCGCCAGTGGGAACCGGCAGAGCGGAGTCGCAACGGCTGCAACGGCTGCTCTTTGCGGAGTACCGTCTGCTCAACGGCAGAGGGGAGACCAAGAACCTGCCGGACATCTTCGCCGATGAGAAACCCGTCATCCCGCCGGAGCAATGGTTTGACAAATCCCAAGACCGCACATCGCCCCACCCCTCTCTCCCTCCTTCCGGTGCCGGAGAATGCTGTGCACCCAAACTGCTGCAATACGCCTTTGCGCATGGCATGAAGCCCTTGGCGCTGGCGGAGTTCTGGGTGGGTGCTTCACCGAAGACGGAGATACGTCGCGAGGATGTGTTCTATGCCCCCTGCTCCGGCAGGTGCGTGCCGGTTCTCAGGCATATGCTGCGCGGCGTGGACGTGGAGGCTGAACCGCAGAAGACAGAGGCGGAGGAACTATGCCGGCAGATGAAGATTCTCTTCGAAGACGAATACCTGCTGGTGGTCAACAAACCGGCAGGTCTGCTCTCGGTGCCCGGCAAGAGCGGTGAGATATCCGCCGCCGAATACCTTGCCGCCCGTCCTGCTCACCGTCTGGACCAAGACACCAGCGGACTGCTGGTGCTTGCCAAGACGCCGGAAGTCTATACCGCCCTGCAGACCTGTTTCCAGCGCCGCGACATCCTCAAACGCTACGAAGCTGTCGTCTGCCCCCACCCATCTTTTTCTTCTAAGGCGGCGGAGAGCTTCTCGGTTATCTCCCTGCCTTTGCTTCCCAACCCCTATGACCGTCCGCGGCAGATGGTGAGTCACGAGCATGGCAAGCCCGCCCTCACACGGTATGTGATACGCGAACGGCGGGACGACGGCACATGCCTTGTCGATCTCTACCCGCTGACCGGACGCACCCACCAGCTCCGCGTACACGCCGCACACCCGGACGGACTCAACGCACCCGTTGCAGGCGACAGGCTGTACGGCTCCGCCCTCTCCGCGCCGCGTCTCATGCTCCACGCCGCTGAACTGGCGTTCGTGCATCCGGTAACAAAAAAAGAGATGCATTTCTGCATCCCTTCCGGGTTTTGAGCACTCTCTGATTTGTCATTTATCGGAGCGATTGTCTGTACTTTTCGGTTTCTTGTAGAGGTCCCGCAGCCGCATGTCGGTCCATTTGCTCGGTCCCACAGAGGCGTCGCGCATGGTGACATCCTCATAGAGTCGCCTGCCGTCCTTCACATATTGCTGCACGAAGAACTCCAGTTCCCCGGTCGTCATCGGTCCCGCCACGCTCACTTCATGCCCTAAATTCTTCAGGCGATAGACGCAGTACGGATATTCGTATTTCTCCATCTTTTTGGTGATGGCGCTGGAGCCGTAAAGCCCCTTCCGCCCCAGCACGATCTGTTTGTAAGGCACTATCTTGTCCACCTCGCCATGGAAGAGCAAAGTCGGCGCCGGTGCCTGCGCCCATTTGAGAGAGCCTGTTTCCGAGTAGATGGCGCCGCTGTAGGCCACCACGCCTGCCGGTTTCCATCCCTCCGGCAACTCGGCAGCGAATGCCAGCCCGTTGCACCGTCCGAAATCGGTCATCAGTGCGGTGATGGCACCTGCCGACGAACCTTCCAAGATAATCTTGTCCGCTGCTATGCCTAATTCCTTTCCATGCTCCACCAGATAGCGCACAGCCGCCGAACAGTCTGCTGCCGCCATGTAAAAAGCGTCCTTCAGGGCTTGCAGTTTACTCTTGCCGTCGGTGTATGTGCTGCGCAGCCCGAGCCGGTAATCCATCGCGACGGCGGTATAACCCATCTCCGCCAAGCGGCGGCAGTAGTCGGCATCCCATTGTTTGGTGCGCGAGCCGTTGATGAAACCGCCGCCATAGATATGCACAACGGTGTAGCCGTTGGCTGGTTCTGCAGGGCGGTAGAGGTCCAGCATCAAGGTGGTCGTGTCGCGTTGCACAAACGGATACGTCTCCTGTCCCCATGCCGTCCATACCCAGCACAGCCCCATCAGCAGCAGTCCTAACCGTTTCATCTCTTTCATTCGTCTCAACATATCGTTTCCGTGTATTTTACTATCGCTTTCCGTGTATTGTAATATCGTTTTCGGCTGCAAAGGTACTGCTTTTTTCCGACATTTGCAAATAAAAAAACACCGCCCTAAAAGTATATATACTACGTATATATAGTACAAGCGGCATTTTTGCACTTTTTTGCAAAGTATCCTATGGTTATCTTATGGTTATCCTATGGTAATTCTGTGGTGCGTAACGCTGAATTAACGCTAATTGGTAGTTGCGGGTTGTTGCGGGCATCCAAGAACCTGTTGCAGGGTAACAGCCTGCACAAAAGAAGAAAGCAATGAGAATATAACAGATTCTATCCGCAATTTAGTGCAACTTAGTACAAAAATGCGATTAGAAAGACCTCGAAACCGCAATTTAGTGCAACTTAGTACAAAAATACGGATAATTATTTGCACAATTCAAAAAAAAGTACTAATTTTGCGGAGAATTTCAGAAACAGAAAAAATATGGACTACATCAAACGTAAGATTTATCTCGATAAGCTGATTGCTCGTCGCGATAATGGTGAAGTGAAAGTGATTACCGGACCGAGACGAAGCGGCAAGTCTTGGATGCTCTCGCGCGTATATAGGGATTATTTATTGGAACAAGGTGTTCCAGCAGACCATATTATTGCGTTGTCATTTGATCAAGATGACGAGAACATGCGCGACGATTTATCGGATGTGAAAGTACTCAAGGCTTATCTGTATGAGCAGATAAAAGACGAAGGTAATTACTATTTGATATTAGATGAGATTCAAGAAGTAGATGGATTCGAGCGCCTGATTAATGGTCTGAATGCAAAACCTAATGTTGATGTGTATATCACCGGAAGTAACAGTCATTTACTGAGTTCCGACATCAATACTCTTTTCCGTGGAAGAGGGGATGAGGTCCATGTCTATCCTCTTTCATTCGGCGAGTTCTGTACAGGAAGAACAGAGCCGCTTAATGAACTTTGGAAAGAATACTATACCTATGGCGGACTGCCGGGGTTGCGAAACCATGCCTCAGCAGAGCAGAAAGTCAATTACTTGCAGCGTTTGTGGAAAAAGACCTATTTGGCAGATGTCACCGAGCGTCACAAGATTCGCAATACCGAGTTATTAGAGAACTTGGCAGATGTGCTTTGTTCGGCAGTAGGCTCATTGAACAACCCAACCAAACTGGCAAATACCATTCAGTCAGTCAAGCAGATGAAGGCAGACCGAGAGACCGTTGATAAGTATATCGGCTATCTGGAAGACGCATTCCTGTTTGAATCCGCTAAGCGATATGACATCAAAGGGAAACGTTATTTTGAATCCATTAAGAAATATTATTCGGTTGATATAGGTTTGCGTAACGTGCGACTGAATTTCCGGCAGCAAGAGCCGACTCATATCATGGAAAATATCGTCTATAACCATTTGCGGATTTTCGGCTATCTGGTGGATGTCGGTGTTGTGGAAGTTCGGGAAACGAAAGACGGCAAACAACAAAAAGTGCAATACGAAGTAGATTTTATCGCAACTAACGGACAAGAGAGATATTATATACAGTCAGCATACCGAATGGACGATGAAACCAAACGCGAACAAGAACTCAATTCGCTCAAACGCATTGACGATAGTTTTCGCAAGATTGTGATTGTCGGCGACGACATCGCTCCGTGGACTGACAACAAAGGTATCTCCTATGTCGGGCTATACCAATTCCTGCGAGAGGGGTTAACAAAATAACAAGCAAGCGGGCACTCACAGAGATGCCCGCTTGCGTTCCTATATAGATAACTCTTTTTTCGCCTATGGAACTCTTTCCAATGTAGTAATTCCTGTTGCAGTTACTCCTTGTTCTGTCATCGTCGCCTTTAAAACAAGCGTTGTTTTTGTATATCCCGTCGCCCCTTCGGTTTTACAAGTTGGTTAATATAGGATTTGACAGTTTGTCTTTACGCCATTGGTCACGTGCTTCCGTTGCCCATTGAACCTTAAACTTACTCATACTGCGCAACGAAATCATTCATCATTTGCGACATCTCTCGGCAGTGGTATGCAACTACAATGCAACCGTGAAGGGGTTGACGTATTTCACTTCGCCGTTCTCGCTGAAGACAAGCGGCTGATTATCACGGCGGTGCTGCTCAACTACTTTTCTGTAAGACAGTTTGAGCCCTATGCTCAATTTTGCCTCTAATTCACGTTCACTCATATCTTTTTCAATAATTCGTTCCACATTTCGGGGACCTGCACTTGTACACCGCTTTCGGAGTATGCTTTTTTGGCGACCAAGACAGCCTCACCATGAGCATTGTTATACACCAGCACATCATCACAGACAGGCAGATTTGTGCCACACGTTTGACTGCTTGCTCTTCATTCTCCAGAAAGAAGAAAATCAGATGCACCTTATACCCTAACGCCTGTGCACGGCGGACAAGACTCACATACGAACGGGTAGCAAGCGTCGTTTCTACGGCAAAATCCACTCTTTGCGGAAGCAGTTCTTCTATCCGTTGCAGCATAATTCTTCCGGCTTGAAAAGACACCAGTTCCGGCACAAATGGCGATAAACCGCGTGCTATCTCGTCTGCATTTACAAAATTCGGACAATGCAGCACATCCGGCAACAAGTTGAATGACGCCGTCGTTTTGCCTGCGCCATTGGGACCTGCTATAATATACAAATTCGGACGCCGCATTAGCATTTTAACCTTTGCAGGTTGCAAAGGTACACTTTTTTTCTGACATACGCAAACAAAAAGAAAATTAATTTAATAAAAATGATTGAATTTTTGCATAATTCAAAAAAAAGTAGTACCTTCGAGGGCACCGACACGGCTTTGCCGTCTCACCTCGAAAGTACGTTCGTTTCCTGCGGTGCATATGCGAGGGAAAAGGTTTTTTTTGCCAAAAGGGCAGAGCCCTTCCTTTTTAGTGCCCGCATGACTATTCGTGAGCAAGCTCCCAATAGCCATCCGTTCACTAAAAAACATAGAGAAAAATCTCTACTTTTAGCAAAAAAATCCCTTTCCCCTTGCATATGTGCAATTTTTGTAGTACCTTTGTGCCCGATTTTCGACAGCAAAAGAACGAATCATGAAATATAACTACGAATACATAATCAAATATCAGGAAGTGGACGCGCAGAAGAAACTGCGTCTGTTCAATCTGGAGAACTACCTGCTGGAGGTAGCCGGCACAGTGGCGGACCAACTGGGTTTCGGTATTGCCCGGCTCCATCCGCAAGGGCTGACATGGATTCTCACGCGTCTCTCCGTGGAGATGTACCAACTGCCCACACACGGGCAGAGTGTGCGGTTTGAGACATGGATCGAGTCCAACGCGCACATGCTCAGCACGCGTGATTTCCGCATCTATGCCTTGGAGCCGGACAGTGCCGGAGAGCAATCCGGAATACGCCGGAGTACGAAAGCGGACGACTGGGTGCTGATAGGTCAGTGCAAGTCCGTCTGGGCGGTCATGGACTTGGAGAAACGCGAGATTGTCAATATCTTCGACAATCCGATGTTTGAGGGCTGTGTGGACGGCGAGATGATTGACATGCCGCGCGTGCGGATGACCACCATCCCCGAACCTACCGGTTGCCTGCCGCACAAAGTCGCCTATTCGGACATCGACTACAACGGACATTGCAACTCCTGCCGCTACCTGCAGGCGATGACCGACACCCACCTGCCCGATTACTACGGCAAACGCCTCCGGCTGGACATCAACTACCAGAAGGAAGCGATGCTTGACGAGGAGCTGCTGACTTATTTCCTCATCGCTCCGGACGGTGTGCAATACCAGCAGAAAAACGAAAACGGCGAGACCTGCTGCTCAGCGAAACTGACGATAGAATAACCCCACCCGCTCACGGGAGGAGACAAATACTGCTTGTTTTATGGAGACACAAGAGAACAACACGCTTCTGAAGCGCCCGGTGGAACTGGAATGCGACGTAGTGCGTTTCCAGAACCAGAAAGACAAATGGATAGCCTTCGTCGGACTGCTGGACGGACGTCCGTATGAGATTTTCACAGGTCTCGCCGATGATGAGATGGGCATCGCCCTCCCCAAATCCGTCACCAAAGGCAAAATCATCAAAGTAGCCAAAGAAGACGGTCACCACCGTTATGACTTCCAGTTCGTCAACACACGCGGGTTCAAGACCACCGTCGAAGGACTCAGTTACAAGTTCGACCGCGAATACTGGAACTATGCCAGACTCATCTCCGGCGTGCTGCGCTACGGCATGCCCATCGACCAAGTGGTCAAGATGATCAGCGGTCTGCAGATGGACAGCGACCTTATCAACAACTGGACCACCGGCGTTGCGCGTGCCCTCAAGAAATACATCCCCGGTGCCGCCATCGAGGAAACCGAGGAGAATTAAAAGTCGAAAGTCAAAAGTCGAAAGTCGAAAGCTGAAAGCTGACAACTAACAAAAACAGAGACCCGCAAAGGTCTCTGTCTTTGTTTACGCTTTTTCTGCATTTTCCGGGTTGGCTGTAGTCTCCTGCGCGGGTTGCTCCGTTTTTTTCTTGCGGGCACGTTTCTTGACCGCAGCGGGGGCTTTGGTCTCCGCCTGAGACTTCTCAGCCGGTTCTACCGGAGCCGGTTTGGCGGCTTTCTTGGTGCTCTTGCGGGTAGCCTTTTTCTTCGGTGCCGGTTCTTCCGCCGCAACTGCCTTGTCCTCCGTTGCCGGTTTCTCCGGCTTTATGGGATTCCCGGCTTTGGCGGGAGCCTCCTGATTGACAGGCTGCTCTGCCTTGGCAGGCTCGGATTTGGCGGACTCAGCCTTGGCTTTCTTCGGCTTCTTCTTCGGAGCTTTCGGAGCACTCGGAGTGTTCGGAGAATTCGGAGTGTTCGGAGTACTCGGAGCACTCTGAACAGGCTGATTCTTGGTAGCCTCCGCTTTTGCTTCGGGTTTTGCTTCGGGCTTTGTTTCAGGTTTCGTTTCCGGCTTTTTTTCGGGTTTCACTTCGGGCTTCTCCTCCTGTTTCACCTCTGCCTTCACCTCCTTTTTCGCCTCCGCCTTGGGCTCATCGTGTTTGTGTGACACGATGTTGCCGTCCGCGTCATAGAACCGCATCTCCAGCATACCGAGTGCCTGATTCTCAATCACCTGCACTCCGTAACGGAAGAACCACCGGGATTTGAGCGAGAAGAGCAGTCCTCTGCTCACATAGGCATACACATACGGATGAAGATGGAGCTTCATTCCGCGTCCGTGTTCCGCTGCCATGTGCGCACATGTCTCCTCCACTTGGTCGGTGAAGAGAATAGAGGGCTGTATCCTGCCCTTGCCCATACAAGTCGGACAAGTCTCCTCCACCTGCATCTCAACCGCCGGACGAACCCGCTGACGGGTAATCTGCATCAGACCGAACTTACTGAGCGGCAGCACGTTATGCTTGGCGCGGTCGCGTTCCATCAGTTTCCGTACATAGTCGTACAACTGTTGCTGGTGGTCCTTGGAATCCATATCGATGAAATCGACGATGATGATTCCTCCGATGTCCCTCAGCCGCAACTGGTGTACCAGCTCATCCGCTGCCAGCATGTTGAACTGGTAGGCGTTCTCCTCTTGGTCCTCGTAAATCTTCTTGCTGCCGGAATTGACATCAATGGAGAACAGTGCTTCGGTCTTGTCGATGATGAGATACCCACCATGCTTGAAACCGACCGTTCTGCCGAGCCCCGTCTTCATCTGACGAGTGATGTCGAAATGGTCGAAAATCGGCTGCGTGCCCTGATAAAGTTTGACAATCTTGGCGCTCTCGGGAGCGATAAGTTCCAGATAATGACGGACTTCGTCGTAGATGTCCTTGTCATTGATCTGGATGGACGTGAAATCCGGGCTGAGCACATCGCGGATGATTCCAAGCGTGCGGCCCATCTCCTCGCTGACGAGGCTCACGGGTTCGCGTTGCTGCAGGCTCTTGACCGTCTGGTCCCAGCGCTCCAGCAGCAGGCGCAACTCATTGTCGAGTTCGGCTGCACGTTTGTCCTCCGCTACCGTACGAACGATGATCCCGAAGCCTTGCGGCTTGATCGAGAGCATCAGTTGTCTGAGACGCTGGCGTTCCGCCTCGCGTTTAATCTTCTGGGATACCATCACGCTGTCGGCAAAAGGAATAAGGACAATGTTGCGACCTGCGATAGATATTTCGGCTGTCAGACGGGGACCTTTGGTGTTTATCGGCTCTTTGGATACCTGAACCAGAATCGGGTCGCCCACCTTCAGCACGTCGGCTATCTGTCCTTCTTTGCCTACCTCCGCTTGCCGTTGGATCTTCGTCATGGAAGGTACACGACGCCTGTCGGAGACGGCTTTGGTAACATACGAATGCAGCGTACGATACTGAGAACCTAAATCCAGATAGTGCAGAAAAGCTTCTTTCTCATAACCTACATCCACAAAGACGGCATTCAGCGCCGGCATGACCTTTTTCACGCGCCCGTAGTAGATATTGCCTACGGCGAAATTGTCTTGGTCGCGTTTCTCGCGCGCAACTTCCTGCAACCGGTCATCCTCTGTCAGTGCTATCGCTATCTCTTGGGGCTGTACGTCCACAATCAATTCGCTTTTCATACTGAATAGGGTTAAAAAAATAAATAAAAAAGCCTTGTGGCGACACGCCTACGCTTAGACGGGTCTCGTGCCACAAAGCCATAGTTACAACCGTCAATTACTTATGCTTATGACGATTCTTGCGTAGGCGTTTTTTACGCTTGTGCGTCGACATCTTATGTCTCTTATGCTTCTTTCCGTTTGGCATAATAAAGAGTGATTAAAAATGTTATTATTAAATTAGTTTGTTTATTTCATGTCACGAACCTGGGAGGCGAACTCCTTCGATGCCTTGAACGCAGGTACGCGGTGTTCGGGTACTGCGATGGAGGTGTTCTTGTTGATGTTACGCGCTATCTTGGCTGCACGTTTCTTGGTGATGAAACTACCGAAGCCGCGGAGATACACGTTGTCTCCGTCAGCCACTGCCTTTTTCATGTGCGCCATCATGCTCTCTACTATCGTACTAATCGTACGTTTGTCGTAACCGGTAGAGATGGCGATTTCGTTAATAAGTTCTGCTTTTGTCATATCGTTTGTTATTTTATTTGTTGTTAAAATCCGAAATTCGGTGCAAAGTTACTATAAATTATTGAATTATGAAAGTTTTTAGCAAAAAAAATTGCAAAATTGTGTTTTTTTTTGTACTTTTGCGCCGATTTTGGGACTTTTGAGTCCTTTATTGCCACAAAAAACGATGGTCAACTCACTATTATATAGCCATTTATACCGATGGTATGAAGCCAACCGCCGTATTCTTCCGTGGAGGGAGACGGAAGACCCCTATTGTATCTGGCTCAGCGAGGTCATTCTCCAGCAGACGCGCGTGGTGCAGGGGATGGAGTATTATCTCCGTTTTGTCTCGCGATGGCGGACGGTGGAGGAACTGGCGGCTGCCGATGAGGCGGAAGTGCTGCGCGAATGGCAGGGCTTGGGCTACTACAGCCGTGCACGTAACCTCCACAAGGCGGCGCAGACGGTCGTCGCAAACGGCTGGACGCCTTTCCCGAGGACTTGGGATGACATACGCGCGCTGCCCGGCATAGGCGATTACACGGCAGGTGCCATCGCTTCTTTTGCGTACAACCTGCCCTACCCTGCCATGGACGGCAATGTCTATCGCGTGGTGGCACGGCTCCTTGATATAGACGAACCCTTCGACACTACTGCCGGCAAGAAACTGTTTCACAGGGAGATAGAGCAACTGCTTGACCGCAGCAACCCGCGTCTCTTCAACTCCGCCATCATGGAGTTCGGAGCGCTCTGCTGCACGCCGGTCTTGGGCGATAACTGCCTCACGTGTCCGCTTTCGGATGTCTGTCTCGCTCATGCGAACGGGACTGCCGAACTGCTGCCTGTACGCAAACCGCGACCCAAACTCAAAGACCGGTGGCTCGACTACCATATCTATGTACAAAGGACAAAGGACAATGGACAATGGACGATTAACACGTTGCTCCGCCGCCGCGAGAACCCCAAGGATATCTGGTATCATCTCTATGAGTTCCCCTGCGAGGAACTGCCCGATGACCCAACAGCCGAAGGCGGTCTAACAGCGAAGCGGTCTTACAGCGCAAGTGGTCTTACAGCGAAGCAGTCCAACAGCGAAGCGGTCTGTGAATTCGTTCATGTGCTTTCCCACAGGCGTCTGCACGCGCGTTTCTTTGTCCACCGCGTAAAGCAGCTCCCTACTCTTCCGGGTACTTTCCCCGTCGCTTGGGCTGAACTTGACGTGTATGCTTTATCCCGACTGACTCTTCGAGCGCTTGACTCAGTATCTCCATAAGCGATTTCGGGTCTGCGTTCTTGCCGCTGATATTCTGGATAATCTGCGACATCATCATATACACGAACTGTATATCCGAGTTGTAGAACACGCCCTCCGGCAGACTCTCTATTATCTCCATATGATGAAGCACCACCTCGCCGTCGCCGCGTTGGGCGGGTCCGGTCTGTGCCTCTGCGGGGCTCATCGAGTGGACCTTGGCGGCGGTCTGGTCAATCAGCGGTAGCAGCGCTTGGAACGGTATCTGCGTGTCACGCAGCACATCTTCCGCGATGCGGAACATCAGGTTGCTGAAGTTGTTGGCAAACACTCCGGCGATGTGCAGCCGCTCGCGGTCATGCTGGTTAGCCTCATAGACATGGCTCGTCAGACCCTGTGCCAGCGAATAAATAGCCGCTATGTCGTCTATGTTCCTGCCTTCGATAAAACAGGGGATGCCGCTCCAGTCGTCTATCAGCACGTCACGGCTGAAACTCTGGAAGAAATACAGCACACCCGAATGGGGTTTGTCCTCGCCGAACACGTCTATCGGCATCGTGCCCGACGTGTGCAGATGGATGGCTTTGGGCGCGTGGATCTTCTCCACCACATCCCGCAGCGCATTGTCCGCCACGGCGTAGATATAAACATCAAAGGCATTTACCATTTGGTCATTTGACATTTTATCATTTACCATTTTATCATTTACCATTTGGTCATTTATTGGGTCATTTGGCATTTGACCATTTGCCGTTGGGTCATTTCCTCCCCCTTCAGGGGGTTGGGGGGCTGTCAGAGGGCGTGCATGTATGAGTTCGGCGTTGATGCCTTTGAGGGCGAAAGCGTGGTGTAGGTTCGTACCGACGCTCCCTGCTCCGATAATTGCTATTTTCATGATTGCTGTGATTTGAGAGTCTGAAGAATCATCGCACGGATAAACGTATTAAGCGTGCGGTATTGTCGATACTGGGTCATGGAAGAGTTCGGATTGTACTGCGGGTCCTTCTTCGTCAGGACAGGAGCCTGCGGATCCGGTTTTTTGAGTTGCGCCTTGAAACGCTCCTTGAAATCAGCAAGTTGTGCACGGTACGCCTCCTGCTCGGATCTCTGTTCGTCCGTCATAAGCGCCAACTCCTCTTCCGTGAGACTGCCGGACTTGAGGATAAGCGTAGTGAGGCGGCTTGCCTCGGCAAAAACTTTGATATTCCGGAGCTCCGTGCCTTGTGGCGGATTCTTCTTGTAATCACGCGGATTGACGATGACATAGGACTCTTGCGAGCCAATGCCCAGAACCGCTCCCGTTTCCGCACGGTACTTCTTCTGGCGGAAAATCATTCTCTCCCTTTTGTTCAGCTTCCCCCGGATATTCAGGAAGGTAGATTGTAATTCCAATGAAGCCATTTCAAAAAAAAATTGTATAAAAATTAAACAAACATTATTTAAACAACCCACTAACGACCCACTAATCACCCACTAACCACCCACTTTTAGAAATCAGCCGGAAGTAAAAGAGACATTGTTTGAATATCATTCAGGCAGCGTTTTTTGAGAGGGTTACGGGATTATTGATGGATATGCAAGTGTGTATTAAAAACCATTGCGAGTGCAAAGATACGACATTTTTTTGAATTATGCAAATTTTTGTGAGATTTTTGGTGAGAAAACATAGTTATTCCGGGCGGTGTTCCGGACGGAGGGAACGCGCTAACAGAGATAGCATGCACAGGACACTGTGGGACGTGACCGGTGGCGGTGAGTCGGCGGAGCCGATGTCCGAATTAAATTCTTAGCCGAAGGGACGATTATTACGGACGCAATTGACGAAGAAAGAGCGGCGTTTGGCAAACGCCTGCAACTGCCAAGAATATATGGCGGGATACAAGATAGACAATCGCCAAAACTTGGTTGATGCTATTTTATTCCATAAATAGGTGAGAGTGGAGGTCTTTCTGCTACAAAGCAAAATGGTATTTTATGCTGAATTAGACAATAAGCAATTGCTCAATGGTTTTGATTAAGTCATATGCTATTGGTTTCAATGCCTCCAAATCTTCCCGCGAGACATCATAAATGACATCATAGTCCGCCTTTTCACGCATATTCTCCATCACGGCAATAAAATGTCCGTATTTAGGGTCTATGATGCCTGTTTTGATAAATTGCTGATGGAACTGTGCATTGGTACCATGATGAGACTTGGTAATGATTCCGTTTTTTACAAACAAAGCATGGATAGCATGAAAAACAGCATAGTAAAAACGATTCGCCGCTGCGGAGACTGAATTCATATTCAATAACTGCTCTCCATCAGCAAGGCATGAATGCGCTTTTTCCAAATGCAATTGAACCAACACATTTTTATCTTCATTCGACAAACTCATACTAATACAATTTTGTCTTCTTCCACATTATGATAGAACGGTGTGGAATGGCGTTTTTCCCATTCCGAACGCGTATAAAGCATGGGATTAATTTCAGCACCCATATTCCAGCCCATCTCAATGAACGGATACGCATAATGGTCGAAATCCTGCAATTGCTGTTTGTCTTTATCAACCAAGACCAGCAAGTCCCAGTCAGAGTCTGCATGGCTGTCTCCCCGTGCACGGGAACCATAGAGCACCAAACGGCTGTTCTCAGGAAGAACTCTTTTCCCAAGATCAGTAATCTGTTTTAATATGTCGTTCTTTGATTCCATACATTCTAACCTTTGCGGCTGCAAAGGTACGACATTTTTTTGAAATATGCAAGAGAAACGGGAAAAAAATCAATTGAGGCGGAAATTGACGGGGACGGTGTATTTGACACGTGTGGGAACACCGCGTTTCTTGCCCGGAAACCATCTCGGCATGGCACTGACCACTCTCACGGCTTCCCTGTCCAGCGAAGGATCACCGCCGGAACGCACCACTTTCACCTCCTCTATCTTACCGTCCGTGGCAACGACAAACTGAACAATAACTCTGCCCTCCTTGCCGTTTTCCTGCGCTTCAGCCGGGTATCGGACCTCATTCGTGAGGAACTCAAACAACGCCTCCTGTCCGCCCGGGAAATCAGGCATAGTCATATACGGAGGTATTTTCTCTTTGGGGTGCTTGGTCACTTTGCCGTCAGGTTTGTAATAAACCGTCTTCAGTTCTTCGCCGTCGGCGTGTTCCTCGTATTGCAATGCTCCGTCGGGATAAAAACACTTACGGTCGGTTGTGCTGTGTTCTTTGCCTTTGATCATCTCATAAGATATGGTCAGTTCCTCCTTGGTCTTGCCGTCGGGATAGAGGATGGTCTCAGCGGCAAGGCGGTTACGGACTTTCCCTTTGAGTTCGTCATTGACAAGAGTATAGACCTCCATGGACTGCGTCTTGCCGTTCTCGTCGAAATAAATCTGTTTGCCCTTACTGAGTCCGGCTCCTTTGCCCGTAGCAACCACATGACGGATGGCAATGAGACGCTTGTCCCTGAGGGTGAAATGATGGACTGTTGCCACATTCGACACCGTGTCCACGTGCTTGACAAAGCCGTACCGGGTTGCATCGGCGGACTCAACCTTCTTCATGAGGTCATTGAGCCAGAGGGTATCCCCCTCATGCAAGTCTTTCGCCCAAAGCACAGCCGGCAAAAGCAGAAGAAACAGGAATAATTTACGCATAGTGTGATTATTAACGGTTAACCTTGATTTTCCGTCAAAGCCTTATAGAATCCTGTGACGGCGATGATGCCTTTCTCCCAGACCTCGAGGTCCATGGACTCGTTGGGCGAGTGTATGGCGTTCTGCTCCAAGCCGAAGCCCATGAGGATGGTCTTGCAGCCCAGAATACGTTCAAAAGCGGAGATGATGGGTATCGAGCCTCCTCTTCTTGCCGCCAGCGGACGCTTGCCGAAGGCTTCTTCAAAGCCCTTCTCCGCCGCTTTATACGCAGGGATGTCAATCGGGCAGACGTACCCCTGTCCGCCGTGCATAGGCGTGACGCGCACACGCACACCTTTGGGCGCAAGCGATTCCATATATTCTATGAACGCGCGTGAGATCTTCTCGTGGTCTTGGTTCGCCACCAAGCGGCATGAGACTTTGGCAAAAGCTTTGGAGGGCAGGACGGTCTTGGAGCCCTCGCCCGTGTAACCACCCCATATGCCGCACACGTCAAACGACGGACGGCAGGAGTTACGCTCCAGTGTACTGTAGCCCTGCTCTCCAAAGACATCATCGACATCTATCGCTTTGTTATACACCTCCTGCGAGAAGGGTATCTGCGCAATCATCCGTCTCTCCTCGTCGGGGATAGGCAGCACGTCGTCGTAGAAATGCGGAATAGTGATACGTCCGTCTTTGTCCACCACCTGCGCAATCATCTCACAGAGCGCGTTGACGGGGTTCTTGACCGCCCCTCCGAAATGCCCGGAGTGCAGGTCTCTGTTGGGTCCGTCCACCTCTATCTGCCAGTATGCCAGTCCGCGCAGACCCGTGGTGATGGATGGTGTGTCCTTGCCTATCATCGACGTGTCGGAAACCAAGATGATATCCGCCTTCAGCAGGTCTTTATGGTTCTCCAGAAAGGCTTCCAGAGAGGGCGAACCTATCTCTTCCTCGCCCTCGAAGATAAACTTGACATTGCATCGGAGCTGCCCTGTTTTCGCCATATATTCAAAGGCTTTCGCCTGAATCATCGCCTGCCCTTTGTCGTCGTCCGCTCCGCGTGCATAGAGGCGTCCGTTGCGGACGGAGGGTTCCCAAGGGTCGGAGAGCCAAGCGTCCAGCGGCTCCACGGGCATCACGTCGTAATGGGCATAAACAAGAACCGTAGGGATTTTCTCATTTTCACATTTTCCTATTTTCTCATTTTCACATTTTCCTATTTTCTCATTTTCACATTTTCCTATTTTCTCATTTTCACATTTAAACTCGGCATAGACGAAGGGATTGCCGTCTGAAGGTGCCTCCGGGCACTCCGACGGATTCGATGCCGATATGACTTGCGCCTTCTGGCAACCGGCTTCGAGCAGCAGTTCGCGCCACCGTTCGGCACAACGCTGCATATCGGCTTTATGCGAGGCTTCGCAACTGACACTGGGGATGCGGATGAGGGACGCCCACTCCTCCATGAAACGCTCACGGTGGGCATTGATATACTCCTGAATACTCATAGAAACCAAAAATTTGTGCAAATTTACAATTTTTTTTGCACATATGCAAATTTTTTTGTATCTTTGCAGCGTAAAATCTATTTCATCATGAGAAAATACCTTTTTGTAGCTATTCTTGCAGCCTGCCTGAGCAGCTGCCAGCGCAGTACTCCCGTAGCTCAGACCATCGCACAGTCCAACCCTATCATGCCTGTTCGCATGACAGGCGACACGATGCATATCGTCCTGACCGATTTCGTGCCGGTGCTTTACGGCGACACCGGATTATGGGAGGGTCTGCAGTGGACCACCGGTGAATCGCTGGAATGCGTCAACCTCATCGGTACGCCGCAAGTGGTTCGTGAGATGGACCTCATCAACCGCAACAGGTCGATTCACGCCATTTCTTTCCATGACCGCAAAAGCAGTTTCGCCATTCCCGTCCTGCCCGCCAAGCCCGTACGGCAATCGCTGGTGTCATTGGGATACGAGAACGACGTGCTCCGCGTGGGGTTCTTCGACTCCGTGGCTAATCCCACCATCGAAGCCTATATCCAGAACATGCTGATAGACCACAGTCTGTGGCAGGAAGAGGCGGACGGCACATGGACGCTTGACCTCAAACTGCTGAGAAACAAGAACTATCCGTTAACCGGCAGGACCTACCTGCGTATCTTCGCCGAAGACGAGACATACCTCTATAACGACATGCTGCTGCCGATGCAGGACGGCAGAATCATCACCGACGCCGGGCAGCTGAACCGTCATGACCAGCAGGCACAGGTGCTCTATTCGGTGCTCATCGACCGTTTCTATAACGGCAACCCGTCCAACGACCGCAAGCTGAACTCGCCCGAAGTGCTGGACATCGTCGATTACCAAGGCGGCGACCTTGCCGGTATCACCCAAAAGATTAACGACGGCTATTTCGACAAACTCGGTGTCAACACGCTGTGGATCAGCCCGATAACACAGAACCCGTGGGACGCATGGGGACTCTACCCCTTCCCGAACGGAAACAAATACGACCCCGCCAAGACCTATACCAAGTTCTCCGGCTATCACGGCTACTGGCCTATCTTCGCCACCAAGATAGATGACCGTTTCGGCACCCCGGAGGAGCTGCGCACCTTATTAACAAGCGCGCACGCGCATAATATCAACGTGGTGCTGGACTACGTAGCCAACCACATGCACATCAACTCCCCGACCCTGCAGGAACATCCGGACTGGCATACCGACTCCATCCTGCCGGACGGACGGCGTAATTTCGAGTTATGGGACGAGGCGCGTCTGACTACATGGTTCGACAAACATATCCCCACGCTGGATCTGGAGCGCAGCGAGGTATGCGAGGCGATGACCGACAGCGCACTGTACTGGCTGGCGGAATACGACTTCGACGGCTACCGGCACGATGCGTGCAAACATATCCCCGAGGGCTACTGGCGTATGTTAGGTCAGAAGATAGCCACCCGCTGGCAGGGACGCCCCGTGTGGATGATCGGCGAGACATACGGCAGCCCCGAACTCATCGGCAGTTATGTCAAGAGCGGCATGCTGAATGCGCAGTTTGACTTCAACGTCTATTTCACCGCCCGCGAGGCTATCTGCGGCTACAAGGGCATGGACGCCGTCCTTCAGAACGAACTGACATCCCTCGCCACGTACGGCGCACACCACACAATGGGTAACATCTCCGGCAACCACGACCAGATACGTTTCGCCTCTATCGCCGGCGAAGCCATCGACATCTACGCCTACGGCAAAGAGGAAGGCTGGACTCGCGAGATAGGTATCGGCGATGCGGAGAAAGCCTACAAACGTGCGATGATGCTGGAGGTGCTGAACATGACGCTGCCCGGTGTGCCCTGTATCTATCAGGGCGACGAGTACGGCGAGGTGGGTGCCAACGACCCCGACAACCGCCATATGATGCGGTTCGAACAGCTGAACAGCGACGAACAAAAGATGCGCAGCCAAGTGGCTGACCTCATCCATATGCGCAGAAACTCCATGCCGCTGCTCTACGGAGATTTCATCCCCCTCATCGACCGGCCCGACGAAATCATCTACCAGCGTATCTATCTGGGCAAAAAAGTAACCGTCACCCTCAACCGCAAAGACTTGACGTGGGAGATAGTTGAGAATTGAGAATTGAGAATTTTTAATTGATAATTTATGAAAAAGACCTTGTTTTTTGCAATCGCTGCTCTGGCACTGATGAGCTGCACGGAGCAAGCACAGATGCGTCATCCCCGCTGGGCGTACGACGCTACGATTTATGAGTTGAACACCCGCCAGTTGACCGAAGAAGGCACCTTCCGTGCTGCGGAAGAGCTGCTTCCCACCCTTCGCGAGAACGGCATAGACATCATCTGGGTGATGCCCTGCCAGCCTATCGGCGTCATCACACGCAAAGGCACGCTGGGCAGTTACTACTCCATCATCGACTACTGCGCCATCAACCCCGAGTTCGGCACACGCGAGGACTTCGAGCATTTTCTTGCCAAGGCTCACCAACTGGGATTCAAAGTCATCCTTGACTGGGTAGCCAACCACACGGCTCCGGACAGCGAATGGACCAAGAACGACGGCTGGCATTACCGCGACAGCCTCGGCAACCTGATGGTTCAATACGACTGGACCGACATCTCCAAACTGAACTATGAGAACCAAGACATGCGTGCCGAGATGCTCAAAGCCATGCACTGGTGGATGGACTCTATCGGCATTGACGGCTTCCGCTGCGACGTGGCAGGCGAAGTACCGACCGACTTCTGGAACTGGGCTATGGGCGACCTGCGTCTGACACACCCCGACATGTTCACTCTGGCAGAGGACGAGGACAAAGCACAGGAGCTGACCGAGAGCGCGTTCGACATGTACTACGGCTGGACGCTTCACCACCTGATGAACGATGTGGCGCAAGGCAAACAGAGCGTTGAGGACCTGTGGGCGTATTTCGCCAAAGCCGACACCACCATCCGTCCGGAAGCCATCCGCATGAACTTCATCACCAACCATGACGAGAACAGCTGGAACGGCACCGAACAGGAGCGAATGGGCGATGCGGCACCCCTCTTTGCCGCATTCTGCTATGTCGTACCCGGAATGCCGATGATTTACACGGGTCAGCTGAGCGGCAACCACCACCGGCTGGAGTTCTTCGAGAAAGACCTGATTGACACAGACGAGGCTTACGCACAAGCAGAGCTGTACAAGTCGCTCAACGGTCTGCGTGAGCGCAACAAAGCCCTCTTCTCACCCGAAGCAGGCGCCCCGATGGCACGCGTCGCTGCCGATAACGGACACGTCTTTGCGTGCGTGCGCCACAAAGAAGGCAAATGGCATGACAACACCGTGATTGCCGTGATGAACATGTCCGGCGAGGAACAGACGGTGACGCTGGACCTCACAGGATTCGACGGCAAATACCGCTGCATATGCGGCAAGGAATGCACCGTGGAACCGGCACAGACATTCACGCTGGCTCCGTGGCAATACAAGATTCTTGAGAAATAAACCCCGACAACCGTTCGGGTTAAAGAGTATGAAAAAGTTCTTTCTCTTCATCATCACGGCAGGCATGAGTGCCGTGATGATTAGTTGTGCCA
This sequence comes from Paludibacteraceae bacterium, assembly GCA_017448345.1. Lineage (GTDB taxonomy): Bacteria > Bacteroidota > Bacteroidia > Bacteroidales > Paludibacteraceae > Colicola. Next base: position 26,490 of record JAFSLP010000027.1, on the reverse strand, counting down.
AGCAGGAGGCATCCCCTCTGCAGGCAGGCACCGTGGTTCGCGACACACTGATGGGCGTGCCGTGCTGTATCTATCTGCCCGACAATTACAAGGCGCGTGTGCAAAAGACGCACGAGGTCTTCCCCGTCCTGTATCTGCAGCACGGCATGTACGGCTCCGAGGACGACTGGACGACGCAGGGGCGCTTGGTGCATTGGATGGACTCGCTGCTGCGCTGCGGAGCCGTCAGGGAGATGGTGGTGGTGATGCCCGACAACTTCTTGGGAAGCATACCTCCGGCGGAACGCGAGGCGCTGATGGCGGCACCGGACACCACCCCTTCCGGCGAAGCGTTCGACACCTCCAAGGGCTCCGCGCACTGGCGCAAGTTCACACGCGAGCAGGAGAGAGGCTATGAGATGTCCGGCTACTGGGAGAGCCGTTTCCCGGCATTCATGGCGGAGGCGGAGCAACGCTACAGCATCAGCTCCGAGCCCTCGCAGCGCGCCATAGCCGGACTGTCGATGGGCGGTTTCCACACCATGCACGTGTCGCATTTCCTGCACGGACAGTTTGCCTGTGTGGGGCTGTTCTCGGCTGTGGTCTTCCCGCCCGTCTCTGCGGAAGCCTATGACAACTGGCAGGAAGAGGTGCGTGCCCTGATGGCGGACAACAAGCTCTACTGGATAGGTATGGGACGCGAGGATTTTCTGTATGAGCCGATGCAGGAATACCGCCGGTGGCTCGAAGAGAACCACCTCGAATATACCTACTACGAGAGTGCGGGAGGGCACACGTGGGACAACTGGCAGGATTACCTCTGCCGGTTCCTGCAGAAATTATGACTTGGGGTTGTCCTTCTTATTGAAGAAAAGAAGGCAGATGAGATAGTTGATACAGCCGGCAAGGAAGATGACGAACATGCTTATCAGGTCGTTCCGCCATTGCGAGAACGCCTCCAGCATGAGCGGCAGAAGCGCAAACTGGATAACCACATTAATGGCACGCGCAAAGAGGAAACCTCCGGCATTCTTCCAGTTCGGACGTGTGCCGAACGTGTACCAGTTGGACAGAAAATAGTTAGGAATCATCTCCATGACATAGCCTATTCCAAACGCCGCATAGTACAAGGCTGCCCCTTTCTCCGGCTGGCGGAAGAAATAAAGAGCCGCCATAAAGAACCACGTCTGGACAACAGCACCCGTAGTGCCGACCACGAAAAATCGTACGGCACTACGGATTTTCTTTGGGAGATATGAGGATGGAAGTTTCACCGGATTACGAATTACGAATTACGGATTACGGTTTACTCCAAATCGCGAAGCAACTGCTCCATGGCGGCGTCCAGACCGTTGACGTCGCGTCCGCCGGCAGTAGCCATCCACGGCTGACCTCCGCCACCGCCTTGTATCAGTTTGGCGGCAGACTTGATCATCGCACCGGCGTTCTTGCCTGCATCCACCAGCGGCTGGCTCAGGAAGACCGCAATAGTGGGTTTTCCTTCATACTGGGTAGCTCCGACAACCGCAAACTTGACATCGGTGAACTTACCGCGCAGCATCGGCATGACGCCGCGAATCATGTCCGGTGCCACTTCGCCTTGCAGACGCACCAGTTTGATATCGCCCAAGTTCTCGGCACGGCTGATGAGTTCGTCGCGGAAACGCTCTATCTTCTCCGCCATGAACTCTTCTATCTGTTTCTTGAGACCGGCATTCTCCTCTATCGAACGATGGATGGCGCCTGCCAAGTCCGGAGCGTTGTTAAAGAGCTGGCGCAGATTGACCAGCATGTCCTGCTGAGCATAATAGAGCTCGTCCGCCTTGGCAGCAGTAACCGCCTCTATACGGCGTACACCGGCAGCCACACTGGTCTCCATGATGATGCGCACGGAGCCTATTTTGCCGGTCGAAGGCACATGGCAACCACCGCAAAGCTCGATGGACGGACCGTATTTGATGACACGCACGTCATCGCCGTATTTCTCGCCGAAGAGTGCCATAGCTCCCATCGCCTTGGCTTCCGCTATCGGCGTATGACGGCTCTCCTCCAGCGGCAGGTCCTGACGGATCAGCCGATTCGCCGCTTTCTCCACCTCGCGCAGTTCTTCGGGTGTCACTTTCTGGAAATGGCAGAAGTCGAAACGCAGGCTGTCGGCAGTCACGAGCGAACCCTTCTGCTCCACATGGTTGCCCAGCACTTGACGGAGCGCATAATGCAGGATATGGGTGGCGGTATGGTTGCACATGATCGCCTGACGCTTCTCAGCATCTACGCTGGCAACAATTCTCCATTCTCCATTCTCCATTCTCAATTTCTCCGGCAGCTCCGTCATGATATGTACCGGCAGACCGTTCTCGCGCTTGGTATCAACAACTTTGAATTCCTTTGTACATTGTACATTGTCCCCTTGTAGCTTCAGGCATCCTGTGTCGCCGATTTCGCCGCCCATCTCGGCATAGAACGGTGTCTTGGAGAGCACTACCTGATAAAACTCCTTGCCTTTCTGGCTCACTTTACGGTAGCGCAAGATACGCGTAACACACGCCAATTGGTCATAGCCTACAAACTCTGTCTCGCCCTCTGCCAGAACGGTCCAGTCGCCGAGGTCCTGTTTGTTCGCCTCACGTCCCATGGATTTCTGGTGCTCAAGAGCTTTGTTGTACTCCTCCTCGTTGGTGGTGAAACCGTTCTCGCGGAGGATAAGTTCCGTCAGGTCAAGCGGGAAGCCGTATGTGTCTTTGAGCGTGAACACATCCACGCCGCTGATTTCTTTCTTGCCGGCTTTGCGTGCCTCATCCATCAGCTTGTCCAGCAGACCGATACCTTTGTCCAGCGTGCGGAGGAAAGCCTCCTCCTCGCTTTTGATGACCGGCACTATCTGCGCCTGCTGCTTGGCGAGTTCAGGATACGCCTCACCCATGTCGGCTATCAGTTGCGGCACGAGTTTGTACAGGAACGCCTCGCGCATGTTAAGGAACGTATAACCGTAGCGCACGGCGCGACGGAGAATACGCCGGATGACATAACCCGCTTTCTCGTTCGAGGGCAGCTGTCCGTCGGTGATGGCGAACGCTATCGTGCGGATATGGTCGGCTATCACACGCATGGCGACATCGGTCTTCTCATCGGCTCCGTATTGGCATTGGCAGATTTCGCCGATCTTCTTCAGCATCGGCTGGAACACGTCGGTATCGTAGTTGGATGTCTTGCCTTGTATCGTGCGCACCAAGCGCTCGAAACCCATGCCTGTGTCTATCACTTTCTTCGCCAGCGGTTCGAGGCTGCCGTCCGCCTTGCGGTTGAACTGCATGAAGACGATGTTCCATATCTCTATCACCTGCGGATGGTCTTTGTTCACCAGCTCGCGTCCCGGCACTTGGGCTTTCTCTTCCTCGGAACGGCTATCGACATGTATCTCCGAGCAGGGACCGCACGGACCCGTCTCGCCCATCTCCCAGAAGTTGTCATGCTTGTTGCCGTTCAGGATATGGTCGGCAGGCAGGTGTTTGAGCCAGATGGAAGCCGCCTCGTCGTCACGGGACAGCCCCTCTTCCGGCGAACCCTCAAAGACCGTCGCATACAGGTTGGACGGGTCTATCTTGAGCACATCCACGATGTACTCCCATGCATAATCGATGGCTTCCTGTTTGAAATAATCGCCGAACGACCAGTTGCCTAACATCTCGAACATGGTGTGGTGATACGTGTCGTGTCCCACTTCCTCAAGGTCGTTGTGCTTGCCGCTCACGCGCAGACATTTCTGGCTGTCTGCCACGCGCGGATATTTGATAGGGTCATTGCCGAGGATGATGCCCTTCCACGGGTTCATGCCGGCGTTGGTGAACATCAGCGTCGGGTCGTCTTTGATGACCATCGGCGCGGAGGGCACCACTTGGTGTCCCTTTGATGCCATGAAGTCCAAAAAGGACTGACGAATTTCTTTGCTTGTCATTATGTTGGTTGTATTTTTATGCGTTTTGTTCCTTTGTACTTTGTACATTGTCCCCTTGTACATTATCCTTTGTACTTTGTACATTGTCCCCTTGTACATTATTAAACCTGTTGCCGCCGGTAGTGGTCTTGAAATCGATGAACTCGCGGCGTGGTCTGCCTTCTTTGTCCTCGCGCTCGATGAACGGCAGCGGGTTGGCGCGCAGGCTGTCATACTCGTTGCGCGTGCGCAGAACGTCTATCGCCATGTAGATGGCATTGCGCATGGATGCCGGGTCGGCTTGGTTCTTGCCGGCGATGTCATAACCGGTGCCATGGTCAGGAGAGGTCCGCACGATGCTCAGACCTGCCGTATAGTTCACACCGGACATGTCCAAGGTCTTGAACGGTATCAGACCTTGGTCGTGATACATGGCGAGTACGGCATCGAAATGCCCGAACTGACCGGACCCGAAGAACCCGTCGGAGGCGTACGGACCGAACACCCACAACCCCTGTTCGCGGGCTTTGGCAACAGCCGGAGCGATAATCTCCTGCTCCTCTTTGCCCAGCAGACCGGCATCGCCGGCATGCGGATTGAGCGCAAGAACGGCGATACGCGGTTTCTCCAACCCGAAATCACGGATAAGAGACCGGTTGAGCACCGTCAGTTTGGCAAGGATGTTCTCCTCCGTTATCTGTGCAGGGATGTCCGCCAGCGCCACATGGTTGCATACAAGCGCCACGCGCAGCGCACCCGAACAAAGCATCATCAGACTGCTTTCGGCTTTTGACTTTTGACTTTCGACTTTAAACCGTTCTTCCATGTACTCGGTATGCCCTTTGGTAGTTGACGCTTGGTCCTTTGGTCCTTCATTCAGGGCTTCTTTGTTCAGCGGCGCAGTCACTAATGCGTGTACCTTGCCTTCTTTCAGGTCGCGGCAGGCGCGTTCCAGCGATGCCTTGGCGGCTTTGTTGGCGTCCGGCGTCGGAATGCCGAACTGCACGGGCAGATTGTCCGCGTAACAGGTGATGAGGTTCAGACGACCGTCTTTGGCTTGCGAGGCGTCGTCTATCGTGTTCCATGTCACGTTGTGATATTCTTCGCCCAAGGTCTGGATATGTTGCCGGGCTACGGCTGCATTGCCGTATATCACGGGTTTGCAGATCTCGAACATATGCGACTCTAACAGCGCTTTGATGATGACTTCATATCCCACTCCGTTGGTGTCACCGGCGGTAATGGCTACTATTGGTTTGCTCATATGGATGCTCTTCTGAATAAGTTCCTGTCTGGCTTATTCTTGGTTGTTTTTGTTTTGTTTGCGTTGATTTCGTTTGGCGCACACTCTGCCAAATTAAAATCGGGTACAAAGGTACTACAAATTTTGCACATACGCAAGGGGAAAGGGATTTTTTTTGCAAAAAGTAGTGTTTTTCACTACTATTTATGGGCGGTTATCGGACGGCTATGCTTGCATAAGACGGCTGATAACTGCACTTAAATACAGGGCTGTGCCCTTTTGCAAAAAAATCCCTTCCCCTTTGCATATGCCCGGCAGGACGCGAACGTACTTTCGGTGGGACCCTGCTTTAGTAGGGAGGACCGAAGGTACAAAAAAAATTGCATATATGCAAGAGGAATGGCTAAAATGTAAGTTCTGCATGAGATTAGCTTGTGATATACATTCCTTACATCTTTCATACAGATAAAAAATAACGCGCCTAATAATAAGACGCGTTACAAAGAAAAAACAGGTCGGTTCATTCATAACTGAGAACCTCGATTCCTACTTCATATTTTTTAGAACGAACTGCTTTATCTCGTTTAATTTGTTTTTCCATATCTTCTGAAGGATTTTTTTCAGCATCAAGAGTAACGTCTTGCTTGTGTACAATATTCCCATCCAAATAATACGTTATCCGCAAAGTTATTTTTTCCACCCAATATGGCGTTTTATTTTTCAGATACAGGCGTACGCTATTTTTGCTAACTTTCAGAATCTCTGTATGGATTTTAGGAGACAAACCATATTGGTGCATCAACATGGCTGTATATATTGCTTGTAATATATCATCCGCTTCGTTTGAGCCACAGCCTTCTGTTTCGTATGTTGCAACAATGTCATGTGTTTTTGCATCTAATATTTGAATCATTATACAACTTGCATAGGCTGAAAATGACAATGCTCGTCTCCCTGTATATCCGTAAGAAACTATCATCGTTTTATTTATGGACTGGGCATCAATTTGAGATAAAATAGTATATCCCATTTTCATTAAATACCCACGTATAGTCTCTGATGGATTGATAGATGTGGTCGGTCCTCCATACATCCAATATGAATTCCCATATGTGTCTGTATATGCGCTCCCATACATGCCGGAATTAGACGTCAAACTGCCTGTTGGCATAACATAGGCATATTTATATTTGCTTAAATTACCGTTTATGACTACACGAGGGGCTTTTAACTGCACCCCCATGATATTTATGGTAAAAAAAGAACACAATATAAAAGTGAATAATCTTTTCATCTCATTCCTCATCATTGGATTTTTCTTGGATAAACCGCTCAATCTGCGGACGGAGTGCAGGCAAATCACGATTGATAACATTCCATATTTTTTGCGGCGAAATAAGATAGTAGCCGTGCACTAATACATGCCTCATTCCTTCCATCTTATTCCAAGGGACTTCGGGATGTTCTTCGCGAAACTCCTTGGTTAGTTTATATGTTGCTTCGCCGATAATCTCTATTTGTTTCACAAAACCGAAGAAGATGATGGAGTCCTTCTCCGCTTGTTCAACAGAATAGCGCTTTCCGCCATCAATCAGATTATCGATGGCGGAAAGTATATGCACCAGACGCTCTTTGTCTCTAATACGCTCTCTCATAGATTTTTATTTTGTCCTTGTCAGCCGATTGTCTGGCAAAAGGCATTAAATACTCATCTTCTATCAAATCCACCGGTCTGTGAACAATCTTGCTCAGGTCTGTAATCATTCCGCCAATATCCATCAGCGACAGACTGTCACTATCTGTGTACGTTACCAGCAGATCCACATCACTCTCCGGTGTCTCTTCCCCCCGAGAGCAAGAGCCGAACAGATACGCACGCTCCACAGGCTGCGTAGCGAGATACTTTCGTATCTTCGGAATCATTTTTTGAACTTCTACACTTGGCATAATCACAGATTTAACCTTTGCGAGTGCAAAGGTACAAAAAAAATTGCATATATGCAAGTATTTGAGAAGAAAACGCATATTTTCTTCTATTTTGTGCATTGGAGTTTCATGATGAGAATCTTTTTCTCTTATTGTTTTTTCTCTTATAGGGAGTATTCTTATGGTTTCATTGGAAGATGATCCCGTGATGCTCACGTGCTTTCCCACACGCGGGCATCACGGGACCATCTTACGAGAGTCACCCGATTATTATGCATGGTGCAATAGTACGCTTGTTCGCTTTTACTGCTGAATCTGCTCTTGGATGATGGCACTGAGTTTGGACGAGAGGTCTTGGTATGCCTGACGTGCCGCTTGTTCGTAGTTATGCGTGTGACCGCCTTTCTCGCTGATGGCATCTTCATAGACACGCTGACCCGTGGAGCCTTTGTCAATGCTTATTTTTGCATCCACGTAGGCGAAATAGCTGCTCACGTTTCCGAAATCGTTCTTGTTGTATTCTCTCGCCGTGGCGGTGATGGTGATGACCCAGTCGGCGCCAGTGTCCGTCCGCACGAACGTGCAACCCATCGGACTTAGTGCGCCTTGTATCTCGCCTTTCAAAGCCGTATAACTCTGCCCGAACAGGTAAGCGTCACAAATCAGGTAGATGTTAATGCCGTTTTTAAGATTGGCACTCAGGGTTTGGCAGCGTTTCTTGAGCTTGTTCGTCTCCCCGATTGCCAAGTCGTCATCGTTCACCTCCGGGTCTATACTCAGCATCACGCGCTGGTCGTTTTCTATGTCCTCAAGCATACTCTGCACCTTCGGCAGGCTGTTCTTCGCCTGCATCTTGTCGCCGCGCTCTACCATCGCTCCGATGGCTTCCATCTCCACTTCCGCCTTCGCGTTGTTGGCTGCTATCCGCCGCATCAGCTGTCTGGACAGGTTGGCAGCCTTCACCCACGCAAAAGCGCACACCTCACCGCTCTTGGGGTTCTCCCATAACTCCACTTTCAACCCCGGGATGTCTTTTATACTCGTCCGCGTGGCGGCTTGCGAGGTCATGATGTCTGTCGTCAAGACATCGCCATTCGCCTGCACGTTCTGCATATACCGCTCGACAGTCTGTTCGACAGACACTTGGATGGATGCCACCGCCTCGACACGTGCGTTCTGCCGCACACGGTCATAGACTTTCTCTTTGTCCTCGCCCTTACTGACCGTCGCCGAAGCAAAACCGCTATAATACGCCCCTGCCGGATACAGTTCTTCCCGAGCAACAGGATTCACCCAGTCGGGAACCTGTGCCCCTGCCGCCAATGATAATGCCGAAAGTAAAATGATGATTAGTTTTTTCATTTCATATTTTATTTTTTTGTATTGCATTTATTGCATTGAACATTTATAGAGTCCCAACTTGCCGAACAAAATGGTCCCAACTTGCCGAACAAAATGGTCTCAACCTGCCGAATTCTGTAAAAAACATTTGCATAATTCATTTATTTTTAGTACCTTTGCAGCCGAAATAAAAAATCATAATTATGAAAGGCTACAAACAGCGCATTGCAGACCAATTATTAGAGAACAAAATGGCGGGTAAAGGAGCGGTTCTGATTGTCGGACCTAAGTGGTGCGGAAAGACAACCACAGCCAAACAGCAATCGCATAGTATCTTGGATTTAAGCAAGAGACTTGTTTTGGAACAAAGCCGCCAGATGATGGATATCAATCCCGAAAGTCTGCTTTTAGGCGACACGCCCCGTGTCATTGATGAATGGCAGCTTATACCAGCCTTATGGGATGTAGTCCGAACGGAAGTCGATGAACGGAATGAGTTTGCGCAATTTATTTTGACAGGAAGCGCAGTACTTCCTGATGCAGAAGATACATTACATAGCGGCACCGGTCGGATTGGAAGACTGAAGATGCGTCCTATGAGTCTGTATGAGTCCGGCGAAAGCAAAGGAGAAGTGTCTTTAAATGATTTATTCAATCAGGCAGACATTGCAGTCACCTCCCATGAGATGCCTATCGAACAGATGGCATTCCTTGTTTGCCGTGGCGGATGGCCGCAAGCCACTTTCCTAAAGGGAAATACTGCACTGGATCAAGCAGAAGATTATTTGGAATCACTGCTGAGTGTAGATATGCATCGCGTGGACAAAGTTCAGCGTTCTTCTGAGAGAATGCGTTACATCATGCGTTCTTATGCCAGACACCAAGGTGCGCAATGCCCTATCAGTATGATTCGGTCTGATGTACTATCTAACGACAATCAATCTGTTTCAGATGATACTATCACCTCCTATTTGGATATACTGAACCGGTTGTTTGTCATAGAAGACATGCCTGCGTGGAACCCCAATTTGCGTTCAAAGGCAGCCATTAGAACTTCTCTTACCCGCTATTTTATTGATCCGTCTATAGCAACAGCTGCATTGGGGATATATCCAAGCGATCTCATCAACGACCTTAACACATTCGGATTCATGTTCGAGACATTAGTTGCAAGGGATATTCGCATCTATGCCGATGCTCTCAATGCAAAAGTTTATCATTTCCGTGATAGTAATGGGTTGGAATGTGACATAGTTATCCACCGACGGGATGGTTCATATGGCTTATGCGAAGTAAAGTTAGGAGGTCCCAATAACATTGATGCAGCAGCAAACAGTCTGAAGGCAGTTGCTGCAAATATAGACACCACTAAAATGCCGGCTCCTTCTTTCCTGATGGTGATAACCGCAGTCGGACCATATGCATATCGCCGAAAGGACGGAGTATATGTTGTCCCTATCGGTTGCTTACGACCATAACCGGAGTCAAAAATGTTCAATGTGTCAAAGACCACTTTCTACTCGCCGGAACCACACTCCGGCGAGTGTTTTTTTATGCCGTCAGCGAAAGTGCGGCAAGTAAAAATAGTAATAATCTTTTCATTCTATATCTTCTTGGTAGTTACTCCCCCGGATTCTTCTTTCATTTCAGGCGTTTGCCAAACGCCACTCTCCGTCTCTTTCTTCGCATTTCAGGTGGATATTATCCACCGCTCTGTTTTCGTGTGTCTGTGCTTTCATTTTGCATTCAATTTCATACGCATCTCGTTCGCATCCTGAATGTCACAGATGGGTTTCTATACGGCATTATTGCTGTCAAAATAGCTATAAGTTCATCTTTTGTGGGCCATTTCCAATCGTCATAACCTCCATAAACGAGATTTTGCATGCCTCCATTGTCTCTCAAAATTAGCATTGTCTGTTTCTCCGGCATAGTATGCCGGTATCCATTACCATTGCTCCGTTTATTTGTATATCTGCTTTCTCATTAGGGAATACAAACTACGCGAAACCCGGTATTGTAACTACGGTTATTGGGATACTCGCTACTTCTATTGGAAGCACGGCAATTCCGTGCCACGTCCTCGAAACTACCTCCGCGTCGAGAGCGCTTGGAATCTTTGGTGTACCAGTCAAAACACCATTCGGCTACATTACCGGACATATCATAAAGCCCCAATGCGTTTGCCTCTTTCGCTCCGCAAGGATGAGTGGCAAAACCATTCTTGCTATACCAAGCTACGCTCTCCAAAGAATTACTTCCGGCGTATTTAGTGGTGTCGTTGGCTATGCCGCCGCGCGCTGCATATTCCCATTGAGCCTCTGTCGGTAATGTGTAATTTCTTCCTGTATTTTTGCTCAACAGGTGACAAAATTCCATGGCTTCTTCCCAGTTAACATAATACATTGGATATGCAAGTCCCGCTCCGTAAGTCTTGCGATTATTAGTCTTGTCTTTCTGTTGTGCAAGAGATGTACCCATTACAGCCATCCATTGAGCCTGAGTCACTTCTAACATACCTATATAGAAACCGTCCACGTTTATGCGTTTGACTGCCATCTCGTCCTCACGGCAGTCGCTTTGCTCTCCTGTACATCCCATCATGAACTCACCACCATCGACCCAAACCATTTCCATATCCACACCCAAAGCCGTTTCGGTATAGTTCTTGTCAGAGTGCGCCGGTTGAATAGAGCGGAAAGACTTGGTTGTATTGGTATTTCTTTTACCGCCAATCTGTGAACTGACAGCACGCCCCTGCTTGTTGAGTAATATCTCTGCCAAATAGGCACAGGATTTAGCCATATTTTCCGGGTTTAATCCGGTTACAACGGGGATGGATGAGTTTTCTATCTGACCTGTCTCTACATTAACCAGATTGGCTAAAATCACGATGTGCTCCGCATCATACGGTGCTGCTTCAGCAATCAACACATAAGCAGCCCCTGTCATTTCTCCGAGTTTCTTGATTTGAGAATCACTCACGTAGCCGGTGCGTTGAAACTCATGCTCGCCTAACATCTGTGCCATATCAACGCGGTTGTAACCTTCGTAACCGGGCGTTTGCGTAATAGCATAAGTAACACTCTGGCGCAAAAGCAGTTTGGTGCCATAACTGATAGAACCGGACTTATCTACCGTTTCCAAAATAGCCACACGCTTGACTTCATTTTGCGCCACTATTGCTATGCTAAAAATCACCAATATTATTAGTAATAATGTTTTCTTCATCCGATTTAACTTTGTTAATATACAGGAGGAAATTTCACATACCTTAATAGATATGTAAGATTTCCTCCCATATTTAAATTAGTTATCATCTGGTTCTGCCTGCTCTACGATGACCTCATCTATCTTAATATAACTGTTTTTAGCAGTCAGTGGACTCCAGAAACCTATGCATGGATTTGTCATCCGCATTTCTCCTTCATACAATAGAATTCCATTGAGTTCTACAGACGCATTTCTGCCTCTTTTTTCAATAACAAACTCCATTGGATATTCTCCTTTCGTTATTACTTTCCCAGGCAATTTATCTTCATGGTTCTGTCCATCACCAATATTTAAAATCCATTGAGGACCTAATTGAGTTAAGAAGTAAGATTCCTGTGCGTTAGGTTCTACATCTTCTTCTAAACATTGTTTATCCAGATTAAACCAAATCCAATAATATGTCTTCTTGTAATCTGCAAGAAGATATTTGATTGTAAGTTTGAAATTTTCTTGCGGTCGGAGTGGTAATCTTGCATAGGATTTCGCAATTCTGCCGTACGCAGTAGCTTTTTTATTTATTTTAATATTTTTGATTACTAAAAATCCATCTTCTATGGCAACATATTGATATTTATCTACATTTTCGGTCCAATGCCATTTGTTTGCGTCAAAAGTCTCTACTTTCTTACTTCGAGCGGCGGATGCGGATAAGCATACACAAAGAGCAACTATGATAAAATAATAGCGTTGCATAATAATTCAAAATTAGTTGTTTGCACCCAGTGAATTTTGCATGTCATTCAGCACATCGTAGAATTTTCTCAGTACGCGGGGATACTTTTCGTAGCACTCATCACCAAAACAATCACTATCTTTGATTTCTGATGATACGCGAATCTTGTATGATAATTCATCTTCATCGTCACCACCTACCATAACACGAACCTCTAAACGGGTACGAACTGTTTGACCGCTCTCAAAATTGGTATCTTTCCATGCTGTTTTAATCCATCCTGCTGCTTTGTCTCGTACCTCGACATTCTCAAAATTGTCAACGGCTACACTCATTAAGCGACGCCATACTTTGTCTTCTGTCATTCCTTTCTTACAGGTTATTGTCATCCATTTATTGGCAATATCTACACCGTCACTACTTCCAACAGATTGCTTGAATGCTTCATCCTCATACAGAGTATATGCAATTGTCTCTTTGGGGTTATCCTTCAGCAAACGAATGTTCTTTCGGGTTATATACCCCGGTGCTTCAAATCGAAGAATGATGAAGTCAGTGTGGCGATCGAATTTGTAAACATACGTACCATTACCCACTTCTTGTCCATTGACAAAAATTTTAGCATTTTCAGGTGTTACATGAATAGTTTTTACATTTTTCTTGGCTGATAGAGCCACAGAACTTGCAACTGCAAGTACTAAAAATAAAATTCGTTTCATTGTTTTAAAGATTTTATTTATTTTCCGCCTACTCACTTATGGCTTTTCGGCATACTCCTTATTATTTATTTTATACGTTTTTAGGGCGCGTTTTAGAAGCAAAAGAGTGTAGGAAAGGTGGCGTTACCTATACATCCTAGACTTTGTTAAAAATTTTATCATATAACTATATGTATTTCAGTGCGTTATACACAATACAAATTCTCTCAAAATTCGCCGTTTCTGCAGTTTCAATTGCTCTTTTTGAGGCTTTTTGCACGAACTCACGTATCCATATATACAACGAAAGCGTGAATGTTATCCACGCTTATTCTCCTTTTCTCAGGTTCTAGCAAAACCCTTAGCCAAGAATAAACAATAACGTCCACGCCCGATATGCTTAACCCTCCCGCCCTATGAAGGGCGCGAACGGATATTAACATACCCACGAGAACGTCTATTGCACCATCTTGTTTCGGGGCTTCAAATTTGCTAGATTCGAGAAAAGCCAAAACAAGCGTCAATAAACGCCTTTTATTATGTCCTCCTGTTTTTACGTCAGTGAGTGACGATGATATTTACAAAGCTACACCATATTCATAAATGGCATCGCTTGGCAAATCAATTTGATCATTCCAATAGATACATGTACGACTAGCATCTAACTGCGCATTCTCAAACAATCCATGCTCTGTCTGAAGATCTCGGAAAGCAGGCAATGTTTTAATATCGTCTGCTACGTCATAGCGAACCTTCCGCCCATCCTCAAACGAAACGAGCAGTTGAAAATCCGTAAGAGGTTGATATGATTTGATGCGCGGTATCATAAATGTGTATATTAATCTTTTAACGGTGGAAGTTTGACAATCTTTTGCGTATTCCACATTTCTTGTAACTCTTCTTTATGCTCCGTAAGCCATTCCTTAACCATTTTCTGAGCACGGTTAGGAAGGTCACCCTCTGTCATCTCAAATGTATTGATGTCAAATATCCCCATTATTCTTCATAGAGTGCATGGATATGTGCGGGTTCATGCTCTTTAGGCTTAAAGAACATCTTAATTATAATCCCATAAAAACGACTCACTTCAGGCATAATTCGTTCTCATTTCATTTCCGCCTGCAAAATTACAACAAAAAAACGACATACGCAAGTGTGTATGCCATTTTTCTTGATTTTTATGCGCCGATTACATGCGATTACAGGCAATAACGTACGGCGAAACCGAGTTTCCAGTCAAAGAAACTGACATGCGGATTCTTGTCCTCCGTAAAGCCCAGACCATACCCCGGACGGAAATCGAATGCCAAGACAACCGGATGAAGGTTATACGCCAGACCGAGCGAACCGTTCACGCCGAACTTACCGGAGATAAAATCCGGATTGGTGTTGTTGATGTCACTCACGAGACCGAAATTGATACCGGCACCGGCATACAGTTGCAGGCTCTCGGCAAGGTCGAAATGATACAAGAGGTTCGGGTTGATGGTGAAATCATACTGCGAGTTAGTACCCTCTGCCAGCTTGTTTCCTTTGAAATAGACACCCATCGGTGCAGCGGTCAGACCTACTGCGAGGTCAGTCTGTACTGCCAAATCCTCCGAAAACCAATACTTGTGGCTCAGACCATTGATACCACCGACGATAACACCGATTTCATGGCTCTGCGCCATGCCGCTGATTGCAGCTGCTACCAGCGCTACTGCAAGAAATAAACGTTTCATTATCATTAAAAATTTTAAATTATAGGTTAAAAACATAAACTCTGAAACAACTACATTTCCGGATGCAAAATTACTATATTTTTTTCGAACATGCAAGAAATATTCATTTTTTTTTGCTTTTATTTGTGTATGTCAGAAATTATTTGTACCTTTGCACTCGGAAAGTACAATCGGTGCTAAAGAGGATGGATTTGACTGCTTGCAACCTCTTAAAAACAATGCTAAAACTTGTGCCGCAAGACCAAACAGTCGCTTGCGGTTATTTTTTTACCAAATTGTAAATGGTAAATGACTAAATGGTAAATGACTTTATGCATTATTTATTTACTTCAGAATCGGTGTCGGAAGGACACCCGGACAAAGTGAGCGACCAGATTTCGGACGCGATACTTGATAATATGCTCGCGCAGGACGCGCAAGCACATGTGGCATGTGAGACGCTGTGCACCACCGGACAGGTTGTCATCGCCGGTGAGGTCAGTTGCAAAGGCTGGGTGGACATCCAGCAGATTGCCCGCAGGACCATTGCTGAAATCGGTTACACCAAAGCCGAGTACAAGTTCGAGGCGGAGAGTTGCGGCATCCTCACTGCGCTTCACGCCCAGTCACAAGACATCAACATGGGCGTCAGCCGTGCTACGGAAGACGAACAGGGCGCAGGCGACCAAGGCATGATGTTCGGCTATGCCACCGATGAGACGGATAACTTCATGCCCCTGACGCTGGACCTTGCACACACCTTGGTATATACCCTTGCGCGGATTCGCAAAGAAGGCAAAGAGATGACCTATCTCCGCCCTGACAGCAAAAGCCAAGTGACCATCGAATATGATGCGCAGAACCGTCCCGTGCGCATTGACACCATCGTCCTGTCCACTCAGCATGACGAGACTACAGTCGTAAGTCAAAAGTCGAAAGCATCAAGGTGACGCCAGAACTCATTAAGAAGGATGTGATTGAGATTCTGCTGCCCCGCGTGGCAAGACGTGACTCACGCTACGGCCATCTGCTCCACGCCTTCCTTGAGGACAAGAACGCCAAACTGTTAGTGAACCCGACAGGGAACTTCGTCATCGGCGGTCCTCACGGCGACACCGGTCTGACGGGACGAAAGATTATCGTGGACACCTACGGCGGACGCGGTGCCCACGGAGGCGGCGCATTCTCCGGCAAGGACCCCTCCAAAGTGGACCGTTCTGCGGCTTATGCGGCACGGTGGATAGCCAAACACTTGGTGGCGGCAGGCGTGGCACATGAGGCGCTGGTGCAAGTCAGTTATGCTATCGGCGTGGCGGAGCCTGTCTCCCTCTATGTCAACACCAACGGCTCGGCACGTATCCACATGAGCGATGCCGAGATAGCCCAAGTGGTGGCACGGCTGTTCGACCTCCGTCCGGCAGCTATCATACGCGACCTGCGTCTGACTCAACCGATGTACGAAGAGACCGCCCGTTACGGACATATGGGTAGAACCAACGAGACCGTCACCAAGACCTTCTTCGATGCCGACGGCAATACCTTCACCCGCGAAGTGGAACTGTTCACATGGGAGAAACTGGACCGCTTGGAGGAAGTGAAAAAGGCGTTCGGAATATGATAGTTGAATGTTAAAAGTTGAAAGATGAGAAAAGAAACGAAACAGAGTCTGATGGTAGCCGCAATAGTAATCGTTGCGCTGGTCATCGACCAAGCCATCAAACTGTATATAGCCACGCATTATACACTGGGCGAGAGCCATGAGGTCACCTCGTGGTTCTGGCTGTGTTTTGTGGAGAACAACGGCATGGCGTTCGGCATCGAGTGGTTCGACAAACTCGCTCTCTCGCTCTTCCGGCTGCTGGCTGTAGGTCTGTTAGGCTGGTACGCACATATGCTGATTCACAAACAGCACGCCCCTACCGGCTTCATTGCCACGATAGCGTTTATCATCGCCGGCGCATTAGGAAACATCATCGACTGCGTCTTCTACGGCAAACTCTTCGGCTATGCCGGCTGGTTCTACGGACGCGTGGTGGATATGTTCTATTTCCCGTTAATCCGTAACAGCGCAGGCGAGGTGCTCTTCTTCCGTCCGGTCTTTAACTTTGCCGACTCATGTATCACCTGCGCCGTGGCGGTGATTCTGCTTTTTTATCTCAAAGAGATTAACAAAACAGACCGTCCTGCGGACTGAAAAGAGAAACCGCTTCATTCAAAGATGAAAGCCCGCCGATACATATTAGTCCTTTGTATTCTGTGCTTTGTCACCTTGTCCTTTACAGGCTGCCGCCCGAAAGGTATCCTGCATTCATGGGAGATGCGCAAGGTGCTCGTCGATCTGCACAAGACCGATGCCACGCTTCAGGTGGCGGGCAAGCAGTTCGGGGATGGCGAAGAGAAAGCGATGTATTATGCCGTCGTCTTGGACAGGCATGGTATCACACAGGCGCAGTTCGATTCGTCGCTGGTATGGTACACCGCCCATCCGCAGCTCTTTGACAAGATTTACCCCAAAGTGCTGGCAGACCTGAAAGCCGAAGAGGACCTGTTCGTGGCAGAATATACCGAGACACCGGAGATGCTTCTCTCTCCGGGCGGTCTCAAACGTGCCTGCACAACTGCCCGTATTTCACGTTACACGGCAGCACAGCTGGACAGCATCACACAGGTGAACCTGTACGGTCCACCCGCCATGTGGCAGGAACCACGGTTAATGCATAATTTTGAAAATCAGCTCTTTCCACAGATCGGCGTCCTTCGCTGACGGGTTGTTGATTCCCTTCAGACGCGCATCTGTGTCCCTCAGATAACCGATAATCATGAATGTCTTACCGGCAGGGTAACGCTTTGCCGCTGCGACGTAATCCTTCACAAAATACGGATTGACGCCCAGCTCTCTGGCTACCGTTGCCTGACTCTTGTCCGGCAGATAGTGATACATCAGCAGATTGGAGAAGAAAGTGAAGAGCGGTGCCAGTTCGCGTATCATCGGATGGTCTTTGCTGCCGGCGAAATAGCGGGCGATACGGTTGGCGCGGACGATGTCGCCGCGTATCAGCGCTGCCTGCAGCTCCATGATGTTATAGTCCTTCGATATACCGATGTTGCGTTCCACCAAGGCGGCATCAATCGTGTTCACCCCTTCCGGTCTGCCGTCAGTCAGCTTGCGCAGCGCACCTGCTATAGCCGAGAGGTCCGTGCCCAGATGGTCTGCGAGGATAGGTGCCACACGCGGGTCTATCTTCACATCGGCATGCTGGCGGCTGAAGTCTTGTATATACGCCGTTATCCATCGTTCCACCTCATAGTCGCGTAGTTTGTCGCTCTGCAGCCACGCCACCTGCGGATGCTCCGCCGCTTTCTTCCACACACCTGCGCGTTTGTCCGGTTTGCCGCCATAGCAGATTACCAGCACCGTCTGCGGCATTATGTTATCGAGATAGGCGCCCAACGCCTCCCATTTCTTCACCGCCTGCGCCTCACGGACGATGACCACCTTGCGTCCGCCCATCATCGCATAGCCGCGTGCGGCACTGATGACCGGCGCAATGTCCGCTCCCTGCAAGTCACGTCCGTACACCACCTGTTGGTCAAACTCCCGCGCCATAGTGTCAAGCGCGTTTGCGGCGATATACTCATATACACGGTCCTGATAATACGGCTCCTCGCCGCACAGGATATACACCGGCGCGTACTCTCCCGCGTGCAGGGCACGCATGATATCTTCGAATTTCTTAACCATTATCCCGTCAATCCATCATCCTTCATTCATCACTCCCAATGTCTGTCTTTTGCGAACAGCCTTCTTGCGCCGTTCAGCAGGGTGGTTACCGCCATATGCCGGGCATAAGAGGGACTGTATTGTTTCATCCGCCGGGCGTTGCCCAGTCGTTCGCGCATTGTGTGTATCTTCCTCAGAAGGCGGTTCTTGGGTGCCCCGCCCTGCTGGGTATCAGCACTCTTTGGCTGCACCATTCTGCCGCTTAGCAGGTCGTCCAGCATCCTCTCTGCACGTGCGGCACAGGCATCGGTAAAGAAACAGCTCTCTTCCTCCGGCAGCCCCAGATGACGCACCATGATATACGTATATAACTGCCATACGTCCATGCTCTGCAACTGCCGCAGATACCGTCCCAGCCTGCTTTTGTCTATCGTGCCGGCATAGTGGTGCAACAGCAGCGCCAGATCGCATATCTGCCGCAGGTTGGCTCCCTGCGTCATCATATGCTCCCACGAATGCAGGAAGACGAACAGCGCATTGAATGTCGCCTCCGGCACACGCACATACAGCCCGTTCACCTCCAGCCGTTCGCTGTCGTTCATGCCTTTTCTCTCCATCCGTTCATACCGCCGCTCGTCCAGCGGATGTTGCATCGACACGGACACGCGGTGTACCTCTATCGACACACCGTCAGCTATCAGGTTGTAATGCCGGTAATGATCCAACTCTTCGTCAAACTTCAGCGCGTCAGGGAAGGTCTCACGCATCACTGCAGCAGCCGGATGATACTGCTCCTTGCCTACAAACAGGTCTATGTCTCCCCACTGGCGCATCTGCGGTTCGGGATAGAAAGCCGCCAAGCCGCGCCCTTTCATCAGCACAGGCTGTATCCCGGCTCTCTCCAGCGCCTTCCATGCCTGTTCCAGCGTCCCTTGCAGATGCACATGCTGCTGCATCGTGTGGACGCACATGCCTTTCATCTGCATCTTCGCAGCCGCTGGTATATCTTCTTGCGCCAGCACCTGCGGAAAGACCAGCGGATCGGTACCCTGCATGGCATTGAGTTGCATCAACACATCTGTCTGGTCTGCATGCCACACAGCAGGTTCTTTTCCCCACAGTGCCGCCCTTACCAGAGCCAAATAATTATCTTTAAGTATCTCGTTCATCTTATACTCTCAACTTTCAACTATCAACTTTCAACTATCACGCTGAATGGGTCTTACGGGTCAGGATGGACCGCATAGTCAGGAAGAAATATTTGCAATCCGTCCGGAACGGATGTTCCAGATATTCTGTCAGATACTTGTCCTCGCTGGCAAATAACTCGTCAAAAGTATTCGGGTGGTCGATATAAAACGGCGGAATCAGTCCCGGTCTTGACAGCGTCCGTTTGTCCTGCAACCACTGCGGATAGGTGTCGAACATCGTCTTGCTCAGCGGTCGCACGCCCACCAGTTTCACATCGCCTTTGAGCCAGTTGATAAGCATCGGCAGCTCATCCAGCCAGTATTTGCGCATCATCTTGCCCCATGTGGTTATCCGCCAGTCGTCGTTCGACTTGTCGGCGATGTCCATTCCTCCGCGCGCATCGAACACGTATTTCTGGATGTATTCTGCATAGGGGTGCATCGTCCTGAACTTATAGAAATATCTGATTTCCTTGTGCTTGCATACTCTCGGCAGCTTGATCAGCGGACCATACACTTTGAACTGCTCCTGCGGGTACGGTTGCGATTTGCGGTGCGCGAACACATACTCGATATGCCCCATTGGTACTATCTCGTCCACCTCGAAACCGCAGTAATAGAGCCGCCCGAGGACCTCGGTCTTGCTGAGCATCCTCTTGCGTCCTTTCGTCACGTCATAATACAGACGGCTCGTCAGCATCAGTCGCGGCAGAACCCTCTTGCGGAAGAAATAGAAACTGTAGATTATCCAATTCAGCCCCTTCGGATATTTCGCCAGCATCTTCGATTTGATATACTCCTGAGGCCGGTAGCAGCATACATAGATGCCGTCATCCGGCAGTTTCTGATTCACGATACAGAACCGTCTGTTGATACCCTTGGCGTCATTCAGCAGCGTCATATCCACAAGCGTCTTGTACTGATAATCAGGTATCTGCAGGAAAGTGAACCTGTTCCTGTCGCACACGGACTTGGTCTGACGGGAATCCAGATGCGCTTTCTCTAACAGCATCTGATAATCCTCTTCGGTCGTTACTGACAGCACCGACTGGTGTATCGACTCCATCGATTCAGGGCTCCGTACTTCGTCCAGCCGCCGCACCCGTGCGTTCTCACGATGCTCGATAGTCATCGCCGGAACGGTCATGTTGGTGGCGTATTTCCAGTAGTGCTCAAACCAGATGATTACAGTATCTATGGCACCCACCAGCAGCACCACCCACATCGCCACGCGGGGTGACAGGCCATAGGACAACTTGGGCAGTATCCACCACCCTAACCCGATGAGCGCAGTAGCGGTCAGCACCAGCGACACCATCGCCTGCCAGAACCATGCTATCTTATACGACCGGTATAGCTGCAACACCCATCCTATACCTATCCACAGCACGGTCATCACGCCGAATAACGCCCAGTAGGCGCCGAACGAACTCTTGTCCGCCACCCATCGCCAAAACATACACAGCAATGCTGCCAGCAGCCATACGAAGATATCGGCTATAATACGTTTGTTCATATCTCTGTCAGTTCTCTTTTTATTCGTCTCATGGCTTCTTCTATCTCCCCGGTGCTGATGGCATAGGACAGCCGGATACACTCCGGGCATCCGAATGCCGACCCGGGTACTACAGCCACATGTGCGTTCTCCAGCAGCCTCTCCGACACGCTGTCTCCGCCTCCGGCAGCACTCACGTCAGGGAAGAGATAAAACGCCCCTTGCGGCTTGCGGAAACGCAGAGCCGGTATCTCTGCTGCCAGACGGCATATCAGTTCACGCCTCTCGGCAAACACCTTCCGCATCTCTTCCACACATTCCTGACTGCCTGTCAGTGCTGCCTCGGCTGCTTTCTGCGCCACCATTGTTGCACAGGTCAGTTGCTGTCCCTGCAGCCGGGTGCATGCACGCACCAACGCGCTGTTCTTGCATAGCAGCCATCCTATCCGGTAACCGGTCATGGCATAGGCTTTGCTTACGCCGTTGACCACCACCAGACGGTCCGCTATCTCTTTGAACGCAGCCATACTCACCGCCTCGGTGCCGTATGTCAGGCACGAATATATCTCATCGGATAGGATAGTTACCTCCGGATAGTCGCGCAGCACCTCGATAAGCTCTTGCAGCGCCTCGCGGCTATAGACGGCTCCGGTGGGGTTGTTCGGCGAACAGAGTATCAGCAGCCTCGTGCGGTCCGTCAAAGCCTCCCGCAACGCGGCAGGGGTCAGGCAATAGTCGTCCTCGTAACGCGTCGTTACGGGCACCACCACACCGTCAGCCAGCTTCACCATCTCGCTGTAACTCACCCAACTGGGCATCGGAATAATCACTTCGTCTCCGGCTCCCACGATAGTCTGGATAGTGTTGTATATCGCCATCTTCGCACCGACGGATACTACTACGTCATCTGCCGTATAGAGTATAGCATTCTCTCTTCCGTTCTGCTGCTTCGCTATCGCTTCTCTCAAAGACGGTATGCCGGGCACCGGTCCGTAATGCGACCAGTGGTTGTCTATCGCCTCCTGTGCTGCACGGCGCACGTGCTCCGGTGTGTCAAAATCCGGCTCGCCAAGCGACATACTGACCACATCCGCACCGGCGGCTTTCATTGCCTTCGCGCGGGCGGCCATCGCCAGACTCTGCGAGGCGGTAATCTTATTTACTCGTTCTGCCAGTCTCATAGTTGTCATTCCATCATGTTTCTGTCCAGCGACCGGTAAGAGATTGCCTCCAACAGGTGCTGTTTGCCGATATTCATGCTACCCTCAAGGTCCGCTATCGTGCGCGCGACTTTTAATATACGGTCATACGCACGCGCTGAGAGCCCTAACTTGTTCATCGAGAACTCTAATAGTTTGTCGCTCTCGGCATCCAACACACAATATTGCCGCACCATCTTCGTGCTCATCATGGCGTTGCAATGCACTGTCTTGCTCTGCCGGAACCGTTCGTTCTGTATCTCACGAGCCCTGAGCACCCGCTCGCGCATCGCCGCCGAACTCTCGCCGGGCTGTGTGTCACGCAGCTGCTCATAGGGCACTGCTTCTATCTCGCATTGTATGTCTATCCGGTCCAGAAGAGGACCGCTTATCTTACTTAAATAACGGTGTACCTGTGCAGGCGTACAAGTACACGGATGAGCAGGGTTGTTCTCTCCGTAATGACCGCACGGACAGGGGTTCATCGCTGCCACTAACATGAATGATGCCGGATAATCGACGGTCTCCTTGGTGCGCGCTACGGTGATATGCCTGTCCTCCAGAGGCTGGCGCAGCACCTCTAACACCGAGCGTTTGTATTCCGGCAGCTCGTCAAGAAAAAGCACGCCGTTATGTGCCAGACTGATTTCTCCCGGATGGGGGTTTGCGCCGCCACCCACCAGTGCCACATCGGTTATCGTGTGGTGCGGACTGCGGAACGGACGCTGAACTATCAGCGAACTGTTCACACCCTTGCGTTTGTTCATCAGTCCTGCCACAGAGTGTATCTTGGTCGTCTCTAATGCCTCCTCTAATGTCAGAGGAGGAAGGATGGACGGGATGCGCTTGGCTATCATCGACTTGCCGGCACCCGGAGGACCTACCATAATCATGTTATGCCCTCCTGCCGCCGCTATCTCTACGGCTCTGCGCACTTTGTATTGACCACGCACGTCGGAGAAATCAAGGTCGCTCGGAAACGCTAACGTGTCAAAGAGCGCTTGTGTGTCCACTCTTGTCGGCGCATACACGTCTTCGGGGTCCAGCTCGTTCTTCTTCTCGCCGTTCAGAAACCGCACCACATCGCTCAGCGTCTCCATGCCATAGACCTCCAGCCCGTCCACCACTGCCGCTTCTTCGGCATTGGCGGCAGGCAGTACCAGACCCTTGTAACCTTCTTTACGGGCACATAACGCTATCGGCAGTGCTCCGCGAACAGGTTGCAACGAGCCGTCCAGCGACAATTCGCCTATCAGCATATATTGCTCCAGCATCTTCGTCTTCACCTTCTCGCCGCCTGCCAGCATTCCGATAGCCAAGGGCAGGTCATACGCGGCACCCTCTTTCTTGATATCAGCCGGAGCCATGTTGATGGTGAAACTGCGGCGTAGAGAGTCATAACCGTTGACCGTCAGCGCCGCTAAGATACGCTCGTGCGACTCTTTGACAGCTACATCCGGCAAGCCCACCAGCGTAAACTCAAACCCCGGCACCGAATGTACCTCTATCGTCACCGGCACTGCATCTATCCCCACCGGAGCTGCACTGTAAATCTTGATAAGCATGGTTGATATGTTTTATGTATGATGTCTGATGTCTTGGAAATGATGTGCATAGTGCCTGCCTTCTCATTGGCGTTTCAGGAAGGCGACACCGGCTTCCCCTATCCGGTAAAGCAGCGGTTTGGCTACATGCAGAAACCGTCCGTACTCCACCATCGTCCCTCCGAACTCCGCTTTGAAATCCCGCACACCATATGGCACTCCCGGCACGCCTGCACCCATGATGTCGAATTTCGGTATCCCGTGCTCATGGGCATACACCATGGCTGCCCATGTCGCCATCACAGACGGGTACTGGTCTTTATACGCAGTATCCAGACCGCAGACGAACCACTCGTAGAGGCACTTGCCTGCATGTATCGGACACATCATCCCGCCGATTACTCTCCCCTCATGTTTCACTAACAGATATACGCCCCGTTTCTGCCGGAAAAACTCCAAGAAAAACGATAGCGGAAATAACGGGGTCTTCACCCTCCGCCGGTATAAATCGGACAGGATGGCATACCATTCGGTTATCTCCACTTCGGTGCGTGCCTCTTCTATCGTTGTGCCGGACTTGACGGATTTGTTTATCTGCCTGCGCCGTGTCTCGCTCAGTCTGGTCCATATGGCGTCCTTGTTGGTGCAGTCGAAATGAAAATTCAGGTGCGGCTGATAACTGAATCCCGGAGCGTCCTTCCAACGGAATGGAAGGAGCGGCCTCCTACTAAGATGGTCTCCGCTGCATTCGAAAGCATTGCGCCACTTGGAATAGTTATTGAAATTCCGCGTCTCGATATAGATTGGAGACTGGGCACTCGGCGTGTCCGTCATCAAATGCCGGCGAACTGCTTGCATTAATGTGTACGCCTCTTCCGTACTGCAATCATCGGCAAGCACCGGTCCGCCGATAATAATCGCTCTTCTCGTAAAGTACTGCTTCAGCGGATTCTTCTCTATCGTCACATAGCCGCAGCAAACCCCTCGTAATGTCTGCTGCTTGCTGCCGTCTGACATTGGACTGCTGCCATCTGACATTGGACTGCTGTCATCTGACGACTGCTTGCTGCCGTCTGGTTGCTGCCAGCGGACTGCCAAGACGAAAGGTCTCATTATCTCCCTCTGTGACGCATAAAACGCATACGCCTCCGGTGTCTGGAACCACGTCCCCGTTGCACTCCTCTCAACCAGCGTCTCCCACTCCCTGCCGTCTATGTCGTTATATGTCAGTATATGCGAAGGCATTACTGCAGGTAATGAATTATCTCGTCAATGATTTTCTCACTCGCATGACCATCACCGAAAAGCGGAGGAAAATGTACCGTTTGGTCTGACAATATCTTATACGCCTCAATAATTCGTGCGTAATCCGCGTCAGCTATGATTCCGGCACCGGCATCCACTATTTCTACCCATTCTGTCTCGGGACGCAAAATGACACATGGTGTGCCATAGAAGAATGACTCTTTTTGCACACCTCCGGAGTCAGTCATCACCACGCGCGCATTTTTCTCCAGACGGATTATCTCGAAAAACGATGCAGGTTCTATTATTCGGAAACGATTGCTTTTCTCCACACGCTCCAATAGTTCTTTGGACAATTGTACCGGTAGCATTTTTCGGGTACGCGGATGAAGGGGCAACACGACATCTGTCTGTTCATTTTCTGCAATGTCTAACAAAGCTCGGAATATAGACTGCAAGTTTTCTGCTTTGTCAGTATTTGCCGGTCGATGGATTGTGGCGAGCACAAAACCGCGATAACTAAGTCCGAGACGTTCTATAATATCACTTTGTGTATCCGCCTTCGAACTGAAATACATTGAGTTATCATACATTACATCACCGGACAGGATAACTTTCTGACCTCTTCCGTCCGCAAACCGGACACGCGACTTGATACCATCAAACCCTTCTTCTTCTAAATTTTTCTTACCGGTCAGTGTCGGAGTAAACAAAACAGAAGATAACTGGTCGCATACAATGCGATTTATCTCCTCCGGCATAGCCATGTTGAACGATCGCAAGCCCGCTTCAATATGAAAAACCGGCACATGAATCTTGGTTGCCGCCACAGCTGCTGCCAAGGTGGAGTTGGTATCGCCATAAACAACCACACCATCATAATGGGTATCCGTTAGGACATGTTCAACTCCTTCCATTATTCGCGCAGTCTGTACTCCGTGAGAACCGCTTCCTACATGCAGGTTATAATCTGGTTCAGGAATACCCAGTTCACGAAAGAATACCTCTGACATGTTCGTGTCATAATGCTGCCCTGTGTGCAAAATATGCTCCGACACCTGCCCGCTATATCTATTATGTATTGCACGCGAAATCGCCGCTGCCTTGATTATTTGCGGTCGTGCTCCTATAATAGTCAATAGTCTTATCATAAGTTTAATATCTTATGCTAAACTCACCATATTCCTTATCTTCTCTCGTCCCAGCCGAAGGGATGCGGACTGAGCGGCAGTTTGGCAAGCGGATGATAATCGCCCACCAGACCGATAGGCTCGCTGTGACGGATCTGCGCTACGGTCTCAATGCACGGACGAGCCTCGCTGATAC
>JAFSLP010000026.1 GCA_017448345.1 Paludibacteraceae bacterium | reverse complement strand
GGACAGTACAGGAGAATAATTATCAATTCTCAATTGTCAATTCTCAATTAATAATTCATCAAGTATTATGGCAAAGAAAGCTATTGCAGCTAAGAAGCGCGTAGTGAAGATTGATGGCGTAGGCCAGCTTCACGTGATGTCTTCTTTCAATAATGTAATCGTTACAGTTGCTAACGGTGACGGTCAGGTTATCAGCTGGTCTTCGGCAGGTAAGCAGGGTTTCCGTGGCAGCAAAAAGAATACTCCGTACGCAGCCCAGATGGCAGCCGCAGACTGCTGCAAGGTTGCATATGACCTCGGTCTGCGTAAAGTGAAAGCATTCGTTAAGGGTCCGGGACAAGGACGTGAGTCGGCTATCCGTGCCTGCGTTGCCGCAGGTATCGATGTAACGGAGATTGTAGATGTTACTCCCATGCCGCACAACGGTTGCCGTCCTCCGAAACGCCGTCGTGTTTAATAAAGTGAAAAGTGAAAATTGAAAATTGAAAGGAAGCAAAGCGTCAATAAACCTTTCACCTTTCACCTTTCAACTTAAATTTTTGAACCCTTAAAAAATTTGAATTATGGCAAGATATATTGGACCCAAATCTCGCATTGCGCGCCGTTTCGGCGAGGCTATCTTCGGCGAGGACAAGGTGCTTGCAAAACGTCCGTACGCACCCGGACAACACGGTGTTAACCGTCGTAAGAAAAACTCTGAGTATGGTACGCAGCTGGCAGAGAAGCAGAAGGCAAAATACACCTATGGTGTACTGGAGCGTCAGTTCCGTCTCCTCTTCGCCAAGGCAGCCCGTACCAAAGGTATCACCGGTGAGATTCTTATCCAGCTGCTGGAGTGCCGTTTGGATAATATCGTTTATCGTCTCGGTATGGCTCCCACACGTGCTGCTGCACGCCAGCTCGTCAGCCACCGTCATATCACCGTGGACGGAGCTGTAGTCAACATTCCTTCTTATTCTGTCAAACCCGGTCAGGTAGTGGCAGTACGCGAGAAATCCAAATCGCTGGAGGTTATCGCTGCTTCACTCCAAGGTTTTAACCATGCCAAGTACGGCTGGCTTGAGTGGAACGAGGCTGAGAAGGCTGGCAAACTGCTCAATATCCCCGCACGCGCAGAGATTCCTGAGAATATTAAGGAGCAGTTGATCGTTGAGTTGTACTCTAAATAATTAATAAATTCATGGCAATATTAGATTTCATCAAACCTGACAAGGTGATAATGTTGGATTCGAGCGACCGCAAAGGCGTCTTTGAGTTTCGCCCGCTCGAACCGGGGTACGGAATTACGATAGGCAATGCAGTCCGTCGTGTGCTGCTCGGCAGCCTCGAGGGATATGCCATCTGCTCTGTCAAGATCAGTGGTATTGATCATGAATTTGCTACGATCCCCGGGGTAATCACCGACGTTACCAACCTTATCCTCAATCTCAAACAGGTGCGTTTCCTGCATAAGGAAGGCATCGAGGAGGAGACAGAAACGGTCAAGCTCCATGTCCACAAGGCAAAAGCCTTCATGGCAGGCGAGTTCAACACCGTCCTCCAGAATTTCGAGGTTCTCAATCCCGAACTGCAACTGGCAGAGCTGGACGAGAGCGCGGATTTTGAGATAGAGATTACCGTTAACAAAGGACGCGGATACGTGCCCGGCGACGAGAGCCGTTCCAAAGACGCCCCCATCGGCACACTGGCTATCGACTCCATCTACACTCCTATCCGCAATGTCATGATTTCGGTTGACCAGTACCGTGTCGAGCAACGCACCGACTACGAGAAACTGACCATCGAGATCACCACCGACGGTTCTATTGCCCCGCAACAGGCACTGACTGAAGCCGCCAAGATTCTTATCTACCACTTCATGCTCTTCTCCGACGAGCGTATCGTGCTGGAGGAGGAGACCAAGAAGAACAACAACGCCCTCGACGAGGAGATTCTGCGCATGCGCCAGCTCCTCAACCAGAAGCTGCAGGATATGGACCTCTCCGTCCGTGCCCTCAACTGTCTGAAGGCTGCGGAGGTGGAGACACTCGGCGAACTCGTTAAGTACCACCGTGCTGACCTGCTCAAGTTCCGTAACTTCGGTAAGAAATCTCTCACCGAGCTGGACGAACTGCTCGAGCGCAACGGTTTGGCTTTCGGTATGGATATCTCGCGCTACAGAGCGCTGGACTAATTATTAAAAACCCTTCGTAATCACGTAAACACGAAATCACGTGATTACGAAAATATAGTTTTAAAAAAATTATGAGACATAATAAGAAATTCAATCATCTTAGCCGCAAAGCCAACCACCGTGCCGCAATGCTCAGCAATATGGCATGCTCGCTGATTATGCACAAGCGCATCAGCACCACACTGGCAAAGGCTAAAGCCCTGCGTATCTACGTAGAGCCGATTCTCACACGTGCCAAAGAGGACAATATGAACAACCGTCGTCTGGCGTTCTCTCTGCTCAAACAGAAAGAGGTAGTAACCGAACTGTTCCAGAATGTAGGCGAGAAGATAGCCAACCGTCCGGGAGGTTACACCCGTATCCTCCGCACCGGTTTCCGTCTCGGTGATGCAGCAGAGATGGCGGTTATCGAGCTCGTGGATTACAATGAGAACATGCTCAAGGAGACCAAGAAGGCGACCAAGAAAGCTACCCGCCGCGCCGGCAAGAAAGCCGTGAAAGAGGCAGTGGAAGAGGTTGCCGCCGAGGCTGCTCCTGAAGCTCCCGCTGCTGAGTAAAAAACTTTCGTAATAACGTGATTACGTAATTACGTCATTACGATAAATCGTTAAAAACTATGTTTTTGAACGTTAATCAGCATAATGAAAACGTGACAGACCTCGCCAACGCTAAAGTTGGCGAGTCTGTTACTGTGAGTGGCATGATTCATAACGTCCGCGTGACGAAGTGGGGCGGTTTCATCGTTCTGCGCAAGAGCCGCGGACTATTGCAGGCAGTGGTCTCCAACGAGAGTTCCAAGTTCTTTGACGAGAAGGGTGCGGAGATAGCGATGAACGACCTCTGCCGCGAGATGGCAATCACCATTACCGGCACCGTCAACGAGGCGAAAATCAAAGACCCGGCAGCGTTCTATAACACTATTGAGATAGCAGTATCGGAGGTGCGTGTTCTCTCACGCCCGACGACCGCTGAGGTGGTGGACATGAACGCCCTCAAGTTCGGCGACGAGGAGACCCTTCTCCGCTATAAGTTCGACAACCGTCAGGTCACTCTCCGCAACCCGCGCGATATGGCTATCCTCAAAGTGCAGAGCACTATCGCACGCGCTTTCGGCGAGTTCCTTGCTGCCAACTGCTTCACCCAGATCTTCACCCCGAAGATTGTGTCGGAAGGTGCCGAAGGCGGCGCGAACGTCTTCAAGATGGATTATTTCGGCAAGCAGGTATATCTGGCGCAATCTCCGCAGTTCTACAAACAGATTGGCGTGGGCGTGTATGAACGTGTCTTCGAGATTGCGCCGGCTTACCGCGCAGAGAAACATGCCACCTCCCGCCACCTCAACGAGTATATCTCGCTGGATGTGGAGATGGGTTTCATCAAGGGGCAGGAGGATGTCATGGTTCTTGAGGCGGCTCTGCTGCGGCATATCATCGCGGTTGTGGAGCGCGACTGCGCCCATGAGCTGCAGCTGCTCAATGCGGTCAACCCCGTGCTCCCGGAGCAGGTGCCGGCATGGAAGCTGAGCGAGGTGCATGAGATTCTCTTCGAGAACGGACTGTGCGAGGCGGACCACCGCGGCGAGGATGACCTCGCGCCCGAGGAGGAACGTGCCATATGCAAGTATGCCAAGGAGAAATATGACTCGGACTTTGTCTTTGTCACCCATTTCCCCTCCGAGCACCGCGCCTTCTACGCCATGGACGACCCCGAGGACCCGAGCCTGACGTTGAGTTTCGACCTCTTGATGCGCGGCTTGGAGATTACCTCCGGTGGCCAGCGTATCCACAAGGAAGCCGACTACCGCGAGAAGATGCTCCGCCGAGGCATGAACCCCGACGCCTTCCATTTCTACCTCGATACCTTCAAGAACGGCATGCCGCCTCACGGTGGTTTTGCCATCGGCTTGGAACGTATCACGGCATGCTTCCTCGGCATCGCCAACGTCAAGGAATGCTCGATGTTCCCGAGAGACATCAATCGTGTGGCACCGTAACCCTCCGTTTCGTCGGAAGAATACAGAAAATGACATACATCGCGTATGTCATTTTTTAATTTCCTAACTCCATGGTAATACCATCCTAACGGGACACAATTCCGATACCATTGTGTTATCACTACGTGGGGTTTGAGGATTTTTGACAAAAAACGAAAAAAGTTTCACAAAAATTTGGATATTCGAAAATTATATATTAACTTTGCAGCCGAAACACTGAAAGACCTTCCGAAAGGTGAAGTGAAACATAAAATACACACTATTATATAGTATATTGTGTAACAATTATTATTAACCATTAAAATCTATTACGTATGAAAAGAATCTTTTCTTTTTTGGCTGCCATTCTGTTTGTTGGCAGCATCTTCGCAGCTGATGCAACTATTGCAAAAGGCGAGGCCAATTCGTACGATGATGTAACCATCAATGGGCAAGCAGCCATTAAATTGGGTACTTCCAAGGCAGGTGGTGACATGACAGTGACGGTTGGTGCAGGTGCCCAAACCCTCACGCTCCATGTTGTTGCATGGAACAAAGAAGGAGGCGAAGCTATGCTTGCTATCGCTGCTCCTGAAGGCGTAACCGTTGCTCCTGCATCCCTTGCACTTGTAGCGAATACTGACATTGCCGGTAGCAACAAGGAATTTACTATTGCAAACGAAGATGACTACAAGTTTGACATTGCGCTTACGGGTGTGGAAGAGGAAACTGTTCTTACTCTTACCTCAGTAAAGCGCTGTATCGTATGGGGCGCAACCTACTCTACAGAAGGCGGCGAGGTGACTCCTCCCGAGGTTTTGACCAAGCCTGCAACAGCTCCGGTTGCTCCGGCAGAGGAAGAGGCTAACGTAATGGCTGTATATTGCAACCATTATGCAAAGAACAACGCCAATTTCGGTATTTCCGGTTGGGCTGGCGGTTACGAGAACCTCGAGATTGAAGGAACTAAGATTGTTTACTGGACAGGTTTCACTTGGGAGTGTATCATTGACCCGGCACACACCGACGATGCACATGATTTCAGCGCATACAAGAACCTCCATGTGGATATGTGGGCACCGGCAGCTGCCAAAATCAAACTCTCGGCAGAAGCTGTAGCCGGCGGCGATTACAAAGACGGTCCGGTTATCGAACTCAGCGCAGGCTGGAACAGCGTTGACCTTGCTCTCAACGAATGGCCCGGTGGCTATGACTTCAAGAACTTGAAATGCTTCGCTATGGATGGCTACAAGACTCCGGCAGACGAGAGCTTCGAGGGCAACCCATTTGCATTGGCTAACCTGTACTTCTTCGGCACCGACGCTCCTGTTGTACCTCCGACACCGGAAGAGGGCAAGGCTGTTTATCAGTGGTCAAGTGTAGAGGCTGAGCAGGTAGGTGCTACCGTTCTCGGCGCAGCAGGTGTGGAAATCAGCACCGTGAAGATTCACGAGAATACGGATGAGGTACCGGCTATCAAGTTCAGCAGCTCATACAAATATGAGGAAGGCAAATATATCGCCATCAAACCCGCAGAGGGCGGTTTCAAAGCCGGTGACGAGTTGCAGATCGCTATCTGTTTCAACAATTCCGATGACACGAAAGAGGCACAGGCTGCCGTATATGCAGCAGACGGAGCAACCGAGTTGTTCCTCTCCGAGAAGGCTATCAACGGTCGTACCAGCGCCGCTGACCCTGCCGTAGAGAAATACTCGTTAGAAGCAGACCAAGACTCTCTGCTTATCGGTCGCAAGGGCGGTACGGGACTGTTCGTCATCTCGCTCAAAGTGGTGCGCAGCGGCGAGGAGCCGCCTGTAGTAGGTCCCGCCAAACCGGAGACTGCTCCTGCTGTTCCGGCACACGCAGAGGAAGATGTGATGGCTGTGTTCTGCAACCATTACGCAAACAACAACCTCAACTTCAACGTATTGGGTTGGGGTGGTGTGTCCACATGGGAAGCCCTCGATTTGGAAGGTACCAACGTGCTTTATTGCCAAGACATGAAATGGGAGATTATGACCAACTGGGACGCTGCTTCGTATGACTTCAGCGGTTACGAGAAACTGCATTTTGATGTATGGGCTCCGCAGGCTTCGCATATCAAACTGACGATAGAGGCATTAGGAGCCGGCGACGGCGGCAGCGGATACAAATACGGCGTGGATTTCAAGATCAATGAGGGTTGGAACACCATCGATGCGGACCCCGCTTGGTGGAACCACGATGATGTTACCTACGACTGGAAGGATGTGAAATATGTCATCTTCGACGGCTACACGCTGGACGATGAGGAGCGTACGAGCGCAGAAGGAAAGCCGTTTGCGTTCACGAACATCTATTTCTGGAAGAGTCCGGCGCCGAAGAACATTCCTGCAGAGGCTCCTGCTGCTCCGACGCTGGCAGAGGAGCACGTACAGGCACTGTTCAGCGCAACGTACCAGACCAACACCTTCGCCTTTGAGCCGACCAGCTGGGGTTCGCAGTGGATTGACTATGCATACGAGAACGGACAGCATATCTGGTACAGTGACGCTTTCGGATGGGATGCATTCACCAACTGGGGTGCCGACCATTACGAGCTTGCTGAGGACAAGGACATGATGCACGCCGATGTATATGTAACCGTTGACTCCAAGCTGAAATTCACCTACGAGGCATTAGGTGCCGGAGACGGCGGCAGCGGCTGGAAGAACGGTCTGGCTGTAGACCTGAAAGCCAACCAGTGGAACAGCGTGACCATCGACCTGCTCAACGCTCCGTTCGACAGTTATGACTTCAAAGACCTGCGTTACCTCATTCTCGAAGGCTTTGTGAAAGCAGAGGACGGCACGTCGGCAGAAGGCACTCCGGTAGCTATCGCCAATGCGTACTTCTACTCCTCCATTTATGAGGGTGTAGAGAACGTGGATGCCACCAAGGTTGCTGTAAAACGTATCGTTGACGGACAAGTCGTTATCGAGAAGAACGGCAAACGCTACAATGTACTCGGTAAAGAGTTATAATCATTCACATTACTGAAAAGCCGGGCCTTACGCTTCTCGCGTAGGGCTCTGGCTGTTTTAAAGCAATTGTTTTGACCCAATGAAAAAGATTCTCACAATAGCGATAGCAACGGTTTTCCCGTTGCTGTTGTGCGCCCAGTCGCTGACGGGCTTCGTGACGGACGAGCAGGGCGAGCCGCTGATAGGCGCAGCTGTGCGTGTGGCTAACAGCACGGCGGGTACTATCACAGACATGGACGGCAGGTTCGTGCTGGACGGTGTGGATGCCGGCACGGCGGTAGAGGTGTCCTATATGGGTTATCTGCCGCAGCAGCTCAAGGCATCGGAAGGCATGCGCGTCGTGCTCTTGGAGGATGTGCAGCGGCTGGAAGATGTCGTGGTGGTGGGTTACGGCGCCGCGAAAATCAAAGACCTGACCTCGCCCATCGAAGTGGTGAAGGGTGAGGAACTGACGGCTATCCCTACCTCCTCGCCTATGGCGGCTCTGCAGGGCAAGGTCTCCGGTGTGAACATTGTCAACTCCGGCGTGCCCGGCGCAGGTCCGACGGTACAGATACGCGGTATAGGTTCGTTCTCGAACAACACCCCGCTTTTCGTCGTGGACGGCATGTTCTATGACAACATCAACTTCCTCAATGCCGGTGACATAGAGGACATGTCCATCATGAAAGACGCTTCTGCTGCGGCAATCTACGGTGTCCGCGCCGCCAACGGTGTGGTTATCATCACCACCAAACGCGGCAAGCAGAACCAGCGTCCGGACGTGACCTATGACGGTTATGTGGGCGTGCAGACGGTGAGTAACATTGTGGATATGTGTTCGTCCGACCAGTACGCCGAGATGCTGTTAGAGGTCAACAAACGGTCCTACACCCGCATGTTCAACAACGCGATGAAGATGTACGGCGGCGAGTACGACTCCGAGGCAGGGCTCTTCCACCTTGCGCAGAACACCAACTGGTACAAGGAACTGCTCCGTCCGGCAACCATCACCAACCATAGCCTGACTATCAACGGCGGCGGCGAGAAAGCCACCTACGGCGTGGGTATGAGTTATCTGTACCAAGACGGAATCATGAAGACCCCCAATAACTACAGCCGTATGAACATCCGCGGCAACGTCGAGTACAAACCCTTCACATGGCTGACAGTGGGTTTCAACGGCATCTTTGTGCAGAGCAACCAGCGTTTCCCGAACAACGCGGCATGGCAGCAGGCATATAACATGCCGGGCATCTTCCCCGTCTATGACCCCTCCACGAAGGACCTCTATACCGACGGATATGCCTCTCCGCTGACGTTGCAGCTGACCAATAACTTCTACAACCCGGTGGCAACGGCGAACCTCTACGACAGCCGCAACCGCAGCAACCAGCTCATGGCGGCGGTCTTTGCGCAGTTCAATATCCTGCCCAACAAACTGAATATCCGCACCTCCTATAACTACGATTACACGGGCATGGAGGCAACCACTTTCATCCCGGAATATTATATCAGCAACAACCAGAAGAACGAGACCTCTTCGCTGACGAAGAGCGCCACCAATTTCAATAACTGGATATGGGACAACACGGTGACCTATACCGACCAATGGGGCAAGCACGGCTTCAAGGCGATGCTCGGTCTCAGTCTCCGTGAGGAGCGTTACCGCAACCTCTGGGGCGTGGCACAGGATGTGCCGGCAGGCAAGGACAGCTATATGTACCTCTCGTTAGGGAACACCGAGGGCAGAACCGTAGGGGACGACGGGTCGCGATACAGAGGGTTCTCCTATTTCGGGCGCGTCAACTACAACTACGACGAGCGGTATATGGTCATGCTCACAGTCCGCAGGGACGGCTCCAGCAAGTATAACGAGAAATGGGGCACTTTCCCCTCCGTAGGCGCGGCGTGGGTGCTGACCAACGAGGAGTTCCTGAAGGATGTCGAGGGCGTCAACTACCTCAAGTTGCGTGCCAGCTGGGGTCTGCTGGGTAATGACAAGATAGGCGCCTCCTACGGCACCACCAGCAGTTCCGTCACACGCGCCGTCTTCGGCACCAACACCGCCCTGAGCGGATATATCAACTCCACCAATTTCTCTTGGCTGAGCTGGGAGGTGGTCAACGAGACCAACATCGGTGCCAACTTCGCCTTCTTGGGCAACCGCCTGACCGGAGACATCGACTGGTACTACCGCCTGACGCAGAACGCCGTGGTATCGCCCATGCTGCCAATGCAGGAGGAGTCCATAGCCGGTAACTGGGGCGAGATACTCAACATGGGTGTGGACATCAACCTCAACTGGGAGCACCATGTGGGCAAGGACTGGACCTATTTCATCGGCGGCAATGTCAGCTGGCTCCACAACCGCGTGAAGAGCCTGCGAGACGGCGTGAACCTCATCAAAGGCGGCAAGACCGTGCAGAAGGTGGGCGAGAAGATGAACAGTTACTACGGCTTCAAGGTCATCGGTGTCTATCAGACGGACGAGGAGTGTGCCGCTGACCCCGTGGCTGTGGCGAACGGACTGGTGCCCGGAGACTTCATCTACGAGGACGTGAACAACGACCATGTCATCGACGAGGCGGACAAGCAGATTCTGGGCTCATATATCCCCGACTGGACCTATGGTATCAACATGGGCTTCCGTTACAAGGGTCTGGACCTGACCGTCGTGTTCTCCGGCAAGGCAGGCGGCGAGATATGGAACCGCAAACGCGCGCTCCGTTACGCCAGCAACACCTATAACTTCGACCTCGCGCAATATACGGAGCGCTGGCACGGCACCGGTACCTCCAACACCACCCCGTCCGCTGCCGGTCTGATGAAGAGCTGGAACATCGGCGACAGCCAGAACGCCAGCTATTTCGTGGAGAGCGCCGACTATTTCCGTATCCAGAACATCACCCTCGGCTATACCTTCACCAATGTAGGCGCAGGCACGTACAAGATGCCGAGTATCCGTCTCAGCCTCAGTGCCGACAAACCCTTCACAGGCTTCTCAGCACATGCCATGACGCCGGAGGTAAGCGACCCGGAAGGATGGGACACGGAGGTCTATCCGCTGACATCTACATGGTCATTCGCCGTGCAACTGAAGTTTTGACAATGGATAAAGGACAATGGACTAAATTGATATAAGCATATGAAAACAAAACATAGATTATCGGTTCTTCTTACCCTTGCGGCGCTGGTCTTTGTGCCGGTCAGTTGCTCGTTTCTGGAGATAGACACGGAGAACAAGATTGCCGTTTCGGAGATAGACTATACCAACACCTCGGAGATGTACCAGCCTGTCATCGGTGCCTACTCCAAACTGCGCTGGCCCGGCATGCACTGGATTAACAATATCCTCTGGACCGGTCGTGACGACGACATGACGTCCGGTCGCGACAACGACCAGCAGGACGCGCTCCGTTTCGGCTATCGCGGCGGCTACCAGTGCCCCAACTCCTTCTGGGGGCTGAACAACGCATGGATCACTGCGTATGACGTCATCCGCACCTCCAACTCCGCCCTTGAGGCACTGGACAAATATGCGGAGCATATCACGCCCGGCACCTCCGATTACGAGAACTACCGCAGTTATCGCGGCGAGGTGGTCACCATTGCGGCATGGTCGTATTACATGCTCGTCACCTCTTTCGGCGACTGCGTCATCCTCAAAGACAACAACCAGACCCGCTTCATCCGTTCCACGCGTGAGCATGTGTGCGAGTATGTGCTGGAGCAGCTGGAGGCGGTTATCCCTCAGATGAAACGCATGCGTCCCAACGAGATGGTGCATCCGGGTGCTTTCTCCGCCTACACGGCAGAGGCTATGGCAGCGCGTTTTGCCCTCCTCTTGGGCGATTACGCCAAGGTGGAGACACTGACGCAGGACATCATCGACCATGGCGGTTTCGAGCTCTACGGCGACTATTACAACCTCTTCAAGATACCGGGCAAGCTCTGCAACGAGAGTCTGATGGAGGTGCAGGTGACGGATTTCGGGCTCGCTACGGGTGACTATATAGGCATTGACCAGTGGTACGTCTCGCAGGGAGCCACGCTGACCGGCAAGGCGGACGGAGCGGATGTCTCCATCTCCGGCTGGAACTTCTGCCAGTTCAACACCCGGTTCGTGGAGTGGTGCAAGGCGCGCGGCGAGACCGTCCGTCTGGAGACCTCCTGTCTGCAGTCCGGCGATGTGACGCGCGAGGGATTCACCGTCACTTCTTCCGGCGTCTTCAACGGCAAGGCGTATCTGCCTTACGACCAGATGACGGGCGGCAACACCGAGTGGGGCAGGAACAACAACGTCCGTCTGCTGCGTTATGCCGAGGTGCTGCTGATGAATGCCGAGGCGAAGGTGCGCAACGGCAAGAGCGGCGACGAACCGCTGGCTGAGGTGCGCACACGTGCCGGACTGGCTGCTGTTACCGGAGCTACGCTGGATGACATCCTTGACGAAAGACGCGTGGAGCTCTGCGCCGAGTGGGGACTGCGTTATACCGACCTCGTCCGTACAGGCAAGGCGGAGACGGTGCTCAACGACCCTGCCTTGGTCCGCGATCAGGCGAACGGCGAATGGACTCCTGCCAAAGCCTACTGGCCCGTGCCCGGTCTTCAGCTGGTCAACCTGCCGGAACTGGCGGAACAACCCGAGTAAAGGACAAAAGAAATAGTGTAATATGAGATTATTATGGATAATAGGAGCGGTGCTGCTCCTCACGGCATGTAACGACACGCCGTCTGTCAATCCGTCCCGCCCGGAGCAGGAAGAGCTCTCCGACGAGGCATTGCTGGACACTCTCCAGCGCGCGTCGTTCAACTATATGTGGGACGGAGCGGACCCGGTGTCCGGCATGGCGTACGAGCGCATCCATGAGGACGGCGATTACGGCTATGACGACCCCTCTATCATCACCACAGGAGGCAGCGGTTTCGGTATCGCAGGACTGGTGGTGGCTATGGAGAGAGGGTTCATCAGCCGTGCCGAGGGAGTGGCGAGGCTGCAGAAGATTGTCTCGTTCCTCGCGCGTGTACCGCGTTTTCACGGCGTATGGTCCCACTGGCTCTATCCCTCCGGCAGGGTGGCACCTTTCGGACAGAAAGATGACGGAGGCGACTTGGTGGAGAGCTCCTTCCTGATGGAGGGATTGCTCTGCGCACGGCAATACATGAACCCTGCCGTAGAGACGGAGAAGGCGGTCATCGACGGCATCAACGCCCTCTGGCATGAGATGGAGTTCGACTGGTACCGCCGTGGCGGAAGGGACGTGCTCTACTGGCACTGGTCGCCCAACTACGGATGGGAGATGAACTTCCCCTTGGAGGGCTACAACGAGTGTATGATTGTCTATGTCTTGGCGGCATCGTCGCCCACGCACCCCTGTCCCGCTTCGTGTTACCACAAGGGCTGGGCGCGCAACGGCAATATACGCTCCGGCGCTACCTTCATGGGCTACCCGTTACAGCTCCGGCACAACGGTGCCGAGGCTACCGGCGGTCCTCTCTTCTGGGCGCACTACAGCTGGTTCGGGCTGTGCCCCATGGGCTTGAAAGACCAGTACGCCGACTACGGCGAGGCGATGAAAGCGCATGTGCTGAGCGACTATGCCTATTGTGTGGAGAACCCCAAGGCGTACCCTAACTATTCGGACAGCTGCTGGGGTTTGACGGCAGGGTATTCGGTCAACGGCTATGCCGCGCATGCGCCGAATAACGACTTGGGTGTCATCACGCCTACGGCTGCGCTCTCCAGTTTCCCCTACGCCCCGCAGCAGGCGATGGCGGCGGCACGTTACTGGTATCAGCGCAAGACGCTCCTATGGGGAACATACGGCTTCTATGACGGCTACAGCGCTGCCGCCAGATGGTACCCCAGACGCTATCTGGCGATTGACCAGCTGACCATTGCACCCATGATTGAGAACTACCGCACAGGGCTCCTATGGAGGCTCTTCATGTCCTGCCCGGAGATACAGGAAGGGCTCAAAGTCTTGAATATGACAATTACTAACTGATATGAAAAACAATCCATCATTCCATCACTCTTCTCCCCTATACAGAGGGGGGTGGGGAGTGCTTGTTATTCTCTTTTTCCTGCTGGGCGGATGTGCGCAGCGGACTGATACTCAGGACGCGGAGATGAACCGTTTCATCGACCGGCTCATGGCGCAGATGACCCTTGAGGAGAAACTGGGGCAGCTCAACCTGCCTGTGTCGGGCGACATCGTCACTGGCGAACCCCGCGAGAGCAATGTGGGCGAAGACATCCGCAGGGGCAGAGTAGGCGGGCTCTTCAACGTCAAAGGAGCCGCCACCATCCGCGAGATACAGCGCATCGCCGTGGAGGAGAGCCGGCTGGGTATCCCTCTGCTCTTCGGCATGGATGTCATCCACGGCTATGAGACGGTTTTCCCTATCCCCTTGGCACTGTCCTGCTCGTGGGACATGGAGGCGGTAGAGCGTTCGGCGCAGATAGCCGCTGCCGAAGCCACGGCGGACGGTATATGCTGGACGTTCTCGCCCATGGTGGACATCTGTCATGACGGACGGTGGGGACGTATCAGCGAAGGCAACGGAGAGGACCCCTATCTGGGCAGCCGGATAGCAGAAGCGATGGTACGCAGCTATCAGGGCACGGACCTGAAGGACCCGGCTACCATGATGGCGTGCGTCAAGCATTTTGCGCTCTACGGTGCCGTGGAGGCGGGACGCGAGTATAACAACGTCTATCCCGATGACCATCATATGTTCAACGAGTATATGCCTCCCTACAAGGCGGCGGTGGATGCCGGTGCGGGTTCGGTCATGGCGGCGTTCAACACGGTGCACGGCATTCCTGCCACGGGCAACCGGTGGCTGCTGACAGACCTGCTGCGGGACCACTGGGGCTTCGGAGGTTTCGTCGTCTCGGACTATACGGCGGTGGAGGAACTGATGGACCATGGTGTCTGTGCTGACTTGGCGTCCTCTGCCATCCAGTGCCTCGATGCAGGGTTGGACATGGACATGGTCTCCTGCGGGCTGCTCAAGACCTACGACGCCTCACTCCAATCCTCTCCCAAGGAGAGGGGGCTTCTCCCCTTGGGGGAGACGGGAGAGAGGTCTGTTAACTCCGCTTGCCGCCGGGTGCTGGAGGCGAAATACAAACTCGGTCTCTTCGACGACCCCTACCGCTATTGTGACACCACCCGCAGAGCTGCTGTCATCCTCTCGCCGGAGCACCGTGCCGAGGCACGGCGCATAGCCTCCGAGTCGATGGTGCTGCTCAAGAACGACAGGAACCTGTTGCCGCTGGACAAGAAAGGCACCATTGCCCTCATCGGTCCGCTGGCGGACACGCGTCCCAACATGTCCGGCACATGGGCGGTGGCGGCTGTGCCATGGCGGTACAAGACCGTCCGTGAGGGGCTGGAAGACGCCCTCAAAGGTACCGGCGCACGACTCCTCTATGCCAAGGGCTCCAACCTGATGTACGACGAGGCGGCAGAAGCTATCGGCACGATGTTCGGGCGCGAGATGCGTGACAGCCGTTCCGCCGAAGTCATGCGTGCCGAAGCGCTCCGTATAGCACGGCAGGCGGATGTCATCGTAGCGGCGATGGGCGAAGCCAGTGAGATGTCCGGCGAATGTTCCTCACGCGTCAACATAGAGATGCCCGATGCGCAGCATGACCTGCTCGTTGAGCTTGCCAAACTGGGCAAGCCTGTCGTACTCGTCCATTTTGCCGGTCGCCCCACCGTCCTCAACTGGGAGACGGAGCACCTGCCTGCTGTCTTGGAGGCATGGTTCGGCGGCAGCGAGACGGCGGATGCCGTGGCGGACATCCTCTTCGGCGAGGTCAACCCCTCGGGACGACTCACCGTGCAGCTGCCGAGACATGTGGGGCAGTACCCCTTCTCCTACCGCCAGATGCGCACCTCGCGGCGTAACGACGGAGGTGAGTTCGCCAAGTTCGTCACCTGCTATGCCGATGTCAGCAACTGGCCGCTCTATCCCTTCGGTTACGGACTGAGTTATACCTCCTTCGAATATAGCCCGATGACGCTCTCCGACTCCGTTATGCCGATGGACGGCGAGGTCAGGGCATCCGTCACGGTCACCAACACCGGCAAGCGCGAGGGCACTGAAGTGGTGCAGCTCTATATCGGCGACCGCGTGGCTAAGGCGGTGCGTCCCTACAAGGAACTGCGCGGCTTTGAGCGTATCACGCTGCAACCCGGCGAGAGCAAAGAAGTGTCTTTCTCCATCAATGCGGAGAGAATGGGTTATTATCTGTGCCAACAGTCTTCAGATGGCTCATCTCGCTCCTCTGCTTTCCCCGTCTGGACGCTCGAACCCGGCGAGGTGGAGATTATGATTGGTCCCAATGCCCGCGCAACAGACATGCGCCTGCTGACAATAGAGGAGTAACAAAAAACGACCCGTGAAGGTCGTTTTTTATTTATTCATTTACTCATTTTCCCATTTGTTTGGTCATCCCTTTCCATTCCCCTTCCATTCCGCCGGGAACGCATCTGTTCTTATCCCTAAAGGGATTATTACGCACCGCGTACGGCACTATAGGATCGCTTTAGCCTCCCTCTATGCGTAGTTTTCGTAGATTGCGTACTATGTTTTTTCGAAAAAGGACCAATTCACCAAGCACCCTACGTAGTGGTAACGCAATGGTATAGGAATAGTATTTCAGGAGGAGGGTATTAGGATGGTATTAGGTCGGAGGAAGGGAATAGATAGAGTACAGGCAGTACAGAGTATCGGCAATGGGTAACGGATGACTAAGCATATACAAGAACAACTAACGGTTTATCCGCCAAATGTGGCGGATGCAATAAAAAAAATAACATGGCAGAAATGGCAAAAGTGGCATAAAAAATGACATTGCACTATTTGCACTATTTGCACTTTGACGGTCAAAAAGTATAGAAAGTGCAGAAAGTGCAAAAAGTGCAATATAAAAAATAACATGACCGGATTGACCGAATTGACCGTTTGGGGAGTGAAACGGTCAAAAAGGTCAAAACGGTCAGAACAAAAAATAACATGACACAGTTGGCACAGTTGACACAGTTGGCTCAGTTGAGACTTTGGGAAAGTGCCGGAAAGCCTTGAAAATACAGGAGAGTATCAAAAGTCTCAATAGTCTCATGCAAAATTTCAAACACGCGCTGTCAACGAGTTCAGGATGATTGTAAACTTTTTTAGGGAAAGCGGTCTTTTCAAAAATGAGTACGAGTTAACCCTTACTTGCCCTTTACTTGCCTATTACTTGCCACTTAGACGCACCTATCTTTTGAATACAACAGAAGACAACAACAGGTGGGCAAAAAACGCTCACCTGCCTGTCGTATAGGGTTGTTTAACGAATCCTTCTCCCCCTTACAGAGGGGGTTGGGGGGCTTACTTGACCTCTGCGCCGGTTACGGTATAGGTCTTTCCGTTCCGCTCTATATAGAGCACACCGTTGCGGAGGAGTTTGGTACTTTGTACTTGGTCACTTGGTACTTCTCCGAGTCCTTCATGTTTGTCTTTGGAGACATACTGTGCGGTATAGGTGGCATCTGCGGTGGCAGCCACTATCGCCGGACTCCAGCCGTTGAAGGTATAGATGTATTGTTCGTCCTCGGGGCGTTCGGGTGTTGCGCCGGTATATTCGGGCAGAGTACCTTCCTCTACCTGCGAGGACTGCAAGGTTGCTCCGTCCCAGTTGGCAAAGGTGATGGTATAGGTCGGCGGCGTGTAAGTGCCGGTCGTCGTGAAGGCTTGTTCCGAACCGTAGTAATACTGGTCGCCCACCTTGCCATAGACGCGGTATTTATACACCGTCCCGGCATCCAGATCAGTCAGCGTCGCACGCAGAGCAATACCGCTTGCCTGCACGAAGAAGTGTTCGTTGAGCGCCGCAGGCATATGATGCGGAGCATTTGCTCCGCCGTTAGCACGCGTCTCTGCCCAGTACTCAAAGCCTTGTTCGGTGAAATCCTCCGAGCCTGCGAGGGCGTAACCGCTGATAGTAGCTTCGTTCTCGCGGACTACCGTTGCGCCGTAGGTATAGAGAATCGGGTCAAACTCTACTGCCACATCGCCGGTGAAGATATACTGCCAGTCGCCGTAGTACATATTGCCTGCCGAGGACTGATAGAAAGCGCGGTATTTGTAATACACATCGTCTTTGAGGTTCTTGAGCCGCCCCGCCATCTGTCCGGAAGCCACAGGACAGAATACCTTTGTTCCTGCCATATCTTCCGGCGCGTCATTACGTTTGTACTCAAATCCGCAAGAGACTTCCGCATCGGACATGTTGGTTTCGGCTAAGAGAATGGCTGTAGTAGAGGACACGGGTTTGGACGGCTTGGTGGTTAGTTCAAGGGCGGTAGTGGTGAAGGAGACGGTGGTATTATCCTTGTCGCCTTCTTTCGTCTTTATGAATAACGGTATGTTTGCATATTCGCTGTTTGGTTCCAAACCGATGTATTCAATCACGTTGCCTGCAAATTCTTCCTCGCCTCCATCCATTCCGCAAGAGGAAATATGCTTTGCTTCATCTGTATTACCTAATGTAATCTTGGCAGATGTTGCGGCTGTTGTAGTAGTTGCATGAGCCGGATTGATAACATGGATAGTATAATTATTCCAAGTTGTACTCTTATAAGTAGCCAACGTTCCCAGTGGAACATAAACTACAATATTCTTTGGGAAAGAGAGATTTTGAACGTATGGCGGATTTGTTGATTCTAACGTCACGCTTTTAATATTTGCATCATAGAATGCATATTCTTTGATATTAGTAATACTATCCGATATAACTAAATTTGTTAATTTTGTATCATTGAGATATAGATTATGAGCATAATATAATGGATTGGCCTCATAACTAGCAAAACTAATTGCGCACCACGCTGCTACATCAGATATATACACAGAGGTCAAACTGCTGCAATAACGAAAAGCTCTATCTCCTATGCTTGTGACGCTATTGGGAATCGTCACAGAGGTCAAACCGCTGCAATAACGAAAAGCTCTATCTCCTATGCTTGTGACGCTATTGGGAATCGTCACGGAGACCAAACCGCTACAACCAGAGAAAGCATAATTTCCAATGCTTGTAACGCTGTTGGGAATGGTTATAGATGTTAAACTACTGCAATTATAGAAAGCAGAAGCTCCGATACTTGTGACGCTATTGGGAATCGTCACAGAGGTCAAACTGCTGCAATTATAGAAAGTATCATCTCCAATGCTTGTGACGCTATTGGGAATCGTTACAGAGGTCAAACTGCTGCAACCAGAGAAAGCAGAACCTCCAATGCTTG
This sequence comes from Paludibacteraceae bacterium, assembly GCA_017448345.1. Classification (GTDB taxonomy): domain Bacteria; phylum Bacteroidota; class Bacteroidia; order Bacteroidales; family Paludibacteraceae; genus Colicola. The sequence continues at coordinate 294 of JAFSLP010000026.1, read as the reverse complement.
TGACGCTGTTGGGAATCATCACTGAGGTCAAACTGCTGCAACCAGAGAAAGCATAACTTCCAATGCTGGTGACGCTATTGGGAATTGTCACAGAGGTCAAACTGGTGCAATTATTGAAAGCCCAATCTCCAATGCTTGTGACGCCATTAGGAATCCTCACAGAGGTCAAACTGCGGCAACCAGAGAAAGTATAATCCCCAATGCTTGTGACGCTATTGGGAATCGTCACAGAGGTCAAACTGCTGCAATTATTGAAAGCATACCTTCCAATGTTTGTGACGCTGTTGGGAATGG
>JAFSLP010000025.1 GCA_017448345.1 Paludibacteraceae bacterium | reverse complement strand
GATACTTTTTCATTTTGTCATACCCTGTGAGTATCGGGCGCACTTTTAAAATTATTGTTGGTTTTGTTATTATAGGTCGCAATAGATGCTATAGGACGTAATAGGACACGAAAAAGCGTGCGCTTTCGTTCGCTTCATTTGATTTGTTGAGGTCCTAGACTTACCTTTATACTTCAAATTTACGCACGGAAAACTCACGCTGATACGTGAGCGTGCATAAACCGTACTTGAATACATAATGATTTCTGTTAACTTGTCTAGGGTTTCAGAAAATCAAGTTGGGCTTATTACGCTATTTTTTGGCGCAACGCTTCGCGCTCTTTATTTCAATATTTCTCACCGCTTTTTACGCTGCCGGTGTCATTTTGCAGTGCAAAATTACAACAAAAAAACGACATACGCAAGTGTGTATGCCATTTTTCTGCATTTTTATATGTTTTATGCCCTTCTGTTTCAGAGACTGTCTTTGTGCTGGTGGCGGTCAATGAGGGAAAGGCTGTATTTGCGGAGGCGGTTGAAGCCGACGAGGAACACCATCCGTCAAATTCCATGTGAGATTGTCGCCACAGGTGCCGCTTTCGGCAAAGAGGGAACCGATACTTGCTACTATGGCAAGGAAGAAAGTAAATAGTTTTTTTCTCATAATCGTTTCCCTGAATTTGTGTCGGGCGCAACTTTAAATGATTAATATTTTAGTTAGTTTGCTACAATTGGTTTTGATGTTTATAGATAATGTAGGGAATAGATACAGTCTCTTTACTTAAATTCATCTTTCAAAAGACGAAAAATGATATACAAATCGTCTTTTTATAGACGAAAATTTGCGTAATTCAAATCTTTTTAGTACTTTTGCGGCAAATTTGATTAATATATCATTCTTATGGACCAACTTTACATCTTATCCGGACGTCTTGTTGCCAATGTCAGCATGGCTTACCAACGCTATTTAAGCAGTCTCATTGTTTGGGATGATCGTCTTATTGGTATTCGTGGCTCGCGCGGTGTAGGCAAAACAACTTTGTTGTTGCAGCACATCCGGCAAAACGGATGGGAGCCGCAAGAAGCCCTGTATGTGTCATTAGACCATATGTGGTTTGCATCCCATTCTATTCTTGAGTTAGCGGAGTATCATTACACGCATGGAGGCAAGTATCTTTTTCTGGACGAGGTGCATCGCTACCGGACTTGGATGCAGGAGCTTAAGAACATCTCTGACTTCTATCCCGACCTGCATGTAGTTTTTACCGGTAGTTCCTTGTTGCAGATTGATAATGCCATTGCCGACCTGTCCCGCCGTTGTATCAGTTATACGATGCAAGGTTTGTCTTTCCGCGAATACCTCATATTTGCCGGAGTGGCTCAATGGGATAGTATTCGTCTGGAGGATATTTTGCAGTCGCACACCTCTCTGTCTATCCGTCTCAACAGCGAGATACATGTGCTGCCGTATTTCGCGCAGTATCTGCAGCAAGGGTATTATCCTTTTTACTGGGATGCGCAATCTACCTATCAGGCCCGTTTGCAGCAAGCCATCTCTACCATCATAGACGTAGATATTCCCCAAACAGAGCAGATTGAGTTCGAATCGTTATATAAAACGAAACAATTATTAAGTGCTTTAGCCGGACTGGTTCCCTATACGCTCAATATCTCAGACTTGTGTAAATCTATCGGAACCACACGCAATCAGCTCCTCCGTTTACTCAATCTTCTGGAACACTCGGCGCTGATACGCAAACTGTATCCGGAGCAAAGCGGCATCCAGTCCCTTGCCAAACCCGAGAAGATACTCTTAGAGAACACCAACCTGATGTATGCATTATCGCCAACCATCGAGAGAGGGACCGTCCGGGAGACATTCTTCTGCAACCAGATGGCTCTTCAGCATACACTTGCAATGCCGAACAAGGGAGATGTGCTGGTAGATGAGAAATATCTCTTTGAGGTGGGTGGTCATACCAAGGGCTACAAACAAATCAAGGGGATAACCGATAGCTGGATTGTCGCCGATGACATAGAAACCGGATTCGGTAACAAGATTCCGCTCTGGTTATTCGGAATGATGTATTGATTTTTCCCTACATTATGTCAAAGATCGTTGCGGGTGCTTTGCGCCCGCTTTTTGTGACGCATAGTTATGTATCTTAATAATCGGACATTTTTCTGTCTTTCTTTTGTGCCGTCTGTCTCTCGGTCTTCTCCCGCTCGTCGCTCGGTCACGGGCTTTGGCTGTCCATGTATCTGCAATCTTAATGAGAGTATATTTTAAGTACCAAGAGACCAAGTACCAAGGACTTTTCATCCAGCCTATCAACATACATATACAGACATAAGAAAAGCGCGAACATTATCCACGCTTATTCTCTATCATGAGGTTCCGGAAATGACCCTTAGCCAAGAATAAACAATAACGTCCACGCCCGATATGTTTAACCCTCCCGCCCTATGAGGGGCGCGAACGGATAATACATACCCACGGGACGCTTATTGCACAATCTTGTCTTGGGGCTGAAATTTTCCGGATTCCATGATACCAAAACAAGCGTCAATAAACGCCTTTTATGTCCTCCTGTTTAACGTCAGTGAGTGACGCACCGCTTTTTTTACGCTGCCGGTGGCAGCGGTGGATTATAGACGACGCAAAAGCAGCATAAAATCCGTAAGATTACGTACATCTACTTTTGGGTAGTCGTAATTTGCCAATTCGTCAAAATGCTTGTCGTTGCTTACTATAAATGTAGCTTTTTCATTGGTACGGAAGACGTTCGTGAATACTACACATCTCGTCTAATTTCTGCTGATCCAGTTCCAACTTGTCCCATAACTCATTAGCGCGCTTCATTACTTTCTCCTGATAGTAAGCCAGAAGCACGTTCTGCAAATCCAATTGGCTTTCTTTCGTTTGAGAGAAAGAGAATAATTGCAGCAAGTACAATTGTGTCGGATTTAATTGGGTTGCAACCATAAAGCTTTTCTATATTTAACCTTTGCGAGGGCAAAGGTACAGTTTTTTTTCGATATATGCAAAAAATTCCGTATAAAAATGCAGAATTACATTATTTTGTCAAAAAACGACAATCAGAGACTGTCTTTGTGCTGGTGGCGGTCAATGAGGGAAAGGCTGTATTTGCGGAGGCGGTTGAAGCCGACGAGGAACACAATCATCAGAATACCTGACACATAATTGGGCAGTGTACTCTGGCTCATGAGGATGCCGTCATACAAGCCGTGCGCCATGACGGGCGCGAACCAAGCCAAGAAGAAGTTCAGCCGTCTGTAACGCGGATTGCTGAAAGTAGCCAGCGCATAGAAGAACCCCATCAGCACTCCGAAGAAGAAATGTCCCGGTACGGCAAACAACGCACGGCTGATGCCGATAGAGAGCCACGAACCGTCCTCAATGCCCTGAAAGAGATAGCCTATATTCTCAAATCCGGCAAACCCCAAGCCGATACAGGTGGCATAAACGATGCCGTCAAGACGTTCGTCGTAATAGGGGTTCCTGCGCAGCAAGAGCCAGAGCATCAGCAGTTTGGCGCTCTCCTCGGGAATGCCTGCACGCAGGAACGCATTCGCAAACGCCGAGAGCCAGTCTGTGACTTGTATATCCGGCAGAGGCGAGAGCACCATTATATCCAGCAACGCCGCCAGCACGCCAAAACACAACGCCCGGAAGAGCCATTTCAAGGGTTCGGGCTGGCGCATGTCTTTCACCAAGATATATACAAAAAGCAAAACTACCGGCGCTAACGCCGCACTGATAATCCAGAACATAAAACCATTTACCATTTAGTCATTTACAAGGTACCATTTCTTTATTCACTTCGTTCATACGATCTGCTTCGCCGTATGATTGGGTCAGATAATCAAGCAGTTGTCCGGGACGGTCGATGATGCGTTCACAACCAGCCTGCTGCAACTTGTCTTTGGGCACAAAGCCCCATGAACATGCCACAAACGGCACGCCGGCATTAGCCGCTGTCTCTTTGTCCACCAGACTGTCACCAAGGTAAAGAGACCGTCCTACAGACTGACGTTCTATTATATCTTTTACTATCTGCGGATCGGGCTTTCGCGGGACACCATCCCGCTCGCCGAGGACGACATCAAAGATTCCGGGAAAGAAATGCGCGACTATCTTTTCCGTTGCAGCCTGATACTTATTGCTCGCCACCGCCAGCCTGCAACCTCTTCTCTTCAGCTCCGCCAGCAAGGCGGGAATACCGTCATAGGGCTTGGTGTAATCGCAGTTGTGCTCATTATAATAAGGAATAAAATACGCACGTGCGCGCAGGATGTTCTCCTCCGTCCGCTCGTTCTCCGGCAGCGCACGGCGGATGAGGTTATTGACGCCGTTACCCACCTTAGCCGGATATTCCGCTATCGGAAAAGTCGGATAACCCAGTTGCTCCAGCGCATGATTGCAGGCGTAACCCAAATCGTCTATTGTGTTGAGCAGGGTGCCGTCCAAATCGAAGATATTTACCATTTGGTCATTTACCATTTGGTCATTTATTTTGACATTTAGTTATTTGTTTTTCTATCAGGCGCCGGAAGGTTTCTATGCCGCCGAGGTCCCGGATGTCACGCAGGTTGCGCACCCGCTGCCGGACGGAAGCCACGGCATGTTTCTCCAGTTTGGCGGCAGAAGGCGTGATAGCCTGTTCCAATGCCTCCAGATTGACGTCGTACAGCATACAGGCATGCACTACCGTGCCCGTCGGTGCGGTGTAACAGGCAGTGCCTGCCACTTTGCGGTCCGAGACAAGGATGTCGTTATGCGCCGTCGTCACAGCCTCATAACCCATCCTGCTCAGGGCGGCGGAGAGCAGCGTCAGGAACTCGTCAAAGACCTCCTGCGCGTGTGTGGACGGCGAGACATATGAGACCATCAGGTTGCCCTCGTCGGCATAGACACATCCTCCTCCACTCTGCCGCTGCACGACACGCACGCCGTGCGCAGCACAATAGGCGTCATTGACCTCCTGCTCGCGGACTTGGTGCCTGCCGTAGATAACCGTCGGCGGCACTACCCACGTGAAGAGCGTAGGCTCCGCCACGCTCCTGACCATCTCCGCTTCAAGGTTCAGATACTCCTCCAGCGGCAGGTTGTCTATGGGTCTTTCGATTCTCAATTCTCAATTCATAACACCGGTTCGGGCAGTTCCACTCCACGGCAGAAACGCCGTTTGATGTCACGGTCGTCGCCCAAGTAGATATACCGCTCCAGACGCTGCGGAAGGGTGAAGTTATCATAGTTGAGATAACTGTCATCCACCACCAGTGCATCGAACTCATAGCCGCTCTCGAAACTGCCGACCTTGCCGAAGAAAGAACCACCGGACTTGGTGGCGAGGTAGAATACTTCGCTCAGACTCAGGAACTGCATCTGCCCGTGTGTCTGTGCATAGTTGAGTTTGCTGACCTGTATCGCACATTGCATGACGCGCAGCATAGACATATGATGTCCGGCAGAGACATCTGTTCCCAGCGCTACGTTGATTCCGGCGTTCAGGAACTTGCGTATCGGTGCCATGCCGCTGCTGAGGTTGCTGTTGGACGTCGGGCAATGGACCACAAAGACGCCGTTCTTGCGCATCAGTTCCATCTCCTCGCCGTCGGTATAACAGCAATGTGCCATCAGCGTAGGCGTCTGCCCAAACAAACCGTAGCGGTTGTAGGCGTCGCCGTAACAGGTGGAATCCGGCTCCAGCTGTTTCACCCAGTCTATCTCCGACCGGTTCTCGCTCAGGTGGGACTGCACAGGCATGCCGGTCTCGGCGGCATAATGCCCCAGCGCCGTCAGCATCTCTTCCGAGCACGAGGGCACGAAACGCGGGGTGACGATAGGTTGTACCATGCCGTTGTTGCCGTGTTCTGCCAGATGTTCCCGGAGCATAAGCATTCCGTTGAGCACTTCTTCCGTGGTGTTGCTCAGTTTCTCTGGGCAGTTCCTGTTCATGCCCACCAGACCGACATAAGCACCCATTCCCGACTGCACAAAGAGGTCGGCAAGGATACGTGTCGCCTCCGGATGAACGGTGGCGAAGACGGCGGAACGCATCGTGCCCTGCATCCATAGCTCATGCACGAAACGGCGGTAGATACGCGTAGCATAGTCGCTGTCACGGTATTTCATCTCTTCGGGGAAAGTGTAAGTGTTGAGCCACGGGAGCAACTCAAGATCCAGCGCCAAACCCAGATTGCGGTACTGCGGGGCGTGCACATGCAGGTCGTTGAACGCCGGTATAAGCAGTCTGTCGCCGAAATCAATCACTTGCCTCCAGTCGGTGTTCTCCGGCTTGTCGGCATAGACGCCCTCGATGATACCGTTGCTGCGCACAGAGATATAACCGTGCGGCAGAATAACCAACTCCTCGGGTGTGGGAGTGTATAAGATATTCGCTCTATAAACTTTCATGACGAATTACGGATTACGGATTATTCATGCCATCGCGCCGTTCACTTGAATCACTTGTCCGGAGACATATGAACTGAGGTCGCTTGCCAAGAAAAGGGCTACTTTCGCTACTTCTTCCGGTTCGCCGCCGCGACGCATCGGTATCATCGACACAAACTGCTTGAGTGTGTCTTCGCTCAGTGCCTTCGTCATATCGGTGATGATGAATCCGGGAGCAATGGCGTTGGCGCGTATGCCCCGGCTGCCCAGCTCCTTGGCTACCGACTTGGTCAGGGCGATGATTCCCGCCTTCGATGCCGCGTAGTTGGCTTGTCCGGCATTGCCGTTGATGCCGACCACAGAACTCAGCGAGATGATTGCTCCGCTGCGCTGGCGCATCATCACAGGCGAAACGGCATGGGTGAAGTTGAATGCCGATTTCAGGTTGACCTGAATGACCTGATCCCACTGCTGCTCGGTCATCCGCATCAATAGTGTGTCACGGGTGATACCGGCGTTGTTGACAAGAATATCTATCCTGCCGAAAGCCTCCGTCACTTGTTCCACCACCGCGTGCGCTGCCTCAAAATCCGAGGCATCAGACGCATAGGCTTCCACGCGCACGCCCATAGAGCGCAACTCTTCGGCGGTAGCCGTGGTGACCTCATCCAGCGCCAGATCTGTAAAGGCGATGTGGCATCCCTCGCGGGCAAAGGCGAGGGCTATCTGTTTGCCTATTCCACGGGCGGCTCCGGTGATAAGGGCTACTTTATTTTCCAATAACATTTTCTTACAATTTAACGTTTGCGAAGCAAACCATTTTAACTATTTAACCACTTAACGTGACTATGTCACTATTCTTCATCAATCGGGAACACGCCCGTAGGATGCAGAATAGTGTATTGCGTCATCTCTTCGTTGGAGTCGAAACCGATGCCGCTGATGATACTCTTCTCTCGCGTGATATGAATGACAGAGTCCGAATAGACACGGTGTGTCTTCTGGTTCCAGTTCATGTTGGGGGTGTCAAACTGTTCGCCCTTGCGGTTGAGTGCATGCACGTTGCCTTTCAGTATCCATATCTGCATATCCTCGTTGTAATAGGCATAATCCGCCTTGAGCGATGCACGCACGCGCAAATCCTCATCAAACTGCTCCAGATAGATACCTTTGGGAAACTCCTGAAAAGGCGTCTTGGTCTTGTCATAGATGAGCCATTGGGGCGTCTCTATACGGTATCGCGTCACGCCGGAATCCGAAATCAGCGTAGTCACGCTGTCGGTCACCAACACAGGTATCTGCTCGCGTGGCTGGGGCTCTTCGCCCTGCTCCGTCACTGGCTGAGTGCAAGAGAAGAAAAGCATAGCGAGCAACACAAGGCTGCCCGCTATTGACTGATATTTACCGGATGGTTGTTGACTCACCTATCCATCCTCCTACATAATAGGTGTTTCCCGAGAACTCGCCCGGCAGGTCAAAACGTTCCTCTTTCGTCGGGTAGTACTTGCTGTACGAGTTGATGAACTCGTTTGCCTGCGCCTCAACGGACGGATCCACTTGTTTGGCTTTGACGAACTTGTCAACAGCTGCCCAATAAACGGTCTTGTTGAGGATTGTGCCCTTGGCGTCGTTGCCATAGAGACGGGTAGCGGCATAGCACATACCGATGATGATGTAGCAACGTCCCTGACCTTTGTTCTGACCCAGACCGCTCAGAGTGGCGATAGACGCTTGAGCGTATTTGCGGGCCTCCGGATATTTCTTGAGGTTGTTGAAGCAATAGAAAGCTGCATTGTACTGATAATCAGCCACATCCTCCAACTCATCCTCTACCATAGCCAGTTTGATGGCTTGGTCGTAATATGCAATAGCCTGCTCATAGTCGCCTTTCTTGGCTGCCATGGAAGCACATCCGGCTGCGGACTCTTGGGTCGGTTGCAGTTTGTGAGCTGCCTCGCAGGCTGCGAAATATACCTCACTCTCGGTGCAACGTACGCGTTTGTACAGTTTGGCTATCTTCTGCAACATATCAAGGTTCGTCAGGTTGCCCTGTACGGCGGCTGCATAAATCTCATCCAGCTTGGAGCAGTCTGCGGCGCCGGAGATAGCAAAGATATTATCCACATAATCTTTCTGTTTGCCGGCAATCTCTGCATTCTTGTTGTTGGTGTTCGATGCCTGTTCGCCAAGATAGTTGCTTGCCAGCTCGTAATCGGCGATGAACTGCTCTGCCTTGCCGTTCGGGTCCTGTTTGTAGAGTGCGTAGGACACATCCACCAGTTTGACCAGCACCATGATTTTGCTCTGCACTCCCATTCCTGCTACGGATTGCTGCAGGCACTCGCGAGCCTCTGCCAGCTTGCTCTCGCCATAGAAATCGATGTATGCCAGTCCCTTTTCGCCCAAGATATATGCTTTCGGATATTTGGGGTCGTTACCGAAGAAACGGATACGCTTGTCCTGCATTTCCACTGCCAGATTGGCAAGACGCTCTTTCTCTGCCGGGTCGGAAGCTGCCTGATAGAGTGCCTCAACTATCTTCGAACCGTCGGTATAAATCGACTTGTTGGCGTTCGGGCACGTGGTATAAACCTCCCACCATGGACCGTACGCATCGGCATACATCTTGTTCTTCACCGCCTCATGGAAAAGCGAAACGTTCATGACGCACTCCTCGGTGATGGTCGGTTCGGCTTCTTCCACTACAGGCGCTGCTACGGGCGCTTCTTCTGCCACTTTCTTCGGTTTCTTGGCGCATGCAAGTGCCGGTACGGCGGCTGCCAAGACTACTGCAAATAAACTTTTGAATTTCATAATCGTTGTATTTTAGTTATTTTAAATATGCTGTTTTCGGATACTATTCAAATTCCGTGCCAAACTATAATTTCCGTTTGAAGAACCAGTTCTCCGCAATGGATGCACCGATGGTGAACCGCAGGGAGTGGTCCTCCAGTCCGGCGGGGCTGCCGCGATGGGTATATTCGATAGTGGTGTTGATGACGGTGCCTATCGTCCAGAGAGGGAAACCGATACCTATGCTGGCGGAGATACGTTTGGCTCCGATGGACACCAGATACTCGTCCTGCAGGCTGAAACCGGCACGCCATAACATACGCTCTGCGTAGTTTCTGCCCATCGCATTGTGCCGGTATTCTACACCTAACGCATAACGCGTGCGGTCACGCAACCCGCTGTACTGACCTTCAAAACCGTTGTACATCGCCTTCGCCATCCCTTGGTATTCGAAATCGAAACCTACTGTCAGGCGGTTGTCCCAGTTGTAACTGGCGCCGACACCCCAGACCATAGGCAGTTCGAACATTCCTTTGTAGATAGGGATGGAGTCGTCCGTACTGGTCTCTATCTGGATATAGTCGCTGTGCAGTTTCATCTTGTTCTCAAAGACAGCACCGAGGTTAACGGTGTGTTTGCCCCATGTATGGAAGAGCTGTGCGCCGTAGCGCAGACGCACGTTGCTCACGCTCAGCAGCTCGTCCTGAATAGTGGTGTTCATTCCTGTCTCCGTGAAATAGAGCGTGCGCATATGGCTCAAGTCGCCCCACATGTAATAGACATTGGCACCGAAGGCGAACCAGTTCAGGATATTGAAACTCAAGCCGCCATACACCTCGCTGATGTTTCCGTCGCCCTCATAATCTTTTGTGAAATGGTATCCCGGGATGGAGTCTTTGAGGGAGATGGAATACCCCACCGAACTATAGGGCAGCAAGCCCACGGACATGGCTATCCATCGTTTCCAGAGAGGGAACTGCATCGTCAGGTATTCGAGGTTACCGTTCGCTTTGTTCTTCACGCCGCCGGCATCGCGGTAATGGCTCCAGCACGCACTGGCTGCCACATCCATCATGAATGTCAGGGTGTCGCAGGAGGTGTAAGAGGCAGGCTGCGAGGGGTTGATGGCTCTGTTGTTCCGCATTCCGAAACCTACTCCGCCCATGGCACGGTAGCCCGTGGGCACGTTCTCGTTCAAATCGCCGTAGGCGAAACGCGAGAAAGGAGAACTGGTCATGTTCTGCGCTGTCACCGAGGCACTTATCGCAAGTGCTACAAGCGGGAATATGTATCTGACTATTCGCTTCACGGAATTAATTTTTAATTCGTAATTTTTAATTCTTAATTCTTGTTGTAAACAAGTATAGTGTTCAGACCTTTGAGCACAAGATGTTTCTCGAAATGCAGCTCGCGTGTCTCGTTGCGCGACGTGCGCACGTTATTTAATATGTACGGGGCATTGCCGCCGGTGAGGAAGGTCTGGAAATGCGGCACTTTCTCGCTCAGGGTGCGCATGTATCCCTTCACCTCGTATGCCACGCCGCGTATCACGCCTGCGGCTATGGCGTCACGGGTGTTCTTCCCGAACAGAGGTATCAGCTCGTTCTCCTCCGTCTCTACCAACGGCAGTTTCTTGGTCATGCGTTGCAGCATAGTGAAACGCATCTTGAGACCCGGCGCGATGTTTCCGCCCATGTATTCCCCTTCCGCACTGACGAAATCGTAGGTGATGGCGGACCCGGCGTCGATTATCAGCAGGTTCTCGTCGGGGCACAGGCTCTTGGCGCCCACGGATGCCGCCAGACGGTCTTGACCGAGTGTCTGGGGAGTGTCGTACCGGTTGATGATAGGCACAGGAGTCATATGGTCGAAGAGCACGAAATGTTCCGATCGGCGGTGAAGGGTATTGACCACAGCTGCCTCTATATTGACCACCGAAGAGATGATGGAATCGGAGATGTGATAGAGGTCGAACAGACGTTCCACTTCGGCAGACGAGAACTGTTTGTAGATAAAATCATTGATTATCCTTCCCTCGTCCGTCATCAGGGCGACTTTCGTCCGGCTGTTTCCTTGGTCTATACAGAGATTCATCCTCTTACTTCTAACTTCTAACTTCTTACTTCTAACTCAAACCACCCGACTTCTATCAACTTTCAACTATAAACTATCAACTTTCAACTGTTCACCGTATAAAGGAACCGCTTAATCGACTTCTTCGGGGTCTTCTCGAACTCGTGCGGATAGAGCCGTACCAGTGCTATCTGTTCGTATGCCGCCAGCTCGGAGTTGACCTGCTTGCGTGCATCTTCCATTTGTTCTTCCAACTGCTCGCGGGTCAGTCCGTCTGCGTCCACCTCGTTGTAATCGGGGCAGATGAGTGCTACCAGCCGGTTGTCCTCTTGCTGCAGAACCAGCGATTCCAGCACATATGGCATATTATTGAGTTTCGCTTCTATCTCTTCGGGATAGATGTTCTGTCCGCTGGGACCGAGCAGCATCGTCTTGCAGCGACCCTTGATGAACAGGAAACCGTCCGCATCCAGCATTCCCAAATCGCCGGTACGGAGCCAGCCGTCTTTGGTGAATGACTCTTTGGTCACTTTCGGGTTCTTGTAATAGCCGAGCATCGTGTTCTCGCCGCGTACCACCACCTCGCCGATGCCTTCTTCGTTCGGGTCGAGGATCTTCACCTCCATGATGCCGGGCAGAGGACGGCCGCAGGAATACATCTTCGGTCCTTCGTTGATGGGTGTGTAGCAGATCAGCGGGGCGCACTCGGTCATTCCGTACCCTACGGATACAGGGAACTTGATTCGGTGCAGGAACGCTTCCACCTCCGGGTTGAGCGGAGCCCCGCCGATAATCATCTGGCTGAACTCGCCGCCGAAAGCCTGTATCAGCTGTTCGCGTATCTTAGAGCAGACCACCTCGTCAAGGAACGGCACTTTGAGCACCCAGCTTACTGGCGGTTTCTGTATCTGGGGGACAATCATCTTCTTGTATATCTTCTCGAGAATCAGCGGCACGGAGAGAATCACCGTCGGTTTCACTTCCGCAAAGGCTTTGAGCAGAATCTTCGGGCTGGGTGTCCGTCCGATGAGCCATGTGTGGCCGCCTGCCGCAAGACAGCTCAGGAAATCGAACGCGCACCCGTACGCGTGGGCTAAAGGAAGGAACGTGACGAAACGTGACCCCTTGAAGGCGATGCCGCTCTCCAATCCGTAGCGGACGTTGCCTGCCAGCGCGTTCAGCGGAGTGATGACACCCTTGCTGAAACCCGTCGTTCCGCTGGTGTAGTTGATGGAACCCACCTCGCTGTTCGCACGCTCGTCGAAATGAACATCCTTCGCCCAGTAGCCGTCCGGATGTTTCTCTTTGAATTGCCGGGCGATGGCTTCGTAGTTGATTTCCTTCGGGTCCATCGCCAAAGAGATAGGATGCCAGTCGTTCAGACTCACCGCCGCCTTCACCTTGGGTATCTGGTCAAAGTCGATACCCTCCCAGTTGATGTCGCTGATAAACAGCAGTTTGCTCTCGGAGTGGTTGATGATATGAATGGCATCGTTGGCTCGGAAATCCTGCAATATAGGCACGATGATGGCGCCGTAGGTGATGGTTGCTAAATAGACTGCCACCCAGTTGCTGTTGTTCTTGCCCATCACGGCTATCTTGTCGTTTTTCTTGATGCCGCATTCCGAGAAGAGGATGTGCAGTTTCTCGATGTTGATAGCCAACTGACCGTATGTCAGCGTCATGTCGGTCCCGTAATCGGTCACGGCGGGGGAATCCCAGTTCTCGCGGAATGAGCGCTCGTAGAACTTGACGAAATTGTATTTCTCTTCGGTCATCATAGCTCGGTTACACCTTGGGGTATCTCTACGGGAAGCGGGGTCTCCACTTTGGACGTACTGCCGGTACTGTAGATGCTATCGACAATAAACTGGCTGTTGCCGCGCCATGGCAGGGTGCCCAAATAGCGCTTCCAATGCAGCTTCACGCCTACGTTGGAGCCGCCGTTGATTTGGTCGGCAACACGTTTGTCCACCACCGAGAACTTGAACTCGTTGGACTGGATACTACCCTGCCCTTTGGTGGACTTGAGACCTGTCTGGATCATCTTGCCCTCGTAGGTCTTGAAGACGAATCCTTCTTTCTGGAAATAGTTGATGTCACCTTCGTTCACGCCCTCGCTATATACGAAGCAGAACTTGAAGAAGATGAATCCCGCCAGTGCCAAAACGGCGATGACGGATGTCCATGTGATTACTTTTCCTGTTGTACTCATATTCGGTTTTCTGTTTATTCAACAATTTCATCTTTCGGCTACTTTTGACTTTCAACTTTCAACTACACTCAACTCTCAACTTCTATCAACTATCAACTTTCAACTATCAACTACACTCAACACTCAACTCTCAACTCTCAACTTCTATCAACTATCAACTCTCAACTTTTAACTACACTCAACTCTCAACTCTCAACTTCTCTCAACTATCAACTTTCAACTATCAACTACACTCAACTTTCAACTTTCAACTTTCAACTTCTCTCAACTTCCCCCTTACAGAGGGTCGGGGGACCCTGTCAAAATAGCGTGCAAATTTACTGCTTTTTTTTGATATGTGCAAATAAAAAAACAAAAAAACGCCCTACAGTGTGATTTTTTACCATATTTTATCATTTTTTACCTTTCTCCGTTTGCATGTTTTTTTTGTATTCTCTCCATATGCCTGTTTCATGGCAATTCAATTGCCAACCCGGCGAGCAACTCAATCCAATCTTTCCTTTCAGCGGTAACCATTGTTATGTTATTGGCATTTTATTGGGTGATTATTGGGTTATTATTGGGTTATTATTGGGTTATTATACCGTTACTCGGCTAACCGCCGTATAGTCTCCGTGTATCCAACGCATAACATCCGACTGCCTTTCCGCTCCTCGGCTCTCACAGTCAGCACCATGAACCACACCCGTCGTTTAGTCCTCGCCGCTGTTTCGGCGAGTTCTCTCTCGCCCTTTCGGTCCTCTGCCCGTGCTCTT
>JAFSLP010000024.1 GCA_017448345.1 Paludibacteraceae bacterium | reverse complement strand
AAGGGATGGGGACTGAACGTTTTTTACGGTGTATAAACCAACATAAAATCGGCCTTAATCCATCCCTTAGATGCAAATCAGGTGCAAAGATACAAATAATAATTTAAATATACAACATATAAAACCCCTTCGTTGTTTGCAGTCCTTCGGACTAACGTATGTTTGGCTGTTCGCGTGTCTTGGTATGCAAGCATCCCAGCCACGCAACCATCCAAACATACACCTCTATGAGGTTGCAAACACCAAAGGCAATAAACCCACAAAACAATTATCAATAAGTCAAAAATTATCAAAAATCAAGGAAAATTATTAAAAACGGCTAATTAAACGAATTATACTAATTTATAATTAGCTCAATTAGCACAATTCGCCGTTATAAATGTTCAAAGCTAAATTTTTGGATAATTTTTGATAATTTTGGACAAAAAAAGAAAAGTTTTTTCTTATAATCGAGCAGGGTAAAGCGAGGGTACGGTGACGTACGTAATGCGAATGAGATGTGTTCCCGGCGGGATGGAAGGGCAATGGGCGGGGATAATAGCACTAAAGCACTTTGCACTCAAAAATACGGCTTTCAGTGAACTGCTTTTTGCGGTCAATCATAAACAAAAGACGTCCTTTGGGGCGTTTTTCGTTATATATGCGTATTTTTTCTTAAAAAAAGGTATTTCGTATGTCGGGAAAAAGCAGTACCTTTGCACTCGCGTTTTGCAAATGGGTTGCAGAAGACCGAACCGCTTCGCTAATCGGTGGGTGCAACCATTGCCTCCGCTCTCCCCGTCGCAAACAGCCTGCGGCTTGGTTTACGCCGGGGTTCCCACCTCTAAGAAGAGGAAGGATTTTATTGCCCTCTATAAGAGGAACTGAAAGCTGAAGGCTTATTTTAAGGTGCAAATTAAAGACAAAAGATAACAAACAAATGCAATTCAGAACAAGAGTAGTTTTATTCTTCTTAGTATGTGTTACTTTCGCCGTGCAGGCGCAGGTAGCAACCAAAACCACCGTAACCGGTATCGTGACAGACTTACAGACGCGCGAGCCGCTGGTGGGAGTGACTATCTTCGACAAAGCAAACCCCTCCGTAGGAACCGTGACCGACATTGACGGGCAGTACTCCCTCACACTGGACACCAAGAAACCGGTGCAAGTCTGTTTCTCCTATGTGGGGTATGACACGGAGACCTATGTGGTGTCCTCTGTGCTGAAGACCCTCAACGTGGGCATGCTGCCGCATAACGAACTGCTGGACGACGTGGTGGTGACCGCCGGTCGTTTCGAACAGCGTCAGACCGATGTGACCGTCTCCATGGAGGTTGTCAAGCCGCAAGCCATCCGCACGCAGGCGCCGACCGACCTCTCTTCCACCCTGCAGACCCTGCCGGGCGTGGAGATTATCGACAAGCAGCCCAGTATCCGTGGCGGTGGCGGATGGACCTACAGCGTGGGCAGCCGTTGCCAAGTGCTGATGGACGAGATGACCATCCTCAACCCCAAGACCGGCGAGATCAACTGGAACAACGTGCCGCTGGAGAATGTGGCGCAGGTGGAGGTCATCAAGGGCGCCTCCTCCGTTCTCTACGGCTCCTCAGCCCTCAACGGCGTCATCAACGTCCGCACGCAGCGTCCCGGACTGAAACCCGAGACCAAAGTGAGCGGTTATGTGGGCGTGTATGACAACTACAACCAATATAAATATACAGGCGCGCGCCTGCCTCTGTATTACGGTGCCGAAGCCAGCCACTCGCGCAGGGTGGGGAACTTCGATGTCTCGGCTGCCATCAGCGGCTTCAAAGACGAGGGCTACCGCCAGCAGAGCTTCAACGACCGTGCGCGTCTGGGTGGAAACATGACCTATCATGCGCCCCTGACGGACGGCAAATACATGACTGCCGGTTTCAACCTCAACTATGTCGCCAACCAGTTCGGCGATTTCTTCATCTGGCGCAGCCCGAAGGACCCTATCCATCCTTCGCCGCTGACCAATATGGGACGCAAGGAGCATAACTTCAATATCGACCCCTTCTTCAACTACGACGACACCGAACGCGGTATCTCCCACAAGGTGCGCACGCGTTTCTACCTCACTGCCGATAACATCACCACCCCTTCGCCTGTTATGAGCACCGAGGACCTGATCAAATGGGGCGTGACGAGTTTCGACCTTGACAAGGTCAAAGGCTACTACGACCAGCTGAAGGGCTACACCGACAACGGTGTGAGCGTGGAGGATGCACTGCTGGTGACCTTCAAGGATGTGGCGGTGCCGGTGAAGAACGAGCAGTGGCTCGATGCCGTAGTGAACGGTATCGACCTTGTCAAGAACGGACTGGGCTATACCGGCACGGTGGCTCAACTGCAGGACGTAGTGGGCTATGCCATGAATCTGCTGGCGGACCATACACCCACGCGCCCCGAGCTGACCTATAACGGGTATGTCGATTACCAGTTCGCCAAACAATGGGAGTCCGGCGTGCGCCTGACCACCGGTATCAACTGGAACCATATCACCAACACGGCGAACATCACCGGTACGCACCAGACCGACAACCTCGCCGCCTATATACAGTACGACCACCGTATAGCCGACCGTCTCTCGCTCAGCGCGGGCATGCGTCTGGAGTATTACCGCATGGACAGCAGTTACAACGAGGCGAACATCCAGATAGGCAAATGGCTCTGCCCCGTACGCCCGGTCTTCCGCGCCGGACTGAACTGGGAGATTTACAAAGCTGGATTCCTCCGTGCCAGCTTCGGGCAGGGATACCGCAACCCCTCCATCACCGAGAAGTTCGCACGCAAAGACATCGGCGGAGTGGGCGTCTATCCCAACCATGCCATCAAACCCGAGTCGGGCTTCAATGCCGAGTTGGGGTACAAGCAACTGTATAAGTTCGGACCGATAACCGGTACGCTGGACATAGCCGGTTTCTACACCGAATACCGCAACATGATCGAGTACCAGTTCGGTCTCTTCCGTAACTCCGATTATTCGATGATTAACTCCATCTATGACGTCATTGACGAATTGCAGGGGATGCTGGACGGCATCAAAGCCACCAAGTCGCTCAGCGGCGCAGGTATCGGCATCGGTGCGCAGTTTGTCAACGTCAGCCATGCGCGTATCTACGGCGTGGAGGTCAGCACGCAAGGCAAGGTGGATATCCGCAAGGACATGGGGCTGCTCTATTCCATCGGTTACACCTTTACCGAACCCGAGGACTTGGACAACGACGCACGCATCGAGACGGAGAAAACCTATACCGACCCGCTGCAGATGAAGAACAAATCCAACGACACCAAATACCTCAAATACCGCAACAAACATTCCTTCAAAGCCACCCTTGACTACAATGTGAAGTGGTTCTCCGTGGGGCTGAATATGTCCTACCGCAGCAAGATGCTTGCCGTGGATTACCTGATGGTGGACGAGCGCGAGAAAGCACAGCCGGACCTGATGGACTATGCCCGCAAGTTCATCTTCGGCTATGAGGACGGCTTGGACCTGCACGACTACTGGATGGCGCATAACAACGGTGTCTTTACTATGGACCTGCGCTGCGGCTTCCGCTTCAAGGAGCATGTGGAGATGCAGTTTATCGTCAATAACCTGCTCAATACCGAGTATAGCTTCCGCCCCATGGCGCTGGCTCCTCCCCGTACGTTCGTATGCCGGTTGAACCTGACGTTCTAACGGGCTATCGGTTTTTGACTTCTGGCTTTTGACTTTTGACTTTCGACTTTTGACTTTCGACTAATATAAAACTTATGAAGAAGATTTTTACCATATTTATGCTGGCATGCTCGTTTGCCGCGGCTGCGATGGCGGTGACGGTGGATGAGGTAGCCGGTACATTCAAGGGCACACTGAACATAGGCGGAACCCTTTACCCGAACAAGGAGGTGTATATCCTGCCGGGTGTGGAGGCAAGCACCATCACCTTCGTGCTTCCTGAGTTCAAATACAACGGTGCCTCTCTGGGCGACATCGTGCTGGTGAACATCCCGATGGATGGGAACGGACAACTCACGCTGGACGATGCCACCCTGTATATCAAAGCCATCTCCGAGCGCGCAGGTGTCAGCATCCTGAACGGTCTGGTGGACAGCAATGTGACCTATAACTCTGTCATCACCTCTTCCTCGGCGCAGGTGCTGCTCTCCATAGCAGCCCCCTCGCTGCCGGAACCGATACTGGTGCTCTTCACCGGCGCCAAAGTGACGAACACCAACTATGAGCTCACCAACGGCGGTTTTGAGGGCAACTGGTCCAACGGCGAACCGGCAGGCTGGCACTCGTTCAACTCCGCCACGGGTGATTTCGTCTCCTTCGTGCAGAACACCGAGCAGTTCTCGCAGAAATCCGACACCCGTCCGGGTTCCACCGGCACGCACAGTGCGATGATCCAGACGAAGATAGTGGTGGGCGCCAAAGCGAACGGAAACTGCACCAACGGACAGATTAACGCCGGTTCGATGACGGCAGACGATGCTACTGGCAACTATAATTTCTCCGACCCTTCCAACAGCGGTCATAACACCCCCTTCCACGGCAACCCGGACTCGCTCGTCTTCTGGACGAAGTATATCCCTGCGGACAAGAATCCGTCCAACAGCGTGAACAAAGCCCGTGTGCATGCGGTGGTGACCACCAATGCGCGGTACCAAGACCCCGAGGCTGTTTCGTATGCCTCGGTCAAGATAGCGGACGCGGCTATGAACTACTCCGCTACGCCGGACATGGGCTGGCAGCGTATCGCCGTGCCGTTCGAATACACGGCGGTGGACCCCTCCACGGCGGCGTACGTGCTCGTCACTTTCTCTTCCAACTACCAGCCCGGAGGCGGCTCTGCCTATTCGTCCGGCGGTCTGTTTAACAAGACCTATTATTACGACAACGTCTATCTGGACGACGTGGAAATGGTCTATAACCATGCCCTCACATCCCTCACGATGGACGGCGAGGCGGTGACATTCACCGACGGGCATGCCACCAGCGAACAGGAGTATAACGACAGTATCTACACCTTTGCCGCCATGGTCAACGGCAAGGCTGCCAAGTCGTTTATCGGCTATGACGAGACGAACAATCAGGTGCATGTCTATGTGGTGGCGAACAACTACCCGCAGGCGCGCGCGTATTCCTTATATACATTACAGATGGCGGAGCCGGTTATCCCCGTGGAGGACACCGAGTATGCCTATTCGGCTGCCATATGCCCGGGTGAGACCTATGCCGACGACTTGTTCTCCGGTCTGACAGAGGCGGGCGAGTATGTGGACACTATCCCCAATGCGCAAGGCGGTGACTCGGTAGTCACCCTCACGCTGACCGTCCTGCCGGCTTATTCGTTCCCGACGGAAGCCGCCATCAAGATGGATGAGAGCTACACATGGCGCGACAAGGAATACAAAGACCTTGCGCCGGGCATGTATCATGACACCGTCCGTCTGCAGACGCAGGCTGGCTGCGACTCCCTTTTCACGCTGGTGCTGAAGGTGCAGTCTATCGGCTATTCGTATGAGGAGCAGATGTCTCTCTGCCGCCACGAGGAAGGCACATGGCGCGGCAAGGCGCTGCCGACCGCAGAGGCAGGCGAGTTCGTCCTCTATGACTCGCTCAAGTCGGTCTATGGCATGGACTCCGTCTATAGCCTGACGCTGACCGTCCTGCCGACCTATTCGTTTGCCGAAGAAGCCGCCATCAAGATGGACGAGAGCTACACATGGCGCGACAAGGAATACAAAGACCTTGCGCCGGGTACGTATCACGACACCGTGCGCTTGCAGACGCAGGCAGGCTGCGACTCCCTTTTCACGCTGGTGCTGAAGGTGCAGTCCATCGGTTATTCGTATGAGGAGCAGATGGCCCTCTGCCGCCACGAGGAAGGCACATGGCGCGGCAAAGCGCTGCCGACTGCAGAGGCAGGCGAGTATGTCCTCTATGACTCGCTCAAGTCGGTCTATGGCATGGACTCCGTCTATAGCCTGACGCTGACCGTCCTGCCGACCTATGCGTTTGCCGAGACCCTGCATGTGAACACGATAGACACCCTCTGGCACGGCACTGCCATCAAAGACCTTGCTGCACGGACAGAGCCCTATATCTATCACGACAGCCTGCTGACGGCAGGAGGCTGCGACTCCGTCTTCACCCTCACGGTCTATGTATCCGAGATTCCGGTTACTTACGGCACCTACAAAGCCGTCATCTGCGACGGCGAGGAGGTGGTCTATGAGGATGTGACCTACACCGAGCCCTTTGACGGCAACGTGCGGGTGGCAGAGCCCAACATCTATGGAGGCGACTCTGTGGTTCACCTCACGGTGACGGTGCTGCCCAACTATCTGATAGACGAATACCTGACGATAGAGCAGGGCGAAGATGTCTATTGGGAGGGCATGAACCTCAGCATCTTCCCTGCCGGAGAATCAGAGATGAGCATGTATTACTACACCATAGACGGCTGCGATTCCACTATGGTGCTGCACCTGACTATCGAGCCCAAGCCGATCTCTACCGGCATCCCTCAGACCGATGCGCAGAAGGACAATGTACAATGCACCAAGGTGCTCTATAACGGACGGCTGTATATCATTCGCAAAGACGAGAAATATACCCTATTAGGTACAAAAATAAACTAACAAATTTATAAAACAATGAAAAAAGTAATCTTTACTCTTTTAGCCGGACTGATGGTCTCGGCACAAATGTTCGCAGTGACCGCCAAAGAGGTCTGCGGCGAGTATGACGGCAATCTTAATATTGCCGGAGTAGTGTATGAGAACAAAGCTGTTTATCTGCTGCCGGGTGTGACGGAAGGCAGTATAACCTTCGTGTTGCCGGATTTCAAATACAATGCCGGCAAGTTGGGTAACATCGTTCTGCCCAACATCCCGATGGATGCCAACGGTCAGCTCTCGTTGACCGATGCCACGCTGTATATCGACTCCATCTCCGAGCGTGCGACGATTAACGTCCTCAACGGTCTGGAGGACGGCGGAGAGGTGTATAACTCCATCGTCACCGCTAAGGATATTCAGGTGCTTCTCTCTATTGCCGCTCCTTCGCTGCCGGAGCCTATTTTCGTGCTCTTCGCCGGTGTGGCTGCCAACAAAAACTACGCCATCGTGAACGGCGGTTTCGAGGGTGAGTGGACCAACAACGAGCCTGAAGGGTGGCACTCGTTCGGTTCTGCTACCGGTATGATGAAAGACTTCGTGATTGAGAATACCTATCAGTTTGTGTCCAGCAGCGATGTACGTCCGGGTTCGACGGGCAAGCAGAGTGCATTGCTGTCATCCAATATGCTGTTCGGCGTGAAAGCCAACGGTAACTGCACCAACGGTCAGATCAACGCAGGCTCGATGACGGCAGACGACGCTGCTGCCAACTATAACTTCTCCGACCCCTCCAACGACGGTTTCAACACGCCGTTCCACGGTCGTCCTGACTCTGTAGTCTTCTGGGCGAAGTATGTGCCGGCAGACCGCGATGCCGCCAACGAGGTGAACAAAGCCCGTCTGAATGTAGTGCTGACCACCGATGCCCGCTATCAGGACCCGGAGGGTGAGGGTGAGTTCGCGAAAGCCAAAGTAGCTGCTGCCACTGTTGATTATGCCGCTACGCCGGACCTCGGCTGGCAGCGTATCGCCGTGCCGTTTACGTATCAGACCGACGGGCAACCGGCTTATATCCTCACTACGTTCTCCACGAATATGCTCCCGGGTGGCGGTTCGTCCTATTCCACCGGTAGCAGTCTGAGCAAAGTGAATGTGCTGGATTCCGTCTATCTGGACGATGTGGAGTTGGTCTATAACAACCGTCTGACAACGCTCGTGCGCGGCACGGAGTCCTTGAGTTTCAACGGCAGCGCCTATGTTGTTGATGAGGACTACTGCGACTCCTGCGACCTCTATAGTGCAGAGGCTGACGGTGTGTCGGCACAGGTGTTCTTCGCCTTTGACGCCGTACGCAAATGTGTCTTTGTCTATGTGATTGCGGATGACTTCGCCCAGTCGGGTGCCTACAGTCTTTACCGCGTTACCTTCAAGGACAGCGCCAGTACCGAGGCGGTGGACGAAGTCAGCGGTGTGCAGACTCCGAAATCTGAAAAAGTGTTCCGTAACGGTCAGTTGCTGCTCCGCTGCGGCGATACATGGTTTGACGTAACGGGCAAACGCCTGCAATAACAATGAAACGTTTTATTCTGATAACAGCTCTCTGCGGTTTATGCACCGTGCTCTCCGCGCAGACCTACAAGGGCGGCGTATGGTATTCGTTGTTCGACGAGACCGAGCACACCATGAACACGCAGGGAGACTATAACACCACCAATATCTTCGCGCCGACGGACGGTACACTCAATGTGCAATGGCGGTACGAATGGATAGATTTCGTCGGTTTTGCCCGCAAGATTGACACGCAGGTGCAAGAGTCTCCGGACGGAGGCGGCACCGTCCGTCAGGTGGGCAATCTCGCCGAGAACACCGCCAAGAACAGCGTCACGAACGAGACCTTCTACATCAGCCGTGACATCAACTGGCTGAAGTTCAACCGGGAGGGTCTGCCGACCCACAAGGTCATCGTCTATCACATGGACATACCTCTGGCACGGCATATCCTCCTGACATCGGGTACCTACGGCACTACGTCCGGCGCGCACGCTTTCGGCGAACAGGCGGCGCTCTCTGCCTCGGAGCCGTATAACATCACGCTCCGTTCCTTCCTCTCCGCAGGAGATATATCGGTCATCTGTTCCGAGCCGGAAATCTTCCGTATCGGTTCAGCGGATAACACAGAGGGGCAGGTCTTCGCGGTAGGCGCCAATGCCTGCGCTTCGGCGAACGGAAAGGCGGCAGAGGCTTCTGCGGGTGTGCTCGGCAATATAGCGAACTACACCATTCCGGTATATTTCACGCCGCAGGAAGCCAAAGAGTACAAGGCGGTGATTACTATCTCTGATGGCACCTCCACGGCTGCTGTCACCGTCTCCGGAACGGGTGTCAAGATTGACCAGACCATCATATGGGAACCGGAAAGCCCGATTCTCTCCACCGGTGTCATTACTCCGGCGGAGGCTTCGTCCGCGCTGCCCGTCACCTATACGATGGAGCCGGCAGGTATCGTCTCCTATGCGGACGGCGCGTTCACCATCCTGAGTGAAGGAGTGGTGTCTATCACGGCGTCGCAGGCGGGTAACAGCGTCTATAACGCTGCAGAGCCTGTGACCAAGGAGATTACCATCCATCCGGCTGAGACACGCTATGACTATGCAGCGGAGATATGCGAAGGGGATGTCTATTCGGACGAGCATTTCAACGGCTTGACGGAAGGCAGACTCTATTATGACACCATTGCCAATGTCTATGGCGGCGATTCCGTCATCTGCCTCACGCTCACCGTTCATCCGTTGTTCGCGTCGGAAGAGACGCGTTCCGTCTATGTAGGTGCTGCCGGGGAGTGGCAGGGCGTTGACCTGAGCCTGCTGCCGGTGGGTGACTCCACGCTGGTGGCGGAGTACAGCTCCGTCCATGGCTGCGACTCCACCTATACCCTGCACCTGACGGTGATGCTTCGTCCTACGACGTACGGAGCCGACACACTCTATGTGTGCGAAGGAGACAGCGCTTTCTATCTGGAGCGCAAATACAAAGAGGCAGGGGTTGATTCCATCCTCTTGGAGGAGAAGAATGCGCTGGGCGGCGACTCTGTGATGGTGCTGGTGGTTGAGAATGCGCCTGTGACGCATGTGGAGGAAGAACAGACCATGATGATTGGCGAACTATTCACATGGCAGGGCGTTGACCTGAGCCTGCTGCCGGTGGGCGACACCACGCTGGTGGCGGAGTACAGCTCAGTCTATGGCTGCGACTCCACTTATACCCTGCACCTGACCGTACAGCCGCGTCCTACCACCTATGGTGAGGAGACAATCTATGTGTGCGAAGGCGACACCGTTTTCTATCATGGCAAGCGATATACCGAAGCAGCGGAAGAAAACGTCCTGTTGGACGAGAAGAACGCGCTCGGCGGAGACTCGATAGTGGCGCTCACTGTCAAGACCCGTCCGGCTACGCATATCGACGAAGAACAGACTATGATGCGCGGCGAGGCGGTTACATGGCAGGGCGTTGACCTGAGCCTGCTGCCGGTGGGCGACACCACGCTGGTGGCAGAGTACAGCTCCGTCTATGGCTGCGACTCGACCTATACCCTGCACCTGACCGTACAGCCGCGTCCTACGACGTACGGAGCCGACACGCTTTATGTGTGCGCAGGTGAGAGCGTGACCTATGAGGGCAAGACCTACCGCCGTCCGGCTACCGATTCGGTACGGCTGGCGGAATCCAATGCGCAGGGAGGAGACTCCGTAGTGCTGCTGGTGGTCTATGTGCGTCCGGTGATGCGGCTGACCTTCACGCAGACGATTGTCGAGGGGCAGGCTGCCGAGTGGCAGGGCGTTGACCTGAGCCTGCTGCCGGTGGGCGACACCACGCTGGTGGCGGAGTACAGCTCCGTCTATGGCTGTGATTCCACCTACACCCTGCATCTGACAGTTGCAGAAAAAACGGCAACGGGTCTTGTGAACACCGGTGCCGTTGGCGCTAAAGAGGTTCGGAAAGTGCTCCTTGACGGTCAGTTGTACATCCGTCGGGAGGACCAGTATTTCGACCTCACGGGCAGGCGCGTCAGATAATCTCCGCGCATTTGCGAGCCAAGTATTCAGCCTCGTCTGCATTCAGCAGCGGGGCTGTTTCTTTGTACACGCGTGCGTGGTACGCGTTGAGCCATGCTATCTCTTCGTCCGTCATCAGCGAACGCTCAATCAGCGATGTGTCGTAGAAACAGAGGGTGAGGGTCTCGAACTGCAGCCATTGGTCCTCTGTTGTCGCGGCTTCCGTCTGCGGGGCAGGGATGACGGTTATCAGGTTCTCCGTGCGTATGCCCCATTGTCCGGTGCGGTAGATGCCGGGTTCGTCGGAGACGATATGTCCTGCCTCCAGCGGGGTGGGGTTGTTGTCTGTCCGCACGTTCTGCGGTCCTTCGTGGCAGCCGAGGAAATGACCTACGCCGTGACCGGTGCCATGACCGAAAGTGATGCCTGCCGCCCACATGAACTGTTTGGCGAGAGCGTCAAGCTGGTTGCCGCGTGTGCCTCTCGGGAAACGGGCGGTTGCCAAAGCGATGTGTCCTTTGAGCACATAGGTGTAGTCGCGTTTCGCCTGCTCGGGGATTGGTCCGCCGAGCCATACGGTACGGGTGATGTCGGTGGTGCCGTCGAGGTACTGTCCGCCCGAATCCAGCAGTAGCATGCCTTCCGGATGAACCGTGGCGCACTTCTCCTTGGTGGCGGCATAATGGACGATGGCGCCGTTGCCTTGGTAACCCGCGATGGTGCCGAAGGACTCCTCCACGAAGTTCTCGCCTTGCGCACGGAAGGCATGCAGCTTCTCCATCAGGTCCCACTCTGTCAATTCTGACTTTTCAAACGCTTCTTCTTCCAGCCATTTGAAGAAACGGGTCAGTGCCACGGCGTCCTGCCGCATGGCTGTCCGTTCGCCTTCCAGCTCCACGGCGTTTTTCTTCGCCTTGTCAATCAGAATAGGCGATTGGATATTCACCGCCTTGGTGCATGTCCCGTTCTCCCCTTGTACATGGATGGCTTCATATAACGCCTCATTGACGCGTGCCCCGTCGTAGAAAACGGTGCCTTGCAGCCCATGGATATGCTCAAAGACCGCTTCGTACGGCTGTATCTCTATGTCGTTGAAATCGAGATAGTTCTGTGCTGCCGCGTCTATTTTCTCACTATTGACGAAGAGTGTGCAGCGGTCCTGCTCCAACACCGCATAACTGATGACCACCGGGTTGTATTCCACATCGTTGCCGCGTATATTCAGCAGCCATGCTATCTCATCGAGTGCGCTGACCAGCAGTGCCCATTTGCCGTCGGGGCATTTGCCGTTCAGGATATCCCGCATCCTCGCAATCTTGCTCTCGACGCTCTCGCCTGCGAAATCGGCGCTGTAGGGATAGAGCCTGTCTTGCGGGATGGCAGGGCGGTCCTCCGTCCAGATGGGTTTGATGAGGTCGGTGCTCTGCACGCCGATGCCTGCTTCGGACAACTGCTTGCTGATGTCTGCAAACTGGTTCACGCTCCACATCTCCGGATTAAGCCCGATTCGTAATTCGTCATTCGTAATTCTTGTCTCGCATTCGCTCGAACGATTATTGCTACGCAATTTTCGTAATTCGTCGCACAGCCATTGTGTGACAGACGGGCAGTCTATGTCACTCTCACGCATCAGCCCGATGCCGGTGCCCTCCAGCTCGATGCCGGCTTGCAGGTAATAGCGGCTGTCGGTCCAGAGCAGGGCTTTGTCCTCTGTCACAACAACCGTTCCGCTCTCTCCGTTGAAGCCGGAAACCCACTGCATCTCACACCAGTGGGAAGCCATATATTCACTTGCGTGGGGGTCGTTGCCGGGCACTACATAAGCGCTCACACCCGCCTCACGCATCTCTTGCCGCAATGCGGCTATTCGTTCACGTACATTCATAACTAAAGCATTTGGTGATGCAAAGGTAATACTTTTTTTGCACATTTCCAAATCTTTGGACTTAAAAAACGTGTTTGTCTGAATATTTTCGGTTTAAAGGCTTGCGTATGTCAGAAAAAAACATTACCTTTGCAGTCGAATATGCAGTTGAACATATGAATATCTGATATGAAAAAGACCCTACTTTCTCTCGCAATGCTTGCTGTAAGCGTCATGGTGCAGGCGGTGAGTTACTGTGCTCCGGCTTCTTGGGGCTACGCAGGCACCAACGTGACCGGTGGCGGCAACGCCACGCCGACCCTTGTCAAGAGCGAATCGGAACTGAAAAGCGCGCTGAAAAACAGCAACCAAGTGATTATCCTCACGAAGAACATCACCGTGAGCAACCAGATAAGCACCGACAAGAGCAACCTGACCATCATGGCGTTGCCCGGTGTGCGGCTCATCTCCACCCAGCAGACGCAGAGCGTGTCCGGCATCCTCTATCTGAAGGGCTCGAATATCATCCTGCGCAATCTTGTCTTCGAGGGTCCCGGTGCCTATGACTGTGACGGAAAGGACAATCTGACGCTGGACGGAGCCAAGAACGTCTGGGTGGACCACTGTGATTTTCAGGACGGGTGCGACGGTAATTTCGATATCAAAGGCAAATCGGACAACATCACCGTTTCGTGGTGCCGTTTCCGTTATCTGAAGGCTCCGAAGGCAGGCGGTTCGGGCGGGGCGGATGACCACCGGTTCTCCAACCTTGTCGGTTCCTCTTCCACCGACAAACCTTCCGACGGGACATATAACATCACCTACGGCTTCTGCTGGTGGGACGAGGGCTGCAAGCAGCGTATGACACGCTGCCGCAACTGCGAACTGCATTTCCTCAACTGCTACTGGAACTCCTCCGTAGCCGACTATTATGTGGGACCCGAGAACGCGGTTTGCTATTTCGAGGGATGCACTTTTGCCGGCAGTGCCAATTCGGCGAAGAATATCTTCAAGACCTTTAACAACACGTCCAACGCCTGCCTTTTCGTGCATTGCACGGGCAAGGTGCCGGAAAACAGCGGTACCGTGAAGGCGCCGGAGTACGCTTATGATGCGCTGACTGCCGCCACGGCGAAGAACTATGTGACCAACGCCTGCGGAGCCGGAGCTACGCTCACGGTGGATGAACAAGCGGAGGTGTCCTCTGCCTGTGACAACGAGAGCGGACAAGGCAGCGGACAGGGTGGTCAGGGCGGAGAGCAGACTGCGGGCGGCGAATGCTGCGTGAACCTCTCTCTGGGAGAAGAACCCACGGTAGCCAATGCAGGCATCCCGGAGGACTTTGCAGGGCTGTCGGTAGTGGTCAATCTGGCTAAAGGCAAGTGGGAACAAGGCTTTCTGAATATGGGCGGCAATGCGGATTATATCACTTTCGACTTCTCGGCGTACACCAACCCGGTTGTCTCGGTGGCTTTTGATGTGACCATCCCCAATTGGGCGGAGGGCAAGAACACCGTCGCCTACCATTGGAACAACGACGCCAACACGCTCTATCCTGTCTCTTCCGCAGAGACGGAGACGGTGCGTCTGCAGGCTCCGACATCTGCCCGTTCGTTCACCATCCAGCGGTCGGCAGGCACAAGTACGCGTATCGCAGGCGTGTGTTTTCAGCTGGCGGAGTCGTCCGCTCTCAACCCGCACTCCGCAGTTGCCACACACCGTAAGATGCTCCGTGACGGGCAGCTGCTGATTGTCGGCGGAGAGAATGTCTATACAATTTCAGGACAACAAATACAATAAGTTATGAAACGGATTATCGGTTTGCTGCTGATAGCAGTTGTCAGCAGTCAGTTATCAGCCCTCGGCAATCAGTCCACGACAGTCATTTACACGCCGGACAACACGTCTGTCTTCAAGAACCCTGAACGCGGATTCACCGAAGAACTGAACGGCAAGGTGAGTGTGAATAATCCTTACCGCATCAAGAATCACATTGACAGCAACTGGGGCAACAAAGACTGCATGACCCTGCCCGTAGTGCTGTATAACTTCGGTAATTTCAAGGCGCAGGACCTGCCGGATGCCATCCTCAACGGCTTTGACGAGGATATGCAGGTGCTGCGTGATATGGGGCTGAAATGTGTGCTGCGTTTTGCTTATACGGAGCGCGAGAGCGACATCGTGGATGCCACGCCGGAGTGGGTGAAACGCCATCTGGAGCAGCTCAAACCCCACTTGGCTGCCAATGCCGATGTCATCTATGTGTTAGAGGCTGGTTTTGTGGGCGTCTGGGGCGAGTGGTATTACTCGCAGAACTACGGCAATGAGACGCAGCACGTGACCGCCAACCGCCGCAAGGTAATCCAGTACCTCTTCGAGAATGTGCCGGAGGACCGTTTCATCCTCTTCCGCTACCCGATGATTCAGCAGGAGTACCTGAACGACAAGACGCCTCTCTCTGCTTCGGAGGGCTTCAGCGGAAGCGAGAAAGCACGCATGGGCTGCCATAACGACGCTTTCCTGCACGACTGGGGCAACATGGGCACTTATGCCAGCGACAATTCCGGCGACGACCCGAAGATGCGCGAGTATGTGGCTGCACACTGTCTCTACACCCCCAACGGCGGCGAGACGAACATCGATGACGATGACAAACTGGCGGAGAAACGGTACGTGGAGGCTCCGGAGGAGATGAGCCGATACCATTGGTCTTTCTGCGGTTCCACGTATGCGATGCCGGTTATACGCAGATGGCGCAGCAGCGGGCTTTTCGACACGCTCAACATACATATGGGCTATCGCTACCAGCTCCTTGATGCACGGTTCAGTTCGGAGGCGGCGCCTTCGGGCAAGGCGAATATATCCCTGCGCATCCGCAATGCGGGCTATGCGCCGATTTACAACGAGCGCACCGCGTATGTCGTGTTGAAAGATGTCAGCGGCAGGCATCCGGAGCTCCGGATACCGCTGAAGAGTGACCCGCGCAGATGGCTGCCGAACAATGTCATCACTTCGGTTCATGAGCAGGTGGAGATACCTGCTGACATGCCCGAAGGCGTCTATCACCTCTGGCTGCACATGCCCGACAAGTATGCTTCTATCGCTGCGGACCCGCGTTATGCCGTGCGTTTTGCCAACAAAGACGTGTGGGACGCAAAGACGGGTATGAACGACCTCGGCGCTGAGATAACGGTCTCGCATGAGGCGCCGCTGGACCCCGGACCGCTGCCCGAAGGGATAGATGAAGTGGAGCCACGGAACGCACAAGCCGGAAGCACCAAAGTGCTGGAAGACGGACTGGTGTATATCCGGACAGCGGAAGGACAGATATTCGACGTAACAGGGAAGAAACATTAACTTTCAACTACCATGAGAGAGATATTACAGCAATTCGCGATACCCAACGAGGTGGCGGAACCGCAGCCCTTGCGTATCGGTTTTATCAATGATTCGTTTGTGGTGCCTGCCAAGCGCATCGGTGAGAAATCCTACTGCCTGCAGCGCATCAACCACCGCGTCTTCAGGAACGTGGAGGGACTGATGCAGAACATCCAAAAAGTGACAGACCATATACGCGCCAAACTGGTGGCGGCTGGGGAGCGCGACATAGAGCGCAAAGTGCTGCGGCTGATACCTACCAAGGACGGCAAGCTGTATCACAAGACGCCGGAGGGCAACTACTGGCGTCTCTATGTGCTGGTGGAGCCTGCCACCTCGCAGGAGAAAGTGACACCGGCTGCGGCGGAGCTGACGGGAGAAGCCTTCGGACGCTTCCAGTGCCAGCTGGCGGACCTGCCCTTTGATGACCTCTGCGAGTCCATCCCTAATTTCCATAACATGGAGTTCCGCCTGCAGGAGCTGGACGAAGCCATAGCCAATGTACAAAGGGACGATGTACAATGTACGAAGGGGCGTGAACGGTTAGAGGCGTGCGGAGACATCATAGCGGCGATTGACAAACGGAGGGATGAGATGTGTCTGGCGGAGCGGCTCTTCCGCGAAGGGAGACTGCATAAACATATCAACCATTGTGACACCAAGGTCAACAATGTGCTCTTCGACGAGTCCGGCAGACCCATCTGCATTGTGGATCTGGACACCGTGATGCCCGGATTTGTCTTCAGCGACTTCGGCGATTTCATGCGTACTGCCGCCAACACGGGAGCGGAGGACGACCCGAACTTGGACAATATACATGTGGACTTGGATATCTTCGAGGCTTATACGCGCGGTTATCTGAAGGAAGCCACTTTCCTCACGGATTTGGAGAAAGAGTTGCTGCCGTACGGTTGCCGCCTGCTGAGTTATATGCAGACGGTGCGGTTCTTCACCGATTATATCAACGGCGACACCTATTACAAGATTGCCTACCCGGAGCATAACCTCGTCCGCACGCGCGCCCAACTCCGCCTGCTGGAGGAGCAGGAGAAAGTCGCCGGAGAGATGCTCCGCATCGTTAAGAAACTTTCGCAGGATAGAAAATAAACATAGATAAACACTGATTATTGATAGTAGTACTGCGTACCACTGATTCTTTATCTTAATCGGGCTACTCGTAAATATCTTTCCGATTACCTCGATTAAGATAAATAATCTTTCAATTCAACGAATTAACATCAATAATCAGCGATAAACAAAAATATATTCATAGCTGTTACAAAAAATACTGACCATATGTCCTTTACATTGAAGCGAATAACGGATACTCATCCCGA
Source organism: Paludibacteraceae bacterium (assembly GCA_017448345.1). Lineage (GTDB taxonomy): Bacteria > Bacteroidota > Bacteroidia > Bacteroidales > Paludibacteraceae > Colicola. Next base: position 556 of record JAFSLP010000024.1, on the reverse strand, counting down.
ATGGTTGGAGAAATTGAAGGTAGAGTGCTATGCGGTGAATGGTTGCTGTTCTACTGTTCACCGTGAATTGGGACCGTATTTGAATGAGTACATGTATCAAGATGCGCTTCAAATACTATTGGACGAACGACAGATACCTTATATTAAGGAGTATTATTTTCTGATAAACTACCACGGCAAACAAATTGCACACAAGCACTATGTGGATTTCTTGGTGAATGATAGCATTATTGTCGAATGTAAAGCTGTTGAAAAATTGTGCCTTGAGCATCGGCAACAATTGTGGAATTATATGCGATTAACAGGAAAGAGAATAGGTGTGTTATATAATTTCGCACCTGTAAAAGACCAATCAGAACATTATTATCTGGATACAGATGGTATTATATATATGTTTTGAGTAACTGCGTTTTTTATGTTGTATATTTAAATTATTATTTGTATCTTTGCACCTGATTTGCATCTAAGGGATGGATTAAGGCCGATTTTATGTTGGTTTATACACCGTAAAAAACGTTCAGTCCCCATCCCTTATACATCTAAAAACTGGATAGTT
>JAFSLP010000023.1 GCA_017448345.1 Paludibacteraceae bacterium | reverse complement strand
TCAAGTGATAGTTAAAAGGCGTTAGAAAACTGCTTAAATGCTATTTTGTACATTTTGAAACAGCGCGGAGAAAAACAAAAAAATCACAAAATTTTGTACATTTGGTTTAGAAAAGTTGTACATTTGGTTTTTCCGATTATAAAAGGATTGTTTTTGAGAAAGTACGACTAAGCCCTTCATGGGTTACTGTTGCTTTAAGGGTTACATAGCCGCTATATAAAGTTGTAAGACCATGAGAAAGAAAACTTCCCCTTTGAACTGTTATCGTCGAGGAAGTTGTATTAGACAATTGCAGCACGGGATAGTTTCCTATTTGCTGAATATCAGTCTCGTAACTCCAACTGACATTGGCAGTAGAAGGTAGGTTTATTAACTGATATGAGTTAGTATTGCAAAGAGTACTTGTTCCCTGCATATATACTGCTCTATCGCGAGCTTCACTAACAGCAGCATAAGCATTCACCATTCCATAGCCCACAAAAAAATTCCAAGTAGCATTAGGATTCCCGTATAGTGCATTAAAGGAATAATCTTCTAATTTTACTGCTGTTGTTTCTATAATTTCTTGTATTTCATTGGCTTGTAAAAATGGATTAACAGACAACATTAAGGCAGCTACGCCTGCCACTTGTGGGGCGGCAAAAGAAGTACCATCATCATATTTATATATTGGGTATTCTGAAGTAAGATTTAAACCTCGGATATTTACCCCGGGTGCCATCACGCTAAGATTTGAACCAAAATTTGAAAAATATGCTCGGTTAAAGTCTTCATCCAATGCTCCAACAGCAATAACATTGCTGTCATTAGCAGGAAAGGGTAATTCTTGGAATCCATTGTTTCCTGCCGCACAAACTACTGTGACATTGTTATCTTTTGCATATTGAAGAGCAGAATTTATACTACTATTATATGCGAAAACAGCACTTATATTTATTATGCGAACGCCATCGTTAACAGCAGTAATAATAGCATCATCTACAATAGAAGTATTCGGATTTTCTGAACCAATGCAATATGAAATCAAACTGACTCCTGAAGCATTATTTCCTCCTGCGACACCTGATATGCCACATCCATTATTAGTTTTTGCTCCTACTATTCCAGCCACAAATGTACCATGCGACATAGTTCCACGAGAATCATTTGAGTTATTCGCAAAATTCCAACCCTTGTAATCATCTACCAATCCGTTAGCATCGTCATCAATATTGTTGCCTGTAGTTGGATTATTCGGATTACTCCAATCATCTTCCACTGTTTTACAATATATATTTTGATATGAATCATTTCCATACCCTAATTCCGGATGTTCCCAATCAACCCCTGTATCTAATATACCAACCTTTACCTGAGGATTGCCAGTTGTAATATCCCACGCAGCAGGAATATTTATTGCTGAGAGATGCCACATATCACCCCAATACGTGTCATTGGGTATCATACTAGTATATTCTCCTTCGCAATTATAATCTATGTAAAGAACATTGTCATCTTTTTCTAAGAGATTCACAAAATCAATGAGATTTAGTTCGGAAGGACATTTTATGTCTGCATAACTAAGTTTATTATGTCTTATAACATTATATTTTTTTTGCAACTCATGTAAATTATGGAATTTCACCGATATAATAGAAAGTGCTTCATATTCACGTTCATTTGCTAATATATACACTTTATTATCTCTTGTTTCAACCACTGATTGTTGAACTTTAGAGTGGGCATAAATACCATTTGTGCACACTACTCCCCAAAGTACAAATAATAATATTTTTTTCATAATCGTTAGTTGTTAATATATTTTATTTCATGTGATACGTTTGACACTTCTTTTGGTGAAATGTCGAATAAGCCAAATGGATAGAAATGACCGATAGCAGTATAGCACTCCCTGCATTTAAACATATTAATCACAGCATTAAAATTCCTTTTCTTATCTATTCGATATAACTGCATATCAATCCACTCGTCACTTATGGACGAGGTCTCTATAGGAACAAAGATGAGACATTGGTTGGCAAAATCAAGTTTAGGAGCAGTTAAGTATTCCGGACAAAGGGACTGCAATTCTTCTTCCGAACGCACGACTATTGGTTGAAAATTAGCAAATTCTCTCAGTTTATTATTCTGTTCGTATGAAAAAATCACACGCAAACAATCTGCTGATTCTTCGTCCAACTGTACTTGTGGCACAAATTCCCTTATTTCAGAAGGATTGTTGCTGTTACAAGCGGCGAATAGTACTGCTAATGCCGCAAAAATAAATAATTTAGGAGTCTTCATAATCGTTAAAATTTTCAAGTGAGACGATATCAATATTAATTAACGGTGCAAAGGTACAACAAATTTTTTATATATGCAAATTTGGGACTTGGGAAAATATTGGGATTTTCTGCGCCGTCATTTATTTTACATCATTGAACCACAAATTGTCCGACGAGGGCACCGTTGGCGGTTTGGATGCGGAGGACGTAGATGCCAGAATTGGCGATTTGGTGCGCAAGGGTGGTGGTGAACTGCTGATTGAGAACTACATTACCTATAGAGGCGTTCACTACGATTGCCTGCGCAGACGGAATAGAGGTTTCCTGTTTGTTGATAGACAATGAGTTTCCGTTAATGGTAGCACGGAAATTTGTTGGGCGAGGAGGCTCTTTGGGTGTTTGGTCTGGGTCGTCTAATGGATTGTCTCCTTCAATTGCTCCCATTTCCACTACTTCCATCAACTGGATTTCCGCTTCCTCTGCGCGTAATACGCACGGCACTACCAGTAGTAGGCTTAATGCCATAATAATGATTTTTGATTTCATAAAAATAGAGATTTTGTTATACATAAAATACCGCCAAACGCTCTATCGTTTGACGGTGCAAAGGTACTGCTTTTTTGGCAATCCACCAAGAAATGATGGTCTACATTTTATAATTACAACCTACTGAAAATCTATGATTTATATTTTTTGGTGGTCTACAATTTATGCAACAGATAATTTTTTAGTTCTAAAGGAGTGGTTTTTAGTTTGTCAGAAGTACGTTTTTTTAGAGTTTTAATTCCTGAGGGATAACTGTAATTAAGGGTCTCGGCAATCCGTTTCAGACGGAAATCCAAAAGTGTCAATATACAAAAACGAATTTCTACTTCATTGAGATGATGTGTTTCCAATTTGCTAACTAACCCTCCCATATATAAATCGACATCCGTTTTCATCTCTTTATAATTTTTCCAATGGAGAGTGCTATTAATATCTGTTGTATCTATATGTTTTTTGATGGAATCAATAATATTAGTGGCTTGCTTGTCGCTAAGAATAGTAACTTGTTCCTTCATTTGTTGTTCATGTCTGCGTAAAATATAAGGGACACAAAATGCCGTAAAACAGAGCAACACTACGAAGAACAATATCACCCATTTTCGCCAGTCCGGCTTACTTTGTAAATCTTGTTCCAATAATTGGACGGCTTGAGATAACTTTCCTTGGCGTATCTTTAGAAGTTGTTGTATATCTGACCTTTCCGCTGCAATCTGACGAATACTCTCTATGTTTTTTCGGGAATCGTCATTGGTTAAAATATACAATGCGTTCTGCTTGTCTGATAACAACGAAGAATGTCTTAAAACCAAATCCGCATAGAGAGCCGCCGAATCTTGCTCTTTTAAAAAGGAAAAAGACTGAGCTTTAATAAGTAGTCCCGTAGTATTATTCTCATCTAATATACATAACTGGTTTGCAAAACAAATAGCAGAATCATACTGATGGCATTTCAAGTACATTTCTGACTTTGTCATCATAGATAAAGCAGAAAGTTCAGGGATGCGTTCTATTTGTCGCAATATAAGCAAACAGGCACTACTATCTGCTAAGTTTGCCAACTCAAACGCCATATTATTCAAATCATAATAATATAATAAGGTGTCTCCGTTTCGGAGGAAGCAATCGGCGGAGCGGGAGAACATGTCATAGGAGAGCGGGAAGTCGCCTGCCAAGTGGCACAGGTCGCCTATATTGCTATACACGCGCCCGAGGATATGGTAATCGCGCGTGCGAGAATGGGTGGCGTCAATGAAGACCTGCATGGCGGCTACCGGATTGTCTTTCTCGCGGAGCAGCCTGCCGTAGTGGTAGCAGAGACGGGAGAAATCAGTTGAAAGTTGATAGTTGAAAGTTGATAGTAGTGGAGAGTTAAAAGTAGAGAGTGTCTCATAGGCTTGTGCGAGGGAGGCGGAGTCGCCTTCGTCGATGCCGTACATCTTGCCTGCCTGCCATAGGCTGTCCGCCTGCGCCACTACGGCTTCAGCCTGCCGGACGGCAGGCGTAGTGCACCCGCCGAGCACAAGGCTCAGCAACCCACATAACCATATGACGGATGTCTTACGCATGTTTGTTTTTTGCAAGGGCGATGACTTCTTCGGCAATGCGCCGTGCGGAGTCGGGCTGGGCGAGTTTCAGGATGTTCGTATGGAGCGCCTGCAGCCGTTGGGTGTCTTTGAGCAGCCGTAGCGCCTCAGGGATGAGCTGTTCAGCGGCATCCGCGTCGCGCACAAGGACGGCGGCGTCTTTGTTGACCAGCGCCATGGCGTTATGGGTCTGGTGGTCCTCCGCCACGTTGGGCGAGGGGACGAGGATAGCGGGTTTACCGAGCAGACAGAGCTCGCTGATGGACGAAGCACCTGCACGTGAGATGACGAGGTCGGCATTGGCGTACCTGTCCGGCATGTCGGACAGGAAGTCCAGACACTCGATGTTCGCCGGTTTGCCTGCTGCTTCCCATGCCGCCTTGCAGGACTCATAATAGCCCTTGCCGGTCTGCCAGACAACGTGAATATCACTCTCTGCCAACTGCGTGAGAGCCGCTTTTATTGCCTCGTTGATAGTCCGGGCACCAAGGCTGCCGCCGATGATCAATAAATTCCTTTCACCTTTCACCTTTATCCTTTCACCTTTCAATAGGTTCTGGCGAACGGGATTGCCGGTGAGGATGATCTTCTCGGCAGGGAAGAACCGCTCCATACCCTCATACGCCACGCATATCTTGGCGGCTTTGTCCTTGAGAATCTTATTGGTGACGCCTGCGAAACCGTTCTGCTCCTGCAGCAGGATAGGTATGCCCATGTTCGCTGCCGCCCACATGGCTGCGCCGGACGCGTAACCGCCTACGCCCACGCCTACGTCCGGACGGAAATCACGGATGACTTTCTTCACCTGCCGGATGGATTTGGCAAGGTCGATGAGCACCGTGATATTCTTCCACGGCTGCGCACGGTTGAAACCGCGGACCGGCAGACCGATGATTTTGTAACCGGCTTGCGGCACACGCTCCATCTCCATGCGTCCCAGCGCGCCGACAAAGAGGATGTTCGCCTGCGGGTCCAACTCACGCAAGGCATTGGCTATACTGACTGCGGGGAAGATATGTCCGCCGGTTCCCCCTCCGGAAATAAGATAGTTCATAAAGATATTTACGATTTGACGATATATTTATTTACGATTTACGGTTTATTTGCGATTTCTCTCAAGAGTTCTCCGGCTAACCGGGCAACGGGTGTCTTGCCGTCGTTGAGGAGGCGGATGGTCTTTGCCGCTTGTCCGGCAGTCATCCTGTCGGGACTCATCTGCGCGTGCATACGTGCGCGTACCTTATATCTATTATCCGGCGTGTCCTGTCCTCCGTAGTCCCTCGCGAGAACCCGTTGCAGACGCACTTCCTCGGGTGCCTCAACCCGGACGATACGGTCGCAGAGGACGTCCAGACCCGACTCGAAGAGTATGGCGGATTCGATGAAAAGGACCGCTTTGCTGCGAGACTGCTTGGCTGTGAGACCGCTCCGCTGTAAGATATCCTTCTTCACCGCAGGGTGGACGATGGCGTTTAGAGCGTCCAGCAGCTCCGGCTCGTCAAAAACGCGTCTGGCGACATAGGCGGTGTTATAAACCTTGGTACTTGGTACTTGGTCGCTTGGTGCTTCCCTGAATGCCTCTTCGCCCAGCAGCGCGATGATGGCAGCCTGCACGTCTTTGTCCTGAGCGATGATACGTTTCGCCTCTTTGTCGCAGTCATACACGGCATAACCCTGCGCCGCCAGTGCGTGCGCTATAGTGGATTTGCCACTGCCGATGCCTCCTGTAATACCGATGAGCATGTTTACAAATTACGAATTACAAATTACGAATTACAAATTACGAATGGATGTTCCACTTCTAAGAAGTTGTTTACTTAAAACAAACTCTTTGTTTGTCGCATTATTAGTTAGATATTTATATAGATTAACAATGCGAACTGCAAAAGCAAAAGTTTTATCTATAATGATATTATTTTCTTCTGTTTTCATGCTAACTTTAATTCGTAATTTTTAATTTTTAATTCGTAATTTATCTACTTTCCAATTGTCAGAATTGGAAGTAGATAAAGGGTTGCATATCTGCTGTGACGAACTGGTAGATGACAAGGATGGCAAGGCATACGGCAATCACCATGAGCCACAGAGGCATGGATGCAAACCGGAGTCTGTAACGCCTTTTCCAGTCGGCTGGCAGCCAGTGGATGACCATGCCCGCCACGAACATCGCCACCACCCACCGGAACTCCCAGAGGAAGGCAGGGATGATGGCATTGTTCCATGCTCCGCCAATCTGGTTGACCATGTTCTTGGCGGTAGCCCATGCCACCTCGTTTGCCGTAGCCGGGTCAAGGTTGCTGGACGACCGGAAGAAGAGACGCGTGAAGGTGATGAATGTGAAGGTCTGGGCAATAGCCCATGCGTCCGCCAAGGCATTCGTAATTTTTAATTCGTAATTTGTAATTCGTAATTTGTCTCTGGTGACCAGCCACCATATATACCGTATCAGTGTGCCGGTCCAGACGATGCCTGCCCAGACGGCAAAGAGACGCCATACCGGCAGGTTGTACCGCCAGTCCAGCATCGCGAGAGTGAGGGTCAGGACGGTCATCGACCCGAACCGCACATGCCAGTTCATCTCACGCCATATCTTGTTGGCAATCATGCCAATGCCGTTGATGCCGCCCCAGATGATGAAGTTCCAGCTTGCTCCGTGCCACAGACCGCCCAGCACCTGCGTGATGAACGAGTTGAGGTTGGAGTAGAGTAATTTACCATTGGACCATTTACCATGTACTATCCGGCGATGCGCGACCGCCACTCCTGCTATCAGCAGCGTAAACGGTATCAGCAGCCACCACCAGCCCGTCAGGGCGGCGGAGACAAGGGCGATGAGTGCCCACCAGAAATACGTGCCGAAGCCGATACGACGGTTGCCGCCCAGAGGAATATAAAGGTAGGTCTTGAGCCACCGTCCTAACGACATATGCCACCGCCGCCAGAACTCCTGAGGGTTCCGGGACTTATAGGGCGAGTCGAAGTTCTTGGGCAGATAGAAACCCATCAGCATAGCCACGCCGATAGCCACATCCGTATAGCCGGAGAAGTCCGCATAGACCTGCAGCGAATAGGCGAAGAGCGCAAACAGGTTCTCGAATCCCGAGAACAGCAGCGGGTTGTCAAACACACGGTCGATGATGTTCACTGCCAGATAATCGGACATGATGATTTTCTTCGCCAAGCCGTTGAGAATCCAGAAGACCGCCAGTCCGAAGAGCCTGCGGCTGAGGCGGAAAGGCTTGTACAGCTGCGGAATGAACTCCTCCGCACGGACAATAGGACCTGCCACTAACTGAGGGAAGAAGGACACGTAGAAACCGAAATCAAGTATGTTCTTCACCGGCTGGATGCGTCCGCGATAGACATCCGCCGTGTAGGAGATGACTTGGAAGATATAAAACGAGATACCCACCGGCAGAACTATCGTATCGACCGAGAACCTGCCTGCCTCACTGAAACCGTTGCCGATGTAGGCGAAGATGTCAAATACGCGGAAACCTGTGCCGAACAGGTCGTTGAGCATGTTCGTGAAGAAATAGGCGTACTTGAAATAGGCTAACAGCCCCAAGTCGATAACAACAGAAAGTGCAAGCAGTACAGTGGCAACAGGTATCTTGTATTTCGTAATTCGTAAACCGTAATCCTTCGTTTGGGCATTTCTGATTTGCTGCGCGATGACCCAGTCGGAGAAAGTCACAAACGCGAGAATGAGCAGAAACAGCCCGCTGGTTTTGTAATAGAAGAACCAACTGACGAACAGCAGATAGACGTTGCGGAGGTGCAAACGGCTTTTGACTTTCGACTTCGAGAGAAGCGGGCTTTCCATGATGAAAGCAAACAGGGCATAAACCAGCGCAAAGAACGCCCAGAAATAAAACTGGGTGAACAGCAGAGGCGACTCCGCATCAAAAGCTAATATATGGTGCAAGAAATCCATCATTCATCAATCCATCATTCATCAATCCATCATTTCATCAATCCATCATTTAGCTCGCTCTGCGAGCGGCTCAATCCATCATTCCCTCCATAATCCATTCCGCCACGGCGTTTCCTGCTTTGCGTGCACCGCTGCGGTAGAAATGCACGCCGTCGCTGCCGGCGAGGCCTGTCGCCTGCCATCGTGCCATGCTTCCTGCGCCGCCCATCCAGCGGAAGAGACTGAAATAGGCTATCTCTTCCTCCTGTGCCATCTTCTGCAGCAGCCGGTCCATATACGGCACCATGGGGTAGGTCTGCCATTCGCCTTCGGTCTGCCGGAGCATGTCACTCGGTCCGATGAAGAGGATGGACGCGTCCGGCGCACACGCTTTGATATACTGCACCTGCTCGCGGAGCCCTGTCACGATAGCCTGTATCGTGCCCGGTTTCTCGTTGAAGGGGATGGCGTTGCCGCCGAACTGCATGATGATGAGCCGTACGTTCTGACCGCTGTAGAAATCCGCCAGTTGCGCCGAGTCCGTCTTGGTGAACACCAGACCGAGGCAGCCGCGCAAGGGGATGTTATCGACGATGATTCCCTGCTCGCATTCCTGCGACAAGCCATAGACTGCTCCTCTGCCCTGCAGACGGACCGTGTCGCCGGAGAATGTATAATGCACGGAACTGTCGGCAAAGACCTGCCATCGTGTGTAATGCGCGCTTGCCGTCTGCGGGATGCAGACAGCGGTAATCTCCTCGCTGCCGGGCACCAGACTGTCAGCCATCAGCGCCATCTGGCTCATCACGCCGTACTTGCCGTCAGCACGCTGCATCTCGCGCGAGGCGTAGGACAGGTAGCGCTGCGGACCATGATAAGGGTTCACTTTGCGGCGGTTCATGTATAGCTCCTGCCGGACGGTGCGCGAAGGGATGGTCTGTGCCAGTGGCATGAGTCCCACACCAGTCCCGCCGAAACGGGCTTGCAGATGTTCGCGTATCTGCAGGGTCATGCGGTCCTCCTCTATCTGGCTGTCGCCGTAATGCAGCACACGGACGACACGCTCTGCCGCCTCAGGCAGCGAGGCGTAGAAGGCGCGCAGGTAAATACGGCTGTCAAGAGTGGAATCTATCTGTATCTTGGGGATGACAACCGGTTCTTGAGCCGGGACGGAGTCCGCTCCCTTGGTTCCCTCGGTTCCCTCGGAGCCCTCCGGATTCTCGGATTCCTCCGATACCTCCGATACTTCGGATGTCTCGGATGTCTCGGATGTCTCTGCTTCGGTGCCCGTCACCTCGGCAAGGGTAGGCCAGCGCAACTCGTGTCCGCGCCATGCCACACGCCCCGGAAGCACCATACACAGCGCTCCCAGACAAACCATTACGGCGATGATAAACAGCAGAACTTGATTCGGTCTCATTTCTTCCACAGTGCCCGGCTGAAAAGCAACAGCACGGTAAATATCTCCAGACGTCCGATGAGCATGACAAACGTAGCTGTCCATTTGGCTACGGCAGGCAGCGCAGCATAGCAGCCGCTGGAACCCCATTGACCGATAGACACACCCACATTACCTATCATCGACACGGCTATGCCTATCGACTCGTCGAAACCGATGCCGCACGCGCAGAAACAGAGCGATGCCAGCGCGATGATTATCATATAGAAAAACATGAACGCCATCACGTTACTGGTGGTCTGCTCGCGCAGGGTGCGGCCGTTGAAACGCACCGGGATGACGGCGTTGGGATGGATACGGCGTTTGAGTTCCGCCAGTGCCGATTTGGCGAACACCGCCAAACGCACCCATTTGATACCTCCGGCGGTAGAACCGCTGGCGCCGCCGGTGAGCATCAGGAAGAAGACTATCATCCACAGGATAGGCGGCCAGACCATGTAATCCGCTGCCACAAAACCGGTGCTGGTGATGGTGGCGATGGCGGTGAAGAAACCCTGCCTGATACTCTCGCCGTTGCCGCTGTAGATGAGCAGACCCACGCTCAGCACCACTCCGGCAAACAGACAAGCGCCTGTGTACCAGCGCGTCTCCTCGTCGTGCAGCATACGCTGGGGCTTGCCGCGGAAGAGATAGATGAGTTGGGTGAAGTTGATGCCCGACAGAAACATGAATACCGCTATCGTCCATTGGATGGCTGGTCCGTAGCTGATGACGCTGTCGTTATGGGTGGCGAAACCGCCGGTGGAGATGGTCGCCATGGCATGGCACACGGCGTCGAAACGACCCATCCCGAAGAGCCACAGCAGCACGCCTTCGCCTATGGTCAGACCGATATAGGTTATCCACATATGTTTGGCGGTGTCGGCGATACGAGGACTCAGTTTCTCGTAGCTCACACCCGTCACTTCGGCGCTGTAGAGCTGCATACCGCCCAGTCCGAACATAGGCAGGATGGCTACGCTGAGCACGATGATACCCATACCTCCTATCCATTGCATCAGCGCACGCCAGAGCAGGATGGAATGGGTCTGCGCCGCTACATTGGTGAGGACGGTGGAGCCGGTGGTGGTGAAACCAGCCATCGTCTCATACCATGCGTCGGTCAGAGACGGCAGCGCACCGCTCAGCCAGAAAGGAAGCATGCCGAAGAGCGAATAGACCAACCATACCGCCGCCACGATGACATAACCCTCGCGTTCGCCTACACGCCGCTCCGCGTTCCTGCCGGCGAGTACCATCCACCAGCTGCTCAGCCATGTGATGAGGGTGGACACTATCCATGCGCCTAAGTCCGGGTCGTCGTACCACCACGCGCAGAACGTGGGCACTAACATGAATAGTGCCTCAAGGGTCGTCAGGACACCCAACGTCTTGAAGACCAAGCGCCAGTTGAACATCCGTGTCATTTGAAGAATCGCTCTAAGTTACGTATCACATGGCTCTTGCAGAACACCACCACCAAGTCTCCGGCGATGATCTGTGTCTCGCCGTTGACCAGCACCCCTTCGCCTGCACGAACGATTCCGCCTATGTTGGCTTCCTGCGGCAGGTCGAGGTTGCGCACACGGTGACGGGTGATGGTGCTGCCTTCTTTGGCGTAGAACTCCACAATCTCCGCATCCGCGCTCGTCAGGTTATGCACGCCCCGGACGCTCGCGTCCAGCAGCATCTGGTAGATATAACTGGCGGCGATGGTCTTTTTGTTCAGCACAGTGCCTATGTCCAAGCCTTCCGCCATCGGGATATAGTCGAGGTTCTCCACCTCGGCGATGGTCTTGCGTACGCCGAACCGTTGTGCCGCAAGGCAGGCGAAGATGTTCGCCTCGCTGCTCTCTGTCACGGCTACAAATGCATCAGCATCCTGTATCCCTTCTTCCTTGAGAATGTCCATGTCGCTGCCGTCTGCGTTGATAATCAGGGCGTTGGGCACTTTCTCGCTCAGCACGTTGCATAGCTCACGGTCTTTCTCGATGATTTTGATGTTCATCTCGTCCGTCAGTTCGGTTGCCGCTTTGCGTGCAACGCGTCCGCCGCCGAAGAAGATGATGTTTTTTATCTCGCGCTTGGATTTGCCTAATTCCTCGCGCATGTATTCCATGTTCTCTTTCGGGCACACGCAATAGACCAAGTCGCCCTCTTCCACTGTGTCTCCGCCGCGAGGGATGATGGTCTCCTGTTCGCGTTTGATGGCTACGATACGGTATTTGCCGTGGTTGTAGATACCCGAGGCGAAACTCTTTCCCAAGACCTTCGCGGTGCTGCGGACCTTGATGATGCACAGCTCCAACGCCCCTTGGCACAGCTGCAGATGGTACCGCATCCAGTTGGTTCGAAGGCTCTCTTCTATCTCGTTCGCTGCCAGCACCTCAGGGTAGATGAGGTGGTTCAGACCCATCTCCTCGAAGAATTTCTTGTTCTCCGGCAGCAGGTATTCGTAGTTGTCGATACGCGCCAGAGTACGTTTGGCGCCTAATGAGTTGGCTATCAGGCAGGCGGTCATGTTCTCTGTCTCGTGAGGCGTGACGGAGATGAACAGGTCGCAACCCGGCACACCCACCTCGCGTAGGTCGTGGATGGAAGTGGGGTTGCCCACTTTCGTCAGCATGTCATAGTTGGCGCTCAGGTCGCCCAAACGCTCCTGACTCTCATCCAGTAGGCTGATTTCTATCTCCTCACGACTCAGCAGTTTCGCCAAGTGTGTGCCTACTTCTCCAGCGCCTGCAATAACGATTCGCATAAGCCCTCCTTGTCTAATTTCAGTAAATGGTATAATTCTTTGGTAGAACCGTGTTCTACGAACTGGTCGTTCACGCCCAGACGGATGATACGCGGGGTATAGCCGTGGTCCGCCATCCATTCCAATACGGCGCTGCCGAAACCGCCGGATATCATGCCGTCCTCGGCGGTCACGATGGTCTTGTATTTGCGTCCCACCTCGTGTAATAGCTCCTCGTCTAACGGTTTCACCCACCGCATGTCATAATGCGCAAATTGTCTTTCGACAGGCTCTGTCCCGTTTTGACTTTCGACTTCTTCTATGGCTTCCGCCATCGGGTTGCCGATAGCGCCTATCGTCAGCACGGCTATGTCTTTTCCGTCCCTGAGTTTCACGCCCTTGCCTAATGCCATCATTCCATCATTGAGCGGTTTTGCCGCGCTCATTTCATCATTCATAGGCGTCCTTCCTCTCGGATACCTGATTGCTACCGGACCCTCTATCCCTTCCGCCAGTATCATCATCTCGCGCAGGTCCTCTGCCGTCCTCGGCGCGCATATCTGTATGTTGGGGATGGGGCGCAGATAGGCGATGTCTAACAGACCGTGGTGCGTGGCGCCGTCGTTGCCGACGATGCCGGCGCGGTCGATACACAGCACCACATGCAGGTTCTGCAACGCCACGTCATGAACGATGTTGTCATACGCGCGCTGCATGAACGTCGAGTAGATGTTGCAATAGGGCAGGACTCCGGCTTTTGCCAGTCCGGCGCTGAATGTCACGGCATGACCTTCCGCGATGCCGACATCGAACACGCGGTCCGGCAGCTCTTTCTGCATGATGCTCATGCTGCAGCCGCTGGGCATGGCGGGAGTCACGCCTACAATCTTCTCGTTCTTCTTCGCCAGCTCTAACAGCGTCTCGCCGAACACCTCCTGCCATAGGGGCGGGGTGGTTAATTCGTAATTTTTAATTTTTAATTCGTCACTACGGCGCTCGCCGGTAGTGACGTTGAACTCTCCCGGAGCGTGCCATACGGTCTGGTCGTTCTCCGCCGGTGCGTAACCCTTGCCTTTCTTGGTGACGATATGCAGCACTTTGGGGCCGCGGTGGTTCTTTATCTCGCTCAGGATGCGCACCAGCCCTTCCACGTCATGCCCGTCGGTCGGACCGAAATAACGGATGTTCATCCCGGTGAAGATGTTACTCGGCTGTTTGCTCAGCACGGCTTTCAGACTGTTGTTACGGCGGAGGATAGCACGTCTCTTGCGTTCATCGACAAGGTGCATCTTCGCGGCGAAACGGTATAGACGCCAGCGCCATTTGTTGTAGGTCGAACTCGTCGTCAGGTCCACAAGGTATTGGGTGAAGCCGCCTTTAAGCGGGTCAATCGCCATATGGTTGTCGTTGAGCACAATCAGAAGGTTGTTCTTGTCCATCGAGGTGTTGTTCAGTCCCTCGAATGCCAGTCCGCCCGTCATCGCACCGTCGCCGATGATGGCTGCCACGTTGTGTCTTTTAGGTGAATCGGTCTGTACTCCGTCAGGCGAAGCCGGTCTGTGCTCTGTCAGGCGAAGCCGGTCTGCTATATCAAGGCCTAACGCCGCAGATATGCTATTGGAGGCATGACCGGCGATGAAGGCGTCATATTCGCTCTCCGCCGGGTTCGTGAACGGAGAGAGACCTTTGAACTGCCGGTTGGTGTGGAATCGGTCGCGCCTGCCGGTCAGTATCTTGTGCGCGTACGCTTGGTGACCCACGTCCCATACTAACTTGTCATCCGGCGTGTCGAACACATAATGCAGAGCCACTGTCAGTTCGATGGTGCCTAATGACGACGCCAGATGACCGGGGTTCTTGCTCAGAGCCTCGATGATGAACTGTCGCAGTTCTGCGCATACTGCCGGCAGTTCTTCCACCCGTAGCTTCTTCAAATCAGCCGGTGAATCAATCCTATTGATATACTGATATTCCATTTCCTATTCTGATATTCCATTTCCTATACAGATATCCCATCCCGTTTTTGTTTTGTCCATTGTGCGGTATCCCATCCCGCATCCTCTCTCTCCCCCTTATATAGGGGGTCGGGGGGTGTCATAGGTAGGGTGTCATAGGTTCGGGGGTGTCCCCCCTTCGAGGTACTGGGTGGGTTCTTGAAATCATAAGTGCATACTTATGCATTTTAAAATCGGGTGCAAATTTACTACTTTTTTTTGATATGTGCAAATTATTTCCGATAAATTCCGATAAATTCCGGTTCCTCCGATATCCTTCGTCTCTCTTCTTGCCCTTTGCTTCGTTCATTTTGCCGGATATTATCCGTTGCTCCCTTTCGTTTTTGTGCCTCTCTCTTTTGTTTTCTGTGCCGCTCCCTTTCGTTTTTGTGCCGTTCCCTTTCGTTTTTGTGCCTCTCCCTTTCGTTTTTGTGCCTCTCCCTTTTGTTTTCTGTGCCGCCCTCTTTCGTTTTTTGTGCCGCCCTCTTTCGTTTTCTGTGCCGTCTGAGCTCCGGCTCCCTCCGTCTAATTTATACTCTGCCTTTCATCATCTTTTCATTCTTCTTCCATTTGGCGGTAAAAAGCGCGTTATTAGTGGGTTATTAGTGGGTTATTAGTGGGTTATTAGTGGGATATTAGTGCGTTATTTCTGGTACGCAGTACTACTCTTGTTTCCCTGTTCTTATTTTTGCGCTTTCTTTCCTTTCTATTATACTTTTCAGAAGGGGGGGGGGATTACAGGTCTCCTGTATATTGCATCCGCCATGCATGGCGGAGCAAAAAACACACATTTTTCGCCCTCTCTCTTGCGTATATCGAAAAAAAGCAGTACCTTTGCACGGAATTTTAGATACTTTCGGCATCTATCGGAGTGCTTGTAAGCACCCTTTGAACAACAATACAATGAAACTAAGCGAAATCAGACAAGCTATCGGCTCGCTCGCACAGGTCTCCGGCGATGATTCTCTGGACATCCGCCATCTCCTCACGGACAGCCGCCAACTGGGCGTAGAGCCTGCTAACACCCTCTTTTTTGCCATCAAAACGGACAAGAATGATGGCGCCAACTATATCCCTGACCTCCGCTCCAAGGGCGTACAGGCTTTCGTGACAGGCGATGCCGTGGCGGCGTTGCAAGCCCTTGCTGCCTATGTCAGGGCGCAATTTCACGGCACGGTCATCGGCATCACGGGATCGAACGGCAAGACCGTTGTCAAGGAGTGGCTCTACCAGCTCCTCAAGGACGACTACACCGTCATCCGTTCGCCCAAGTCCTATAACTCGCAAATAGGCGTACCCCTCTCCGTCTGGCAACTGGAGAAACTCCTTAAAGACCCTAAGAACCCTAACGACCTTAAGGACTCAAAGACCCTTAAAGCCCCGCTTGCCATCTTCGAGGCGGGCATCTCGCAGCCCGGAGAGATGGAGCGGCTGGAGCCCGTCATCCGTCCCACGATAGGCGTCATCACCTATATCGGGCATGAGCACGACGAGAACTTTGCCTCGCTGGAGCAGAAACGCGAAGAGAAGATGAAACTCTTCGTACACTCCGAGCAGGTCATTGAGGACCCGACCCACCAGAACGTGCGGACTTGTGCCGCCGTCATGAGGGCGCTGGGTTATGACGAGGAGACCATCACCGAACGGATTTTGCATCAGACACATGAGACGGTGATGGAGGTCAATCTGTCCGCTCTCGTGGAGAACGTCCGCTACTTCCGCTCTCTGCTCAAGCCGTCAACCAAGCTGACTTGTATGGTCAAAGCCTTCGCCTATGGCGCAGGCAGTGTCGAGGTCAGCCGCGCCTTGCAAAAAGCAAATGCCCCAACAAATGACCAAATGGTAAATGACCAAATAGTAAATGACCAAATGGTAAATTACTTGGCTGTTGCCGTAGCCGACGAAGGAGTCGAACTGCGCAAGGCGGGGATCACGCTGCCCATCATCATCATGGACCCCGAGGTGGCGGCAATGGACCTGATTTTAGAGAACAATCTGGAGCCGAATGTCTATTCCCGCCAGTCGCTCAAGACGGTTATTGCAGCGGCGGAGGCGAAGGGGCTGGAGTACTATCCCATCCATATCAAGATAGACAGCGGAATGCACCGGCTGGGCTTCTACGAGGAAGACCTGCCGTGGCTCATCGACCGTCTGAACCACCAGAAAGCCGTCTCGGTGCGCTCCGTCTTCTCCCATCTGGCTGGCAGCGACGAACCGCAGTTTGACGACTTCACTCTCCAACAGATCCGCTATTTCGACCGCTGCGCCGAGAAACTGAAAGCCTCCCTCTCCTTGGGAGAGGGTCGGGGAGAGGTGCTCAAACATATCCTCAACTCCGCAGGCATAGAACGCTTCACGGACTACCAGTTTGACATGTGCCGGCTGGGCATCGGGCTGTACGGTTTCTCGTTCGCCGGAGCGAAGCTGCGTAATGTCTGCACGCTCAGGACTACTATCCTCTCCGTCAAGACAGTCAAAGCCGGAGAGACCATCGGCTACGGGCGTCATACGAAGCTGGACGAGGACCGCGTGATAGCCGTCATTCCTATCGGCTATGCCGACGGCTTCGACCGCCGCTTCTCCAACTACGGCGGCGAAGTGTGGGTGCGCGGTAAACGGTGTCCGGTCGTGGGCAACGTGTGCATGGATCAGGCGATGGTGGATATCACCGGAACGGACGCACGGCCCGGAGACAGCGTGGAGATATTCGGCGAACATATGCCGCTGGAGGAACTGGCGGACAAATTAGGAACAATCACATATGAAATCTTAACCTCCGTCTCGCGCCGTGTCCAACGTCTCTATTTCTACGAATAAGTTGTCCATCGGCTATGCCGATAGAGGTCGAAAGTCGAAAGTCGAAAGTCGGAAGGCTGTGCAGCGCGACCTCTCTTTCTCGCTCTGCGAGGGCGAGATGGTCTGCATGTTAGGTCCCAACGGCTGCGGCAAATCGACTCTCCTCCGTACCCTCGCCGGTCTCCAACCGCCTTTGTCCGGCACGTATAATCTAACAGGCGAAGCCGGTCTTACAGCGCAGCGTTCAAACACCGATAGCGTTCTTACATCGCAGCGTTCTTACAGCAAATCGGTCTCTCTGGTCCTGACCGAGCGGCTCTCGCTGGAGAACACGACGGTGCATGACGTGGTGGCGATGGGGCGGTACCCCTATACCTCTTTCCTCGGCGGACTGACTGAACCTGACGAACGGATTATTGCGGAGAGCCTGCAACAGGTGGGCTTCAGTCTTACAGCGCAGCGGTCTCACAGTCCGCAGGACAGTCATACGGCAACACGGTCTGTGGAAGCATTTGCTTCCACGATGTTCAACGCCCATTCGGACGGAGAGAAACAGCGCATCTTGATTGCCAAAGCGCTGGCGCAGCAGACGCCCATTATTCTGCTGGACGAACCCACGGCGCACTTGGACCTGCCGCACCGTATTCTCATCTTGCGTATGCTCCGCAGGCTGGCGCATGAGCAGAACAAGACTATCCTTATCTCTACCCACGAACTGGACCTCGCGCTTGCACTCTCCGACCGCATTCTCCTGATGTCCCCTCAGGGCGGAGGCGTCCTCCTCGACACACCCGAAGCTCTGAAAAAAGCAGACGCTTTCACGTCTGCCTTCGGTATGGACATCTTCAATCCCTTGGGGTGATACTTCGTATAGGCTTTTAGAAGGGCTACGAAAGGACTCTTTCCGCCATGAAGACAGTGGGCTTGCCTGCTACGCGGCAGCCGATGACAAACGCAGTCCCTCCGTCGCGGAGGCGCAGTTTCTTCTTCAGCTGCTCCGGCGTAAGCGGATAGTTGCGGCAGAGGACATTCGCCATTTGGTCATTTGCCATTTGGGCATTTAGGCGTTGTGTGATCTTCCAGACCCGTCCCGGGAAACCGTTCACCAAGGTCTCCGAGCAATACAGATGCGTGTTCACATCTAATTTCTGCAAACCGAAACGCGCTCCGACTAATTTGAAAGCTCCTGCTTTCAGAATAGCGGCATTGGGCTCATAAAGCCAAGTACCAAGTGACGAAGTACCAAGTGACGAAGGATTATTTACCATTTGGGGCTGCGCAGCCTGCTCTTCTCCGCAGGTGAAAGAGAAAGCCTGTTCGGGGTGGGAGAGGTCAATACATTTGATTATTTGGTCATTTACCATTTTATCATTTATTTGGTCATTTACCATCCGGTTATTTATCGGGGCGTTGAGGCATTGGGATAACAAAAGCACTTCTTTGACCTCGTTTTTCACAGCCACTACATGGACAGACCAAGACAATGTACGAAGGACGGATGTACGCTGTACCAAGGATAGCTCCTTGAGAGCCTGCGTGATGTCGAGCATGGGCGAGAGCTTGAGCATAATCCGTCCGTCCGGTGCGAGGTGGTCCAAGAGGGTAGGCAGCAACTCAACCACATTGGGCGTGCAGTCGGCTAACTTGAATACCTTGCCGCCGTGGCTGTCACGCCGTGCCGGGTCAAGGAAGATGAGGGAATAGCCTGTCGGACTATGACCGGCTTCGCCTGTATGACCGCTGATGCTGTAAGACCGCTTCGCCGTAGGACCGCTGCATTGTAAGAAATCCTCGGCGGTGGTGTTGTGAACGGTAATGGAGAGCTTTTGTCTTTCGACTTTCGACTTTTGACTAAGCGCGAAGTTGTGTGTGGCAATCCGGCACAGCTCGGCGTTCTGCTCCACGTAGTCCGTACGGGCAAAGAGTTCGGACAGAAAATAAGTGTCCACGCCATAGCCTCCGGTTAAGTCGAGAAAACGGCTTTCGACTTTTGACTTTTGACTTTCGACTAACTCCGCTTTGTATCGTGCGGTGAGTTCCGACGAACACTGCTCACAACTCAGCCTCACGGGGTACCACCAGTCCTCGATGGCGGCAAAGGTCGGCAGTTTGTCTGCCGTCCGTTCGCGTCCTTCGGCTTGCTGCAAGAACCACCGCCACTCCTCATCGGAGAGGTGCTTGTATTTATTGCGCTGCAAGGCCAAGGCATTTACCATTTGGACATTTACCATTTATTCATTTACCATTTGGGCATTTAGTGTAGTGCCGGGATAGTAATAGGTCAGAATCTCTTCGTAGGTCCTGCCTTCCGCCGCCATGACGGCGGCACCTATCTGGCAGAGCCCTGCGCCGTGTCCCCAGCCATGACCGCGAAGAACCCATTGTGGCTTTCGACTTTCGACTTTCGACTTTCGACTTATCTCAAACCAACTGCTGTACAGACATGTCTTGCTGAGCCAGAGGCGTATCTTCAGTTCTTTGCCGATAACCTCCGTGTGCTTGGTGCCGACAATCTTCAGGCTGTCAATACGCCCCGAAGGACCGCGGTGGAGAGGAACAAGGTCGATGATCTCTCCGAAGTCAATGCCTGATTTCCCGCGGATGACAGCACTCAGTTCTTCGGCGGTATAAGTCACCTGCCAGTCATGGAAGTCGGTGGTCTCTTGGTCGTAGTCATTCAGGACTGTACGAAGGACGGATGTACGATGCACGAGGGATTTATCCATGTACGAGGGGTTGCAGTAAGGGCACTCGACGGACTGTATATAGGGCACATCGATGTCCTCCCAGCAGGTGCGCCATATCTCCGTCCGTCCTCCGCAGCACTTGTGGTATCTACAGTCGCAAATCTCCTCCTTGGCTCCTTCGTACATCGTACATCGTCCCTTCGTACTTACTAACACTTGTCCGGCAGTGGCACGTACGGCTTCCACGGCGCGCTCGTTCATCCGCCTCAGACCCTCGTAGCGCTGGCAGTGGTCATCGGCACACACATGATACCCCTCATGGTTGGGGTGCTCCATCGCCCTGATTGCCCAGCTGCGGCTAATCACCGCATGCGCTTTGAGCAGCTCCATCGGGCTGTTGGCGCTCATCTCCGACGAGATGACGGAGCACAGATAGTCCTCCAACTCAATGGTGTTGACGGCTACCTGCCACGGTTTTCCTCCTTGCATAACGGGGTTGGGAACAGACTTTATCTCCAGCGTGCCGGCGAACTCTTGGTCTTCGTGCCTGTCCCAATGGAAGCCGATGCCGATACGCACGTTCTTTAATACGAACGTATCTTTCCGTTGCTCCCACTCTATCTTTGGAGCTGTCAATATGCCGACGCGGATATTCAATGCAGGCGTGCTATGAGTTCCCATGTCCTCAGCCGGTCTTTGTACCAGTTGTTGCGGTTCATGGCTACGATGTCGCAGTTGGCGTCGGAGTTGTCCTCCCACCGGCGGCAGTTATACAGGACGTCGTAGATACGTCCGATACGCCAGTTTCTGCTGATGCGCAGCCCTACGGCGTAGTCCTCGCCGTACTTGGTGGTAGGGTAGTTGATGGTCCGCAGCAGCGGCACATAGAACCCTCTCGGAGCACCCAAGCCGTTGATACGCAGGGCGTTGTTACGTCCGTTGTCGTCCGTCCACTCGCGGTGGTCTATCACGCCAGGAGGCAGCACCTTGCCCTCCATGTCCGTCAGCCGGTATGTACCTATCACCATGCCGAACTTTGTACATTGTACATTGTCCCCTTGTACATTCTCAAAAGTGTCGATGAATTTCTGTACGGTGTTCTCGTCAAAATAGGTGTCATCGCTGTCCAGCTGGATGGCGTATTTGCCGCAACGCGGGTCGTGGATAGCCACGTTCCAGTTGCCGCCTATCGCGTGCCATGTGGGATCTTGATGAATAACTATTAACTCTCCACGCTCAACTTCTCTCAACTTTAAACTCTCAACTCTCAACTTTTCAATGATTTCCGCCGTGCCGTCGGTGGAGTTGTCATCGACGACGATGACGTTGAACGAATAGCCCTCGCGCACTTTCTGGCTCAGTGCGCTGTGTACTGCGTCTGCAATCGTGCGCGCACGGTTCTTACAAGGAATAATGACACTGGCTGTCACAGGGTACTCTCCTGCTTCCGGCAGGGGCATGTACTCGCCGGGCTGCAGGTATGCGCCGATGCGTTTGAGGTGCTCCGTCACGCACGCCTCCATCTCCACCTGCACCTGCCTGTTGCGCGGATCGACGTAGTCGAACAGTTTCTCGCCGGACTTGCGGGTGTCGGTCTCCACCTCGTAATATAAATACTCAGGAATGTGCACTAATGGGGTCCCCGCAAATTTTATATTTGTGGGGAGAGCGGAGGCATCGGTTGCCTGTCGATTTAGCGGAGTGGTATCGACCATTGCACACCGATTGCCGAAAGCGACGGCGCGGAGACGGAGGTCATAAAGCCCTGCGAACTCATAAGCGGTGTCCATCTGCGCCACGAGTGCTTTCAGTTTGGCGGTGTCCCAGAGCATTACGGCGCCGAAGTCGAAATCGTCACGGAGCGCGCCTGCCTGGTAATCAATCACCGGTGCCTCACTAATCACCCATTGCCCATCGTCCTTTGTATTTGGTACTTGGTCACTTGGTACTTGGTCACTTGGTACTTGGTCACTTGGTACTTGGTCCCTTTGTACTTTATGAAACCTGTCGGCATAGACCATGGTGGCGCCGGTCATCTCCAGCACCTGCACCATTCGTTCCTGCCCCAGATAGACCCATTCTATCTCCGGCTTGAGGCAAATCAGGGTGTACTGCGCAGCACTCTTGTCTGCTATCCCCCGGATGGCGTCTGTACTGCACACACGCCCCGGCAAAAAGAAAGTTTGTATCATGTCACTCAATTCTCAACTTTCAACTATCAACTTTCAACTATCAACTCTCAACTTCTATCAACTATCAACTTTCAACTATCAACTACACTCAACACTCAACTCTCAACTCTCAACTACACTCAACTCTCAACTTCTATCAACTTTCAACTTTCAACTATAAACTCTCTTTATTCCGTCGTCGGCACCACGGCGTCCTTGTGGTACTCTTTCAGCCCTTCGATGGGGTCCTGCAGCACAATGCCCAACGGTATCCCTTCCGCCGCCATCGCTTCCTCCAATATCGGCTTGTAGTAATATGCCACCGACCCCACAAAGCCCACGGCATTTACCATTTGACCATTTACCATTTTATCATTTACCATTTGGTCATTTTTTTCGAAATATTGCACGAGGTTACGGCGTATGAACTGCACGAAATGGTCATACACAAGGTCATGAATGCGCGGGTCGTCCATGTGGTCGGCGCAGAAACGGCTCAGCCTTGCAAGGTAACGGTTCGGGAACGGCTGGCGATATACTTTCTCGATAATCTCCGCCATCGAGGTCTGGTACTCCTCAAAGAACAGCTCCTTCAAGTCCACTAATCCACCGTTCATCAATCCATCATTCATCAATCCATCATTCATCAATCCATCATTCCTTTGTCCCATCTGATTCTTCAGCAGGTCTCCCACCAGCCGTTTCCCTAACACGGCGGCACTGCCCTCGTCGCCGAGGATATACCCTAACGACGGAACAGACCATGCTATCTTCTTCCCGTCATAGTAACAGCTGCCGCTGCCGGTGCCGAGGATACATGCTACGCCGGGCTGGTGTCCCAAGAGCCCTCGGGCGGCACCCAACATGTCGGACTCCACCTGCACTTCCGCTTTCTTGAACACACCCTCCAATGCCCGTTGCACATACACTTTCTTCTCCGGCGTACAGCCCGCCCCGTAGAAGAACACATGCGTCAGCGTACCTGCCCACAGCAGGGACGAAATCTTCGGCAGAAGTTGGTTACTGATGCTGTTACGCATCGCGTCACATGTCTGGAAAAGCGGGTTGATGCCGTCCGTGAACACGTCAGAACACTGTCCGCTGGCGGTCACAAGACACCAATGCACCTTGGTACTTCCGCTGTCTGCAATTAGAATCATATTTCTTTCAACTTTCAACTTTCAACTTCTATTAACTTTCAACTATCAACTATCAACTACACTCAACTCTCAACTACACTCAACACTCAACTTCTATCAACTTTCAACTTTCAACTATCAACTACTCTCAACTCTCCATACGGCTTCAGCCGATCGTTCGAGGCTTTGCCGAGATAAGAACTCTCAACTTCTATCAACTATCAACTTTCAACTATCAACTACTCTCAACTCTCCATACGGCTTCAGCCGATCGTTCGAGGCTTTGCCGAGATAAGAACTCTCAACTTCTATCAACTATCAACTTTCAACTTTCAACTACTCTCAACACTCAACTCTCAACACTCAACTTCTATCAACTATCAACTTTCAACTTTCAACTTTCAACTCTCCCTTTTCAAAATCCGACGACAAAGGTACAACAAAAAAACGACATATGCAAATAATAATTCATTTTCCATATATATTTGCAGCTTTTCCGCCTCTTTTGCGCCGCCATCACGCAGGCAATCCCTATCTTCTCTCCTGCAAATGTCCTATGCAACACCTGTTCCGAACCATCCGGCTTCTGCCTCCGTCAAGTCGCTCAAAGGTATAGCAAGGGTAGCGCAAAGGTAGCGCAAGGGTAGCCGTTTCGACGGTGGTTCGCCGGAGGGCAGACGGAGGTAAGACACGCCCACCTGCTGCGGTGTTCAAAAACAGGGGTGTCTAAGTGGCAAGTAAAGGGCAAGTACTATGTAAGTACTATGTAATACGTACTCATTTGTATTACCGCTACGCAGGGTGCGAGGACTGTTTCTGTTATACTTCGGTCCTCCCTACAAAAGCATGTTCCACAGAACGTATTATCAAAAAATATAGTGAAAGCACTATTTTTTGCAAAAAAAATCACTTACCTCTTGCATATATGCAAAATTTATTGTAATTTTGCAGCCGAAAAATGAGTGTTGTGCACCAAGTGGATGCACGAAAAGGTGCACGGAGAGGCACTCATTTCTGAGGATTCAATCTGCGCCGTGCCTGTCGCGAACAAGAGGGTAAGAGGGGAATCAGTACATATTGAGAAGGCGTTTATTAGCGCTTTGTATTTGACGCACAAAAGCTTCGCAACCTTTTACAACCAAGTCAAAAGCAAAGTAAGCAATTACGCCTACGGGTATGACATTCATACCGTGCCTGCCGTTTCTTGGCAGGCGGTTTGTCATATCGGCGTAGGTTTCATTGTTGTTTATTTGACTTGGTGGGCAATGCGAAGGCCCTTGTGCGTAGATGAGCAATAGCGGAGTCTGCGCTTTTTGTGTGCGTATATGCGCTAATGCGCGCACTCGCGTTCCATAAAGATTAATGCAAGGGCGCAAGTCGCTGAAGATATAAGTATAACAAACATATTAACTAACACATTTATTATTATGAGAAAGACATTACTCATGTTGCTCACATTGATGCTGAGCACTTTCGGTTGGTCGGCGACCAACTACTATGTCTCCGTCTCTACATCCGACAGTGAAGCCGGGTATGTGTCTGTCGACATCACTAATGGTGATGTGGACGGCGAGACATACCACGACACGGACGAGAATGGAGGCTATGTCGATTTTGAGGTTCGCAGCGGCAGAAAGCTGACGCTTACTGCGGTCGTGAATGACGAGAGTCTGTACCGGTTTGTCAAATGGGAAGACAACTCGACCAAGAACCCGCGTTCGGTCACGGTGAGAAGCGAGCAGAACATCACGGCGTATTTCGAACCCATCCCAACGTACTTCGTTTATGCGAGTGCAGACCCGGCAGTGGCTGTTGATCAAATCTCTGTTTGGTCCAGCGAAAGTGTTGACGAAGGAGACGGCTATGCAGAGGTGTATGAAGGAGCAACAGTATATCTTGAGATTGATCCGGATTACATAACTCCCGGCTATGAATTCATTGGATGGTATGACGGAGAAGAAGCAATCAGTGGTTATCTGTCATGTCAGATAACAAGTGGAGCGGCGGATAAAACCTATACCGCTAAGTTTAGAGAGATTCCTACTTTCACTATTACTATAGATAAGAATATTGAGGGCGGCGAAGCCGCTGTTTGGCTTTGGTCTGGAGTCGAGGCAGATGGCGATGACGATTACGGTTCATGGATTACTGTGAACGAAAACAGCGAAGTATATTTATATGCTGAGGCAATGGAAGGCTATCGTTTCCTCGGCTGGTTCATAGGAGATGAAATGGTCTATGGTCCTGAAACGGAGAAACAAGATATTCGTTTCACTCCAACCAAAAATGAAACATATACTGCCAAGTTTGAGGAGATACCCACATATACGGTTACTGTGATTGCAGATCTTGCAGAAGGTGGCAATGTCAGTGTATGGACATGGTCAGGAGCTGATCCAATAGAGGAGGGTTACGAGTCATTAGATGACGAACACGATTGGAAAGAATGGATTACCGTTCAGGAGAATACGGAACTTGGAATTTACGCAGATACTATCTCCGGTTATCGTTTCCTCGGCTGGTTCATAGGAGACGAAATGGTCTATCGACCTGAGTACAGTGGTCAATATATCCAAATCACTCCGACTGCGGATGTGACTTATACCGCCAAATTCGAGGAGATACCCACATATACGGTTACTGTGATTGCAGATCTCGCAGAAGGTGGGGACGTGGAGACTTGGACAAGTTCAGGAGCAGATCCATTAAGTTATGATAATGAGGGGGATGATGATCAGAATTGGGTATTTTGGATTTCGGTTCAAGAGAATACAGAAATCTATATTTGGGCCTCCCCATTAAGCGGCTATCGTTTCTTAGGTTGGTACGATGGTGAAACACAGATTTACGGTCCAGAATATAATGGACAGCTTATTAATATTACTCTGACCTCGAATATAACCTATACTGCCAAGTTTGAGAAGATACCAGTTTATACCATCTCTGTAAGTACGAATCCTGCCGGTCTTTTTGATGACTACGGAGATGAAAATCCATTATGGATATGTGACAACTACAAATGTAATGAAGAAGGGACTTACTCACTCGAAGTGGTGGAAGGAGATAATTATGAAATTTATGCAAGCCCCACCGGTTATGGTCTGTCTTCTTTCCTAAAATTTGACCGATGGGAGTGCAGTGACGGTACTGTTTCCACAAGTGTTGCTCTCAGTGGTTTACAATCCACGCAAGATGTACAATGGGTAGCTCATTATGTACCTGATTTCGGCACCTATACTCAGGTAGGTACGACCAACCTCTATAGTTATGACAACGGCTCGGCTATAGATATTAAGGGTATGGATGATAACAAATACTACGGTTCCACGTTCTCTGACGGCGGTTATCAGGCAGCTATCAAAGTAGGGGACAATGCTGCTACAAATGTATATGACGGTTTGAAAGTCGATGATGTGCAAGTGAATACATCCGTATTGCAGTCCGGTGCCATGGCGCGCATTGTTTATCGTGTGTCCAATACGGGTAGCGAAGATGCTGTTATCTCTCTCGGAACACACGCGGATGTTCAGATTGGACGCAATGATGCAGCCCCTATTGAGGCTATCACAGACGACAACGGCGACATAATAGGTATCAAGATGCAAGATGGCGAAGGCGGACAGCTCTATATCATCTTCGGTCTGGGTGCTGCCGGTAGCACACTCATCGATGATCATTGGTTCGGATTCTACTCGGAAAATACTTCCGCAAATCAGATGATTGGTAATTATACTTTTGAATATCCTCAATACTATTTGCAAGAGAACGGCAACTACGACAGCGGAATGGGCTGGTGCTGGAAAAACCGTACGATTGCTGCCGGACAAACTGTGATGTACTCGTTCATGGTCGGTATCGGTGAAGTGAAGATGGAACCGAGTGCTTCCGTCATTCTGACACCGTTAGACCTGAGCACATGGAACGACCTCTCTGCTACCCATTCGATGTACGCAGAAGGAATCTACACTCATACAACCGGAGTGGACGGTTATCTGGAATATCAGGTGGAGAGCACCGATGCGGACGGATGGACAATGCTGGCTACCGACCCGGTGCGTCTCTCATCTGATGCAGACTTCCATGGCACATTCGATGCCAAGTTCGATGCTTCAAAGGCGGTACATACCATCCATTTCCGCACACGTGACATATTGGGTAATATCACTTCGCTGCCTTCTGTCCAATACCAAGACTTGGGTGCTTATGAAGTGCAGGGCGAAGTAGTGGATAAGGTTTACAACGGAGAACCACAGACACAGGATGTATTTATTTCGGGCGTGCAGGAAGGCAAATACACCATCGCTTATACCGATAACATCAATGCCGGTACAGCACATGTGATGCTTGCAGGTAACTTCCCGCACACAATAGGATATAAGGAATATACCTATACTATTGCTCCGAAACCGTTGGAAGGACCGATTGTCTTTACCTATACCGACTGCTCCTATACTGGCTATGAGTGGACTCCGGGTTGGTACATCGCAGGCTTTGATTTGGTAGCAGGCAAAGACTATACTGCTGCATGGTCGAACAACATTCTGCCGGGTACCGCATCGCTGAAGGTAACGGGTAAGGGTAACTACACTGGTTCGCTTTCCGCTAACTTCCTGATAGATAAGGCAACCCTGACGAGCGGCATGTATTCAGTCACTATTCCGAAGAATGCGCTCTATGATGGTGCTTTGCATACAGCAACCGCCTCCACGGATGCCGGAATAGGCAATGCATCATTCTCCTACAGGATCAATGACGTAGAGAAGGAGCCTGCTGACAAGGGCAGCTACGATGTATATCTGTCCATCGCAGAGAACGACCTCTACTATGGCATCGACGATGAGTGGGTCGGCTCCTTCACCATCTGGCGCATGGATCCTGCCGAGTGGGCTGCATTGCAGGCTATCTACACCGAACTCAGCACTCGCAACTGGAAGAACCGCTGGGACATGTCGAAGGGCGAAGCCGGCGCAGGCTCCTTCCAAGGCTTGAGTTTCTATCAGGGACACGTAGTCGCTCTCGACCTCTCGGACAACGAGATTGACGGTAACTTCCCGCTCTCGACGCTGAACCTGCCGTACCTGAGCGGACTTGACCTGTCGAACAACAACCTAAGCGGTGACATTGAGAACGGTCTCGGAGAAACAGAGATAGCTTCTCTAAATGCTATCAGCAACCTTGCCGGACTCGACATCTCGAACAACGAACTGGAAGGCAACATAGGTCTCTTTGTACAGGCTCTGCCGAAACTGGAGTCACTGGATGCTTCGTACAACCATATCGAAGAGGTGGTACCGATGCTCTCAACCGGCATTACGGAACTTAACCTCAACAACCAAGTAGTACTTGAGCCGCGTGTCTTCAATCTCCCGGCTGCCTCAGAGGATTATACAGAACTGCTCAAAGCTGTTCCGACCATCATGCTGTATAACCACTCATCGCAGAACTACCTGCCGACATCGAGCACTCTGGTTACACTCAAGGATGACCTGAATAACCCGCAATTCGCTGTGAGTGCAGTGGTTGTTGATTTTGAAAACAAGCTCTGGACGATGAACAGCAACGGGCAAGACAATGTCTTCCGCTACACGAGTGAAGATGTGCTGTACGTAACGAACGAGGGCAGCACCTCGCGTTTCAGCGCCAAGTTGCTGTTCGGCGACGGCGATGCCAACTTCACAGGCACGACCGACGTACTCGACCTGCAGGCAAGCATCAACTTCATCTTCGGCGAGTATGACAATGCGCGTCCGTACAACTTCACGGCAGCCGACCTGTTCAAAGACGAGGTTATCAATGTACAAGACATTGTCTTGCTGACCAACATACTCCTCGCAGACGAAGAACCGTCTCCGACACCTGCGCGCCGTATGATGGCAGCACAGGCAGAAGGCACCGAGACAGAGGCTGAACTGCGCTGGGAGAGAGGCGAACTGCACCTGATGAGCAACAAACCGGTGGCAGCTCTCGACCTTGTTATCGAGACCGATGAACCGATAGAGTGGCAGGCAGGCGCCCATAGCGTGATGACCAAACAGACACGTAACGGACAGCATGCGGTCATCTACTCCCTTGCAGGAGCAGTATTCGCAGCCGACACGGATATCGTCATTGCACGT
The DNA here is from genome assembly GCA_017448345.1 of Paludibacteraceae bacterium. Lineage (GTDB taxonomy): Bacteria > Bacteroidota > Bacteroidia > Bacteroidales > Paludibacteraceae > Colicola. Next base: position 13,063 of record JAFSLP010000023.1, on the reverse strand, counting down.
GCGAAGGATCTCACGCCCCGGACGACCAAGGCAGTGCTCGCAGACAAAGAGGCGATGCCGATTACCGTTCGTACACACATGGAAGAAGCCAATGTGCCGACGGGCGTGGACAATGTACAAAGTGACAATGTACCATGTACAAAGGTTTTGCGTGACGGTGTGCTCTATATCATCCACAATGGGACAATGTACAATGTACAAGGACAACTGATTAAAAAGTAATCAATAAATAATCACCGATATGAAAACTATTAGTAAGTATCTATGCATGCTGTTTGCCCTCGCCGTGAGTGTCACGGCGACGGCGCAAACCGCTAACAAGTTGTCGGTTGGAGCGGTACAACTGGAGCCGAACACCTCCATCTCATTGCCCTTCTCGATGGACAATACTTCGGAGATCGTGGCTGTTCAGTTTAACCTGACGGTGCCACAAGGCGTGACGCTTGACCTCTCCTCTCTCACTCTCTCTGACCGAAAGGCGGACCATCAGGCTATCGTACGTAATACGACAGCGGGTGGATACACCTTTATGGTCTATTCTCCGACCAATGCAGCTATCCAAGGCAGCGAAGGCGAGTTGATGAACATGCAACTGTCGATAGACAACAGTCTGTCGTTAGGTGTGGCTAATCCGCTCGAACTGTCGGCGGTAGTACTCGCGCTACGTGATGGAACAAATGCTGTTACCGCTGTGCAGAACGGCTCGGTACAGGCAATCAAGTACGTCACCATCACAGCCGCTGCATGCGAGCACGGACATATAGAAGGTGCCGGTATCTATGTAGCAGGTCTGCCTGTTACACTGACTGCCGTGCCGGAGGCTACCTACCATCTGCTCAGTTGGGAGGACGGCTCCAATCAAGTGGAGCGTACCCTCACCCCTCAGGAAGACATGACAGTGTCTGCCGTGTTCTCCCGTGACCAGTTCTCGCTTGCTGTCGTTTCATCCAATGAAATAATGGGTTCCGTAACAGGTAGCGGGCTGTACGACTATGACACGCAAGTGTCTGTCACCGCTACAGCTCATGACGGATACCACTTCGTGCAGTGGGCTGACGGCAACAAGAACCCCAACCGAACCTATACGATGGGCTATGCGAACGCTACCCTCACCGCCACTTTTGCTCCCAACACATACTCCATCACGGCTGTTTCGGGCAATAATGCCATGGGTACTGTTGCCGGCGGAGGCAAGTTCGACTTCGCTACCACGCACGAACTGACAGCTACCCCTGCAGACGGCTACCATTTCGTGGCATGGAATGACGGCAACGAGTCCAACCCGCGTAGCATCACGGTGGAGGCACACGACGAGACCTTCACGGCTACTTTCTCACCCAATCAATATACGATTGCCGTCTCTTCGTCCGACGAAGAGATGGGTAGTGTAGCCGGTGGCGGTCTGCTTGACTACAAAACTGCCACCCAACTCACTGCTACACCATTGACCGGCTACCGCTTCTTACAATGGAATGATGGTGACAAACAGAACCCGCGTACTGTGCAAGTGCCCATCGGAGGTGCTGCGTTTACGGCTGTCTTTGGACCTGCCGATTATGTGATTACCGTTCTGTCTGCCAAAACGGAGAGAGGAACCGTTTCAGGAGGAGGTACCTTCCCCTTCAAGACAAACATCGAGATTGCTGCTACAGCAAACGAAGGCTATCATTTTGTACAATGGAATGACGGCGACAAACAGAACCCGCGTACCATCGATGTGATTGCAGAAGATGTGACGTACACTGCGACTTTTGCTCCCAATAAATATATCATCAATGCTGCTGCGGAAGACCCGGAAATGGGTTCCGTAACAGGAAGCGGTTCTTATGACTACAAGTCGAATGTAACGATAGAGGCTGTTGCCGAAACAGGTTTCCATTTCGTAGCATGGAATGACAACGAGACAGTAAACCCCCGTGTAGTGAATGTGCCTATCGGAGGTATCAATCTGACTGCCACTTTTGCCCGGAACCCGTACGATATTACCGTCAAATCAGCAAACGAGGCATATGGTACGGTATCAGGCGGAGGTACGTTCCTGTTCCAAGAGGAGATACAGATTGCTGCTTCTGCTGTTGATGGTTACCACTTCGTGGCGTGGGGTGACGGCAATAAAAATAATCCGCGTACGATTATTGTGCCGGCAGAGAATAAGACCTTTACTGCCTCCTTCGCTCCGAACATCTATCATATTAACGCCGTTCCGGCTGATGCCGAGATGGGACAAGTGGACGGCTCCGGTGACTATGAGTACAAAACATCCGTTGCACTGACAGCAACAGCCAACACCGGCTATCACTTCACCAAATGGATAGATGATGTGCTTACGCCAAATCGTCAAGTGACTGTAGGTCTGGGCGATGCTACCTACACCGCTGTCTTCGACTACAACGAGTACACTATCACCGTCCTCTCTGCCAACGAAGAGATGGGTGCTGTATCCGGCACAGGAGTGTACAAATTCAAATCGGATGCAGAGATAGCAGCCAAACCTATAGAGGGGTATCACTTTGTGGCTTGGAACGACGGCAACGAAGAGAATCCGCGAACCATCAAGGTAGGAGCGAAAGACGAGACCTTCACGGCTACCTTTGCTCCGAACCAGTACATGGTATCGGCAGAACCTGCCGATGCCGAGATGGGTCGCGTAAGCGGTAGCGGTCTGTTTGACTACAAGTCCGATGTGCAGATTGAGGCAACGGCTAACACAGGTTACCACTTTGTGGGTTGGTCCGACCAGAACACCGAGAACCCGCGTACAATCAATGTACCTCTGAACGGAATCGAGCTGAAGGCCATCTTCGACTATAACGAGTATAACATCACCGTCCTCTCGGCTAACGAGGAGATGGGTGCTGTTGAAGGCACAGGTGTGTATAAGTTCAAATCGGATGTAGAGATAGCCGCACTGCCGGTAGAGGGATACCACTTTGTGGCATGGAACGACGCTAACGAGGAAGCAGCCCGTAGTATCGTAGTAGGTGCGGAAGACGCAAGCTACACTGCTACGTTTGCTCCGAACCAATATATGGTATCGGTAGAGTCCGCTGATGCAGAGATGGGTAGTGTAAGCGGTAGCGGTCTGTTCGACTACAAGTCCGATGTACAGATAGAGGCAACGGCTAACACAGGTTACCACTTTGTGGGTTGGTCCGACCAGAACACAGAGAACCCGCGTACAATCAATGTACCTCTGAACGGTATCGAGCTGAAGGCTATCTTCGACTACAACGAGTACAACATCACCGTCCTCTCGGCTAACGAGGAGATGGGTGCTGTATCAGGTACCGGAGTGTACAAATTCAAATCGGATGTAGAGATAGCCGCTCTGCCGATAGAGGGGTATCACTTCGTTGCATGGAATGACGGCAACGAAAATGTAACCCGCACGATTACGGTAGAAGCCGAAGATGCAAACTACATAGCAATCTTTGCACCGAACCAGTATCTTGTGTCGCTATCATCATCAGTTGATTATATGGGAATTGTAACCGGTAGCGGTATTTATGACTATAACTCAGAAGTGGTTATCGAGGCTATACCGAATGAGGGTTATCGTTTTGTGGGATGGTCCGACCAAGTGTTCTCTAACCCGCGTACCATTAATGTGCCGCTCAACGGAATCGAATTAAGTGCAGTCTTTGCTCCTGAAGAGTATAATATCACAGTCCTTTCCGCTGACGAGAAAAAAGGTACAGTAACAGGAAGCGGACAATACAAGTTCGGTTTGGAAGTCTTTATTTCTGCGACTGCTACAGAGGGTTACCACTTTGTATCATGGAACGACGGCAACGAAGAGAATCCGCGCGCCGTAATAGTTACAGCGCAAGATGTAACTTATACCGCTACGTTCGAAATCAACAGATACGCAATCACCATCCTATCTGCTGATGAGAATGCAGGTAGTGTGACCGGAAGTGGAACTTATGACGCAGGTACAGAAGTAACAATTTCCGCTGTTCCAGCAGAAGGTTTCTTCTTTACCAATTGGAGCGATGGAAGTGTAGAGAACCCGCGCAAGATAGTTGTAACGGAAGATTTGACACTCACAGCCTCCTTTGAGAAGATTCCTAATTACACTCCGACCAATTTGCACGTTGACATCACCGAAACAGACAACGATACAAAAATTGAGTTTGGTTGGGATAAGATAGATGGTGTTGCTTCTTATGCAGTGCAGTTAAGCTATAACAATGAACAATCTGCTCCGATACCAGCAACAGAAAGCGGCTTAGTATTGCTTCTCTCGATTATTCAGCAGCAGTATAAGATTGCTGCAGGAACTTACACCATTGAATGGTTTGTCATCAGTCTTGATGCGAATAACCAACCGCTCAGTGATTGGGCACAAGGAGAGTCGTTCTCCGTAACGATACCTGATGTCGGAACTGAGATTGAGGAGGTAGCAAGCGATGTTGTACCAAGTAAAAAAGTTCTCATAAATGGTCGCGTTTATATCCTTTCCGGTGAACATTTGTATGATGCAACAGGAAAGATGGTGAAATGAGGCTGTTCATTCATGGAGAAATCCCTGCTACATTAATTGTAGTGGGGATTTTTCTTTTTAGGGGTCCCCTGTTCCCTGCGGGATAGAAAGGAAAAAGCACTCGCCTAACGGGATATTAATTGAGTGTTATCCCCTTATTTTATGCTGTTCAGAATTTGCAAAAGCATTACACCTAAAAAACGTAGTGCAAACACCACTTTTTGCAAAAAAAATCTCCTTCCACTTGCATATGTGCAATTTTTGTAGTATCTTTGCAGCCGTTTTTGTATAAAACAAACCACCCTGCAACAATAAAACAAACCGCCCCATAACCAGCAATCCTTATAGCCAGACAACCCGTTTGACCCCAAAGAACATTCTCACTATCCATGAAACGATGTCTATCTGTCATATTCAGTCTGTTTCTCTGTCTGTTTCTTCATGCCCAGACGCATTTTACCGACCAATACACCATTGTCGGTGATGCGGAAGTGGTGAACGGAGGGGTGGCATGGGATGCCGGTGCGACAGCCAACGATATGAGGGAAGCGGGAAATATCATGCAGTTGTCAGTCAAGAACGTGACGTTATATAAAACAGGAACCGGTTGCTCACACTCCTACTATTTTGCCGTGGCACTCAACCACGACTTGACGACTACCGTACCTGTAGTACTCGAAGAGGGTACGATGGACAGGACATGGGGCGTGGAAATCAAAGTGGACAAGAGCGGAGTATATGATATCTTGTACACCTACCGGGGCGGAGCCGCCAAACCGACCTGCACGCTCACCAAATTATCCGAAATAGACGACCTGTACACCATCTCCACGGTTGCCAAAGAATCAACAATGGGAAAAGTAACAGGAGAAGGCCGGTATGAGTGTGGCACACGCGTGACACTCACAGCTTCCGCCTACAACGGATACCGTTTTACAGGCTGGGAAGACGGAATTAGTTCGGGCTCACGAACCATCACCGTGACCGAGGATGCCACGTATACCGCACTCTTCGCACAAGGAGGTTTCACCCTCGTAGGCGATGCGGACGTGACCAACAACAACGCGGACTGGGATGCCACTTCCACAGCCAATGACATGACCTTTACCGAAACGGGAGAATGGGTGATAACAATAAAAGGGAAAACGCTGTACAAGACCACCAACGGCTGTCAGACCGTTTATAGGTTCGCTGTGGTGGAGGATCACCAACTTGGAAAAGCTCGTCCGAGTCTCTATTCCGGCACCACATTCAAACGCACATTAGGCAGATCGCTCAAGATAGAACAGTCGGGTGTTTATGATCTTGTCTTTACCTACAAAGAAAGTAAATCATATCCGACCGTTGTAGCAACGTTAGTGAGTGCCTTGCCTGATCCGACTGTCCATATCACCGTCGAAGCCAGTCCTGCTAACGGTGGTCTGGTCTCAGCAGGAGATCAGCCACAAGCTTCAAGAGCCGATATAGACATTGAGTGCGGCACTTCGACAGAAATAACGGCGACTGCCGCAGAAGGGTACCGTTTTATTGGTTGGGACGATGGTAATACTGCTATCGTACGTACTGTGACTCTCAAAGAAAACAAGACATATACCGCCAATTTCGTACCTATCAGCAATTCTTTCACTTTGGGTGGTTCGTTATCCGGTATGGGCGGAGGCAGTGGTGTATTTACATCAGACGGAAATGGTGGTTGGACGCTGGTAATAGAAGGCGTAACCCTCATCAAGACAGGTACGGCATGTTCTGAATCTTATACATTCTATGTCGTACGGGACAACGATGCCACCGACCGTTACCCTGCCACAGGAAATGGCGTTTCGCTTACGGTGAATCAGACAGGAGTATATAATATCACCATTACGTACAAAGAAGGTGCTACGAAACCCACATATTCTCTCGAGTTGAAAGAGACGCTCCCCAACCCACAGATCACGATAGAAGCGGTATCGGATGACGAGACAATGGGAACCGTGAGTGGCGGCGGCACCGGTGATTGTGGTGGGAAGATTAAGATAAGTGCGACACCTCTTCCCGGATATGTTTTCGTACAATGGTTAGACAAAGACGGAAAGAAAAGCACAGCCGCTTCACGCACCATTACCCTTACGGCAGACAATACCTATACCGCCTATTTTGCGCCTGTTCTATATACCGTCATTGGTGATATCGATCTCGTCGGAGGCGAAACAGCATGGGACGCTGCCAATACAGAACATGACATGCAAGTGAATGAAGACGGTGTTACATGGGTGTACTCGAAAGACAACGTGCGCCTTGACAAAACCGACGATAATGGCTATTGTCGCTATCCATACTACTGCGCCGTGGCAAAAGACCATGCTATCAAACCACGAACGTGGCCTGACGTGCGATCCGGTAACTCGTATGTCCGTACGAGGGGACAGAAAGTAAGCGTTTCACAGACAGGTATTTATAACGTGACCTATACGTTTAATAGCTCCTCGGGGACTTTGGCAGTGAGCCTGAAACTTATAGAGGATTTGGATAATCCGACATTTACCCTTACCGCGACCCCGAACAACCCTGAATGGGGAGAAGTGACCGCAAACAAGACACCGCTCTCAGGAGATCTTGCCACAGGTGCTGTATATGAGTGCAACCAATCTGTCAAGTTAACAGCCACCAACAAGCCGGGAAACCGATTCATAAAATGGGATAATGGAGCAACTGCTAAAACCCTTACAATTCCCATACGCAAAGACACCAGTGTAATAGCCATCTTTGAGCCGACTGATTATACACTCATTGGAGACGCAGACGTAATTACAGACGGAAGTAACGAATGGGATCCGACGGACGCAAAAAACCAAATGACACTCAGTGAAACGGGCGCATGGCGGATTGAGGTGAAGAACAAGACACTTGTCAAAACCGGCACGGGCTGTCATGCAACTTACCGGTTTGCCGTCGCACTAGACCATGCGTTCAATCTGACATGGCCTAAAGGAATAAAATCTGCTACCAATCGCACCAAAGGAGTGGAGATTACCGTACCACAATCCGGTATCTACAATATCGTTTATACCTATATTGACGGGCAAGCAGAACCGTCTTGCTTCCTCGATTTGGTGACACCTCTTGACAATCCGACTTATACCATCACAGCCAACCCCAACCAGACGGACTGGGGATCCGTCTCTGCATATCCGTCACCAATATCAGGAGATATATCCACAGGAGCCGTATATGAGTGTGGCACACAAGTCACCCTGACTGCGGCTGTCGTGGGAACAGTGTCCAAGTGGGTGTCTTGGTCAACAGGTTCAAACGAAAAATCAATCACAATAAGCGTCACCAAGGATGCAGACTATATCGCCACGTTCGACGCGAATGTATATGGAGTTTGGGGAGACTCGGCTTTACTATACGGAAAGGCATGGGACATAGAAGAACAACGAAACGACCTAATAACTGTCTATGACATATTATTAGGAAAGAACGTACGGGAACTATGGGTTCGCAAACGCTATCTCACAACCTGCGATAGTCCATATTCCTACCAATTCAATTACAACCGGGGCAATAAGTACTATCCCTCTGCCAGCAATCTGCAACTGTCCGTCACCCAAAACGGACTATACGACTTGCGGTTTGTCTTTGAGTCCTCCAGTTCATACTACTGCGAGAAGTACTTGATTGAACCATACCCCGACTTGTTCACTATCTCTGCCAAACCGAACGTAGCGGCACGCGGAACCGTCACAGGAAGCGGAGACTATACCTGTGGGGAAGAAGTGACTCTCAAAGCAACGCCCAACAGCGGATTTGTTTTCAAAGTTTGGAAAGACAACTCTTCTGAACCGGGAAAAGCGACCAACGGCACACCCATTGACGGGGCTACCAACAGCACTCTCACCGTTCGCGCAGACCATAGTTACGACCTCGTAGCGGTCTTTGACTGTCCGGGAGGGTGTCCGGATATAGAGACCTTGTACCTCGGGCACGAAGCGACAAAGGTACCGGACGAATACGATGGGACACATCCGCTGTATCTCGCATACCCCGAAGCAGTTATCGCAGACCTTCCGCAGATGGACTGTGAACAACCGGTACAAGCGGATGAAGAAGGAGTGCTGACCGGCCTTTTCTCCGTCAGTGCGACAGACAAAGTGCGCTTCTCGCAGGGAAACCTGCAGTACCGGGCATCTACCGATGTATGGCGGTTCGCCGAACATCAGTGGGATTGGGTGGGAACAACAAGCGTCAAATACGGCAATGTCTATCAAGACGGAGAAAAAAGTGGCAATAACATGATGGCTGCTGACTACGGTGGGTGGATTGATCTGTTCAATTGGGGAAATAGCGGCTGGGAAAACAGTTACCCTCCGTATAATTTCAAAAAATTTTACGGAGAAGAAATCTACAAGAGTATCACTTTGGTGGACGAGCATGCCAATGCCGACTGGGGAGTATTCAATGCTATTAGTAATGGAGGCAACCAACCCGGATTATGGAGAACGCTGTCCTACACCGAATGGAATTATCTCTATTCAAGACGTACAAATGCTAAAAACTTGCGGGGTAGAGCAACCGTCAATGGGGTATTCGGGTATATTTTTCTGCCTGATGACTGGCAGTTGCCGGAGGGACTGTCCTTTATTAGCACAGCCGGAAACAATTATTCGCTTTCTCAATGGGAGCGGATGGAAAAAGCGGGTGCTGTCTTCCTGCCCGCAGCAGGCGAGACAGAGGATGAAGCAAGGAGCATAACGAATCCCGGAACATACGGATACTATTGGACTGCGACCTGTAATGCCGCTTCCTCCGCACGGTATTATTATTTCTATAACAATACTACAACCATGAGTTCCAGCACAGGCAGTAAGGCTTATGGACGAAGCGTCCGGCTCGTAAAAGATGTAAAATAAGAGTCACTTGAAGAAACTGTTCGCCATAGTATCCCTCCTCTGTTGTCTGCTGACAACACCGATGTACGCCGCCGGCTCCTCCACCGAAGGAACGGAGTTCTGGCTTACATTCATGAGTAACCTCAAATGGCAGGTTTCCGACAATGCGCTGCAACTCAAACTGATTGTCTCCTCACGCTACACTACAAGCGTTACCGTCAGCAACCCGAACACCTCATGGAGCACAACCGTCAATGTACCAGCCAATGGCATTTCGGAGATTACCGTGCCTGTTGCACAAGCCTATACGACGCTGGTCGAGAAAGCGGCTCAGACGGGTCTGAAGGTCGTCGCTGCCAAACCGATTTCGCTCTATGCATCCAACTATGCGGACGCATCATACGATGCAACCAACGTATTGCCGCTTGCCTCGCTTACAGGAAACTACATCATCCAGACCTACGAGAGCAATCTGTTCTACGAGGACATCCATTATGCCAAAGAATTTATCGTCGTTGCTACAGACAATTGTACCGTAGAAATCACTCCCCACGCCCGCACCACCACCGGCAGACTCCGCAACAGCACGTTCTCCGTCACATTGAAGAAAGGCGAAGTGTATCAGGTGCAGTCCACCGATGAGAACAACGACCTGTCAGGAACTATCGTACGTGCTTCAAGACCTGTTGCCGTTTTCGCCGGTCACCAATGCGCGACCGTCCCCTCCGACAACGAGTGGTGTGACCATATAGTCGAGCAGGCTATGCCGGTCAGCCAGTGGGGAAAACAGTTCCCTGTCACCGTCTCTATGATTCAGCAGACCAACCGCGTGCTCATAACCGCAGTGTCAGATAACACCGAAGTGAGTATCAACGGTAGTGTCGTCGCTTCGCTTGCGGCACTGGAGACGTATGAGTTCCCACTGACCGCTTCGCAACAATCATGCTTTGTAGAGACATCGGCTCCTTCCGCTTGTTACCTCTATTTGGAAGGCGGTATGACCAACAGTCGGTGGGGAGACCCCAGTAGTGTATATATCAGTCCGGTTGAACAGATGATACAGCTGATGACGTTCTCTACCTTCCAGACACCGCGATCGCAATACCATTACGTCAATATCGTCACCACGCTGAACGGAAAGGAGAGTATCCGCTTGGACGGACAGGCTGTCCGTGCATTATTCATACCTTTGGAGGGCAATCCTGACCTTGTGTTTGCCCGTATCAAAATAGAACACGGAACTCATACTATCCAAGCCGAAGTGGACGGATTTACAGCATGGGTGTATGGTATGGGCGACGGAGAGAGTTACGCGTACACCGCCGGTAGTGCTACCAATGCGCTGGACGCGCAGATACTCGTAGATGGAGAAAACGGCATACAGGCAGAAATGAAGGAGTTCTGCTATAACCACAATTTTACTTTTTCGCCACAAGTCAACATCCCTTATTCCACAGCTACATGGGATTTCGGCGACGGAACGGGAAAAGGATATGGTTCCAGCGTCACGCACCAATATGCCAAAGCCGGTGACTACACCGTTTCCATGACAGTAAGCAATGATTCGGAGAAACAGACCGTCACTACCCTTCTGCACCTCGTCAGCGTAAGGAAAGATACCGTGTTTGCTACTATTTGTGACGGGGACAAATACATCTTCAACGATAACGAATACACCGAATCCGGTACCTACCCCGTCACCGGATTGCAGACAGCAGACGGATGTGACAGCATAGCCGTACTCAAACTGAATGTGAACGATTCGTTCTTCTTTGAAGAAGAGAAAAGCATTGCCACAGGGCAGACTTATCGGTGGCATGGGAAACGCTATACGGCAGGAGAGTATTACGACAGCCTGCTTACTGTTCATGGATGTGACAGCGTGTACAAACTGACCCTCAAAGAAGTGGATCCGCCGAAGAAACAGTATGACACCATCTGCTATGAACCGACGTACACATTCCAAGGACATGAGTACCCCATTCCCCCTGTGGACAAATACAAAGACCGGGATTTTGTGGATTACGTGCTCGAATACCGCGACAATGAAGCCTGTCTTACGTATAAACTATATCTGGCTATCGTACCAACCGCCGAAGAACATAAAGAATTCTCCATAACCGTTGAAGCAGGACAATCGTATGATTTCCACGGACAGATACTCTCTGCGACAGGTGACTATACCTATGAAGAACCGCTTGGGTGCCACGGTACTTATAGCGAGACACTGCACTTGTTTGTCAAGCCTTATCCGGTAATAGAGACGACACAAATACTGTGTCTAAAGGAAGACTCCTATGATTTCTATGGGAGAATACTGACTGAATCAGGCGTGTACTACGATACAGTTTATTCTGTATCCGGTATATCTGAGTTGCGTAAGCTGACGCTTGTGGACAACCGTTCCTATACCGTACTCAATATTACTACGGACGACCCGTCATACACCCTTCTTGGTAATACCTACACACAATCAGGTTCATACACTATTGTAACCAAGAATACACAAGGGTGCGACAGTATTATTACACTGAATCTCGGTATAGGAGGCAAATGCCGGATAGAGACGGAGTGGACGGATTATATATGCAAGAACGGCACATTCACTTGGAACAACACCACTTATACAACATCGGGCGACTATACACAGTCTTTTGAGACCGCTGCACAATGCGACTCCGTTGTCACGCTGCACCTCAAACAAGCAGAACCGGCTGCAATTTCCATTTCTGCCTCTGTTTGCAAAGGGGACTACTACAAATGGAACGGGCAGAAATACGATACGGAAGGCGTGTTCACACAGACATTCACCACCGCTCATGGATGCGACTCCGTCGTAACGCTCACGCTTACTACGCGTGATACTTATACGCAAACCTTAGACACCTCTATCATCTTAGGAAACGTATTCGAGTGGGACGGGGACAAATATACACAGGATAGCATTATTACCAAGAACTATATCGCGGCTAACGGATGTGACTCTGTTGTCACGTTCAACCTCTCCGTTATCAAAACTATCTATTCCGAGTTTACAAAAGAAATATGCGAGGGAAGTTATTTTGAATGGAACGAAGAGAAACTCACCGAACAGAAAGACTACTACCACACCTATTTACGCCCGGGCAGAGCCGATAGCGTCGTCACGTTGCACTTGTTTGTACATCTTTCTTATGACATGCCGGCGGAGAAGGTGACAGTTAAGGAGTTGCAACTGCCTTACATATGGCAGGAAGAAGAGCGGAACGAGTCAACTACTTATTCCAAGACCTTGCAGACGGAAGATTACCTGTGTGACAGTATCGTGCATCTGGAATTAACGGTTCTGCCAACGATTCACAAGAAAATAGACCCTACGATATGTTATGGGGACTACTATGAATGGAAGGGTGTCCACCTGACTGAACCCACGGATGATAAGGATACTATCATTACAGAATCTCCTGATATCAATGATACGATAGTCACGCTGCATTTGCAAGTCTATGAGCCTATAGAGGAGACGGTTCTTCCGCCGGTAGCGTTGTGTTATGGGGAGAGTTACCCGTGGTTGGATGGCAAGGAATACACGACCAGCCAGTCTCTGAGTTATACCCTGCCAAGTGTTGTGACAGGTTGTGACAGTGTGGTGAGTGTAGAGCTGACTATATGGCCCGAACCCGGAGTAGGGCATGAGTATCTGACGCTGACCAACAATGAGCCTGTC
>JAFSLP010000022.1 GCA_017448345.1 Paludibacteraceae bacterium | reverse complement strand
GCACAACAAATATTATAAAGATATGGAACTGATTGATTACACCAACAAATGGCTCGCTGGTGAGATTTTTGAAGATCTGGCGATGGTTATTGCAGGCATTATTGTCTTTATTTTAGCACTTTTAGCATGGCGTCTCGGATCGTCCGAATCGGCACGTGCTATCGTATGGCCGCTGATTGTGGCGGCGGTATTGCTTATTGGACTCGGCGGTTCGCTGGCTTACAACAACCACGCACGCAAAGCGCAGTATGCGCAGCAATACCAAGAGAACCCGCAGCAATTTCTTGATAGCGAGAAAGCGCGCGTGGATGAGTTTATGAAGATCTATCCGCAGACAATTATCGTGTCGGCCGTGATAATGGTAGTAGCTATCTGCCTGTTCGCGTTCTTCTCCACACCATGGGTACGAGCAACGGGTCTGACGCTCATCTTAGTTGCTCTCGCTGCGTTAACGATTGACTATTTCTCCAAGGAGCGCGGCATAACTTACCAGCAAGAACTGAACTCCGTGCATATTGAGAAGACAGAATAGGTGATGTAATCGCACAACAGATAGTATGAAACGATTTGGATTATTTCTATTGAAGAACAACATCCATCTGATGACCTTAGTGTTCGTCGGATGGGCAGTATGGGCGGCATGCAACTGGGCAGAGCTGGCACTTGTGCAGAAACTGGTCATGGGCATGTACGCATGGCTTATCGTGCATGAGTACGAAGAAGGCTACAAGGGTCGGTTTTTCGCACTCTTTGCGCAGGTCTTTCATTTCGATGTAGCGGCATTGTTGCCCGGTCTAACGCACATCGCACAGGCGGTATATATCACGGCTATGTTCTCGCTGGCGCTCATCTTTCCTGACGTGCTATGGCTTAGTCTGGCAACGTTCATCTTAGGTATCTTCGAGGGCTTTGTGCATAATATGGGCATCTTCATATTCCGCCTGCGTGGCGTGAGTCCCGGATGGTACACAGCTGTACTGATGGCTGCTTATGCGATTTGGGCGCTTGTGGTTCTTAATCGCAACATTGACTATGCCGGCATCCAGTGGCTGTGGGCTGCGCTCTATTTTGTTGCAGGCTTTGCGTGTCTCGAAGTGTCCGTGCAGAAGGCTCTTGGCAATACCTTAGAGCACATCAAGACTTCCGTCATGGCTTTTGCTAAACAACGATTTGGGAAATGATTGAGCAGAAAGAATTATGATAGTTACAACTACACCGACCATTGAAGGTCATGCCATTAAGGAGTACAAAGGTCTTGTATCCGGGGAGGTTATCTTCGGTATGAATTTCCTGAAGGACATTGGCGCTTCATTGCGCGACTTCTTTGGAGGACGAACCGAGAGTTATGAGAGCGCTATGCTCGAAGGACGCGAGACCGCACAGAAAGAAATGCTGCAACGCGCCAAGGAAATGGGCGCTAATGCCATCGTTGGAGTGAGCTTTGGCTACGAGACGATGGGGCAAGGCAACAGCATGATCATGATTTCCATCTCCGGCACAGCCGTTGTTATCGACTAATGACCTACGACGAATACATCGCCCAGCAACAACGGGCTATCGACGAGGAGCAGCAGGACGATAGCTGCTTCCTTACCGAACAACCCGAAGGACAGTTCGTACGAGGACATTGATATGAAATCTTCGCCTAAAAAGCATAATGTCCGTTTTTTCATATCTCATTTCAAGGAAAAGCAGTACCTTTGTCGCGGATTTTAAAAAAAGAAAAAATATGGGAAAAGAAACTAAATTCTGTCAGAGTTGCGGCATGACGCTGACTGACGATGTTCTCGGCACAAATGCCGATGGTAGTAAGAACGAAGAGTATTGTATCTACTGCTATAAAGACGGAGCCTTCACGGGAGATTTTACGATGGAGGAAATGGCAGAGTTCTGTACCCAGTTTGTGGATGAATACAACAAGAATACGGGGCAGAACCTAACTCGTGAGGAATACAAACAGCAACTTTTGCAGTATTATCCCAGCCTCAAACGTTGGCAACTGCCTGCAGAGGAACTGCCACATGCCACCTCGCCTCTGAAGCAGCAACTCATCGACGAAATCAACGCCCTTGGCATCAAGGACATGCCTCGCGTTGAAAACCTCTTCGTACTGCAGGGCTCTTTCGTGAATATGGCATATCCCGTAAATGGCAACATGGTGAAGCTTCTCGATGATAATGCCAGCTATTGGGGGACACAGATTGAAAAAGGCGAAGGCCGCTGCTTCGGAATTGCCTGCGACGAACATTACATCCTTGTGAGTGAGTATGGCATAGATGGCACAGATGCCGAACTTGTGATTATGAAAAAGAGATGAAAAGAGAAATCACTTCCCAACCCTGCTTTAAGTTCAACACCGTCGGACTATTCACCACAGATAACAGGGCGACGGTTGATTTCTACACGAAGGCCTTTGGCTTTGCCACATCATGGGATGGCGTACAGCCAAATGTGGAGATGGTATTAGGCGAAATGCGTATTATCCTATTTCCGCGCGATGCATTTGAGCAGATGGTCTCCAAGAAATTCCAATATCCTGAAGGATATAACGGCACAATGGAGTTGAGTCTCGATGTACCGACCTTCTCTGACGTTGACAAAGAGTATCAGAACGCACTTAATTGTGGGGCAAAGTCCGTTCTTCCTCCAACAACAGAACCATGGGGACAACGCACTTGCTACGTCGCCGACCCTGATGGGAACCTCATAGAAATAGGATCGTTTGTTGAAAAATAAAATAAATATGTGTTATAGAGAAGAGGCTGTAGAATGCGTGAAGGATCATGTCCTCCCGTTACATCAGCAAATCTATGCCAAGTATGATGGGGATTTCGACAGAATCTACTCGGAAGGGTACAACAGCAAGTCGTATCAAGGACGGGTTATTGAGCCAGGGAAGGTTTATGAACTGAGTTATTCGGAATGTTCGTGCCCCAAGGTAAAATGTGGACTCAGGAGCAATCCGGAACAATGCGAGTGTTCCAAGCAAAGCATTTTATATATTTTGTCGCAGCTTGAACCTGACAGCCGGTTCGATGTCCGGATTGAGAATACGATTCTAAGAGGAGGTGATCGTTGTACTTTCAGGATAGCGATAGAAACCGAAATCAAATAGGCAAACGATTGGTGGAGAAAGCAAAAGATGTCAGTTTGTAAGAGGATATTAAGATGAACGTCGAAGAATATAGAGATTACTGCCTGTCGTTAGGCGCAGATGTGGAGGAAAAACTGCCCAACACCTCATCCGCAATTCATACGAGATAGTAAAAGCTAAATATAGTAAGAAGAAATTATGCAACGAGAAAAAGAGATAGTTCGTGTGACGCTATGGGGCTCCGCGGCGAATGTGGCGCTGGTTGTCTTTAAGTTCGTCGCAGGCATCATGGGTAATAGTGCCGCGATGGTGGCGGATGCAGTACATTCTCTGTCGGATTTTCTGACAGACATCATCGTGCTGGTCTTCGTACGCATCAGCGCCAAACCGCAGGACGAGAGCCATGATTACGGCCACGGCAAGTACGAGACCATAGCCTCGTTCATCATCGCCATGGCACTTGGTGTAGCATCCATAGGTATCATCGTATCGGGCTGCAAACAGTTTGCGGCATGGCTTCAAGGAGCAGACTTAGAAGCACCGCATGCCATCGCGTTATGGGCAGCATTGTTATCCATCCTTGTCAAAGAACTGCTCTATCAATATACCGTCCGCAAAGGCCGGCAACTTGACTCGCAAGCACTCAAATCCAACGCGTGGCATCATCGTAGCGATGCGCTCTCCTCCATCGGAGCGGCGATAGGTATAGGTGGCGCGCTGCTGCTTGGTAACCGATGGACGGTGCTTGATCCGATAGCATCTATCGTTGTGGGTGCGATGCTTATCAAAACGGCTGTGGATCTGCTGCGAGGCAGCATGGATGACCTGACAGAATGCTCGCTTCCGGCAGAGACAGAGCAGGAGATAATAGCGATTGTGAAGTCGGTGCCCAATGTGTCTGACCCGCATAATCTGCGCACACGCCGTCTTGGCAATCGTATCGCTATCGAGATGCATGTGCGCATGACGGGATCAACTACCTTAGCCGAAGCGCATCAGCACGCTTCGCTCATCGAGCAGCGCCTGCGCGAACGCTTCGGTGCTACCACACATATCACTATCCACATGGAACCGGAGAAATAAAGATGAAAACAACGCGTAAAGAAAAAATCGTACCCCTTGCGGGTAAAGAGATAGCCGGCTACGTGCTCGGCGGAGTGATGTTCGTAGTGATGCTGCCTGCCATCATGTGGTTGGCATCAGGTATGCCGAATATGGAGGTGCATATTGGTGCATGGCGTGCGCTTGGAACGGGTATGCTAATCATTGGCGGTCTTTCGCTCAGCGTATGGACTATCGTGTATATGAAGACGCGCGGAAAGGGCAATCCGATGGACGCCTTTGGCAAAGAGATTGGTCCGCGTACGCAACATCTCATGACAGATGGGCCATACCGTCTCAATCGCAATCCGATGCTGACCGGCACGCTCTGCTATCTGGCAGGATATATCGTTTGGCTATGGACGTGGCAGGCACTATTGGTTTGGTGTATTTTCTTCGTCATCATGTTCGTCCAAGTGCTGACGGAAGAACATAGGCTGCAAAAGGATTTCGGCGAAGAATACGAAGCGTATTGCAAACGCACAAGGAGATTTTGATAATTTTATAATGAAAAGGGAATTATGATAGTTACAACCACACCGACCATTGAAGGTCACACGATTAAGGAGTACAAAGGTCTTGTTTCCGGAGAGGTTATCTTCGGCATGAACTTCCTGAAGGACTTTGGCGCATCGCTTCGTGATTTCTTCGGAGGACGTACTGACAGTTACGAAAAGGCTATGCTCGAAGGACGCGAGACAGCGCAGAGAGAAATGCGCGAGCGCGCCAAGAAACTGGGCGCCAATGCTATAGTGGGAGTAAGCTTTGGCTATGAGACGATGGGTCAAGCCAACAGCATGATCATGATTTCCATCAGCGGCACTGCAGTGGTGATTGACTAATGAAAATTGAGGAGGCAATAACATATGCCATCATGTCGGATGGTCATGGAAAGACGACTGACCAGATAGCTGACGCTATCAACCGCAATGGTTGGCACATTCGCAAAGACGGCAAACCAGTGACGAGCGCACAGGTATATGCCTGCATTTGCCGTTATCCCTCAATCTTTACTAAAGAAGCAGGACGAATCTGCGTGATGTTATGACCTACGACGAATACATAGCGCAGCAGCAACAAGCGATTGATGAGGAACAGCAGGACGATAGTTGCTTTATCGCCGACGTGCCGGAGTGTCAGTTTGTAAGAGGACATTGATATGGAACCGAAGATACAGAAGACGAATGTGTGTCGGTTGCTGGATGCAGCAGGGATTGCGTATGAACTGATTGAATATGCCGTAGATGAGTCGGACTTGAGCGCGACGCATGTGGCGGAACAGTTAGGCGAAGATGTGGATGCCGTCTTTAAGACTATTGTTCTGGAGGGCGACAAGGTTAAGCATTTTGTCTGTGTAGTGCCCGGAGCATGTGAGGTGGACTTGAAGAAAGCGGCTCGTGCCAGCGGCAATAAGTCCTGCAAGCCGATTCCGCAGAAGGAACTGCTACCGCTCACCAGTTATATCCGTGGCGGTTGTTGTCCTATAGGGATGAAAAGACCGTTTCCGTCGTATATTGACGAGACATGTCTGCTGCATGAGAAGATTTACGTCTCTGCCGGTCAGCGTGGTATGCAACTCCGCCTCACGCCGCAAGACCTGATAAACTATGTACCATTAGAAGTAAGCGATTTGATATGAACAAACTATTCACCCTTGCACTCGCGGCACTATCGCTGACCGCTTGTGCCAAACAACCAAAAGACATGTACGAAGTAGATGAGTTTCAGACCCAGAGCGGCAAGACCGTGCGTTTCTATGCACTCGTGCACTCCAGTATCCGTATCGAGTTTGACGGCAAGGAGATAGAAGTTGATCCTTGCGGCAAGTTGGGCGACAAGACGATTGACTATAGCGCTTTCCCGAAAGCGGACTATATCCTCGTGACCCACGAGCACTATGACCACTTGGACAAAGCAGCCATCAAGCAGCTTTCCAAAGAGAGTACACAGGTGATTATGAACCAGCGTTCGGCGGATGAGTACGGCGCAGGAATGGTGATGGCCAACGGCGAAAAGTTGCAGCTGACAGACAACATCTCCATCGAGGCTGTGGCTGCATACAATACGACCGACGGGCATCTGCAGTTCCATCCGAAAGGACGGGATAACGGTTACATCCTGACGCTGGACGGCTTGCGTATTTACATTGCCGGAGATACAGAAGTGATACCCGAGATGGCGGATATCAAGGATATTGACATCGCTTTTCTGCCGTGCAATCAACCTTATACGATGACGCCGGAGCAACTGATTGAAGCGGCGCGTATCATCCAACCGAAAGTGTTGTTCCCGTATCACTACAGCCAGACCGACGTGACCGGCATCGCAGCACAACTACCCGACATAGACGTTCGAATCAGACATTATGAATAGAGATACTATCAGACAAGCATCAGTGGCGGATATTCCGCGTCTCATCGACTTGCTCCATCAGGTGAATATGGTGCATCATCAGGCGCGACCGGATTTATTCAAGCCTAACACAACTAAGTATAGCGAGCAGGAACTGAAAACGCTACTCAGTGACGAATTGATGCCAATCTTTGTGTACGATGATGGCGAAGTGCTTGGCTATGCATTCTGTCAGATAACGGAAGTGAAAGACGACCGCTTGTTGCAAGACCGCAAGACTTTATACATCGATGACCTGTGTGTGGACGAAGCGGCGCGCGGAAAGCATATTGGTAGCGCCTTGTTTGAGTTCGTGCGCGACTATGCCAAGTCGATAGGGTGCCATGCTATCACGCTCAACGTGTGGGAAGGAAACGACCCTGCGATTCGCTTCTATCAAAACATGGGTATGCAGCCGCAGAAAGTAGGAATGGAAATCAAATTGTAACGATATGAAAAAGTATCTGTTTATGCTGCTCATAGCAGCGATGACAATGGTTGGCTGTCAGAAAGCCGACACGAATAACGAGTTGAAACCGTTTGATGTTCAACAAGAGTTTACGGACAATGCCTTTACGTTCTTCACGGGCGCAAAAGTGATTATGTCCGGCGATAGCACGAATGCCAATGCGATGACTATTGGCTGGGGTGCACTCGGTAACTACACCGGCTACGACTGTCCGATTGTGACTGTCTTTGTGGCTCCGGCACGTTATACGCACGAGTACCTGGAGCAGTATCCACGTTTCACGCTCATGGAGTTTGACGATCCGGAAATACCTCGCTATCTTGGCACGCATAGCGGTCGTGACGGCGATAAGACGGAGGCGCTTGGGCTGCATATCGCTTATACGGAGAACGGCACACCGTACTATGCGGAAGCCAAGACGGTTATCGAATGCGAGATAATGACGGTGTTCCATCAGACGGCAGACGATTTCCGTTCGCAGCACATGCACGATTTCTATGAGAACTTTGGCGCAGGCATCCACACCGCCTATTTCGGCAAAGTGGTCGGCGCTTGGAAAAGATAAGCAATCATGCCCCGCTACGAGATACATAGTTGCGAGCAGATGATAGAACTCATCCAACAGCTCGGATTCTTGCCGCTTTTGGTGAGCGGCATACCCGGCTATTCAGCGGAAGAGATGGCGGATGAGGAATGCCGTTACGTCGTCTTTCCGGACGGCGGATGGGACTGGCCGTTATGGAAATGGAAGGGCATCATCATCAACGAGAGTGATTGTGTCTATGGCAAGTTCTTCAACGGCAAGGCGGGCTTCATCAGTCGCTCTTGGTGGACGCATTTCTGCAACTGGCGTCGCAGCCTCTATCCCTTGCCGAAGAATGACAGTATAGAAAGTATCATCTACCAGACGCTCTGCGAACAGGACAGCATCATCAACCGCGACTTGCGAGCAGCGTGCGGCTTCTCTGGCCCGAAGATGCGGAGTAAGTTCGACGGCTATGTGACGCGTCTTCAAATAGCGACGCGCGTAGTGACGGAAGACTTCGTCTATCCGCGGGATAAGCATAATCGTGAATACGGCTGGGGATGGTCGTTACTCACCACTCCCGAACGCTTATACGGCAAAGATGCGTGTTCCATAGATTGCTCGCCGGAGGAATCATATCGGCTGATGACCGAGCACTTGCACGCTATCCTTCCGCACGCGACCGACAAACAAATATGCAAACTATTGAGATAAGCATGACCATCCGACTTGCGACATATGATGACATCCCTGCTATCATGCCGGTAATAGATGCGGCACGGGAGATGATGCACGCTTCGGGTAACGTGAACCAATGGATCAACGGTTATCCATCAGAGGAGGTTATCCATGCAGACATTGCTCGCAACGGTGGCTTTGTGGTCACAGACGATGAGCGGATAGTGGCATACTTCGCCTTTCTCCCTGCACCGGAACCGACATACGAGAAAATCTACGATGGCGCATGGTTGAACAACGAACCGTACTATGTCATCCATCGTTTGGCGAGTTGGCCGGATGTGCATGGAATATGGGATAGCGTGCTCGCATGGGCTTTTGAACGGACACGTACGCTCCGCGTAGATACGCATCGAGACAATCATATCATGCAGCACAACATCCTCAAACACGGATTTACGTATTGCGGAATCATTTATTTACTTTCAGGTGACGAACGCCTGGCATACCAAAAGACGATCAGTCTTCAAGAACAGCTTTTTGCTTTGCAAGACAAGGCGTATGCTGACCTTCAAAGCAAGTTGCTTCCGACAGTCTCACGCGAGACGGTAATTGGCGTACGGACTCCGAATCTACGCAAAATGGCGAAGCAAATCTGCAAGACTCCTGCTGCGCAAGAGTTCTTGCACAGTTTGCCACATATCTATTTTGACGAGAACCAACTGCACGCATTTATCCTATCCGAGGAGAAAGAATTCAACACCTGTATTGCAGAACTGGAGCGTTTCCTTCCGTACGTGGACAACTGGGCGACGTGTGACCAATTAGCGCCAAAATGCTTTAAGAAACATACGCAAGAGCTGTTACCGCACATCTGCAAGTGGATGAAAAGCACGCATACATATACCAAACGCTTCGGAATGGGGATGTTGATGCGGCATTATTTGGACGAGGCTTTCCGACCGGAGTACTTGGAATGGGTTGCCTCCATCAAGAGCGATGAGTATTACATCCGCATGATGCAGGCGTGGTTCTTTGCTACTGCGCTTGCCAAACAATGGGATTCCACGCTGCCTTATATCGAGCAACATCGCTTGCATCCATGGACGCATAATAAGGCTATTCAAAAGGCTATTGAGAGTTATCGTATAACGGACGAGCAGAAGGCTTTGTTAAGGACCTTTCGAGTGAAATGAAAAAGATACTATTTTTACATGGCTTTTATGCAAGCGGGCAATGTGTTCCGGCTATGGCATTGCGAGAGGCTTTTGCAGGGAGAGCAGAGGTGCTCACACCGGATCTGCCTATGCATCCGCAGAACGCACTTGAATTCATTTCTGATTTGATAGATAGTGAAAAGCCCAATCTGCTAATCGGGAATAGTTGCGGCGCATTCTATGCGCAAATGATGGCTCCTGTTAAATCCATTCCTGCGCTACTGGGCAATCCGCATTTCCTGATGTCAGAGTTTCTAAACCAACGCATAGGGCAGCATGAATACAAGTCGCCACGCAAAGATGGCAAGCAGTCTTTCGTTATTGATGAGACATTGGTAAAAGAGTTCGCCACACTGGAGGCTACGCAATTCGACAACTGCAATCCTCAATTTAGTGACCAAGTGTGGGGATTGTTTGGAGAACAAGATACTTTAGCGCATTTTGAACCGCTCTTCTTGAAATACTATACGCATTCATTCCATTTCCCCGGAGGTCATACTCCCACCGCTGATGAAGTCCGCACATGGTATGTACCGTTGGCAGAGAGGATGTTAATTGAACTATAATACACAAACGAGGTGTGAGGCGTTTGCTGCTTACTATCTAATTCACTTTGACGGTTCCCGTTTCCGTCGCTACCGCGCTTTTCGTGATGAAACGTGCGGTAGTTTGTTTATAGAGGACCTCAAAGGTGCGCGAGTGCAAGCAGACATGTGAGGTGCACGGAGAGGTTGGAGACTTATGGTTTGAGTATGTCTTTTCATAAAATTAGTAGACAGTTTTTGATTATTTTCCTAAGTTATTGGACACTCGTCCTAACTTTGTTGACACCTTTCTAAAAAAGTTTACACCCATCCTAAATTCCTTGACAGCCGAATGTAAATTTTTGTTATGTCAGTTATGTCAGTTTGATCAGTTTCCCTAATTTTGTTTAATTTGGTTAATTTGTGAATTATTCAATTTTGAGACAATTTAGTTTAATTTTTGATTGGCAAAACTGACAATACAGACAAAACTGACATTCATTTTTTTGTTCTGACCGTTTTGACCTTTTTGACCGTTTCACCCCCCAAACGGTCAATCCGGTCAATTCGGTCATGTCATTTTTTTGCCATTTCTGCCACTTTTGCCATGTCAAATTTCTTTCTTTGCCGAACGCGACGTTGGTTGTTCTTGTATATTCTTAATCATCTGTTATCCATTACCGAACCTATTGCCTACCCATTTCGGCTCAATGTCGGTTCAATTGCCCCAAAATCAGCAGACCTTGCGCTGACCTTGCGCTGCTCCGAGGCAGATTTGGGTATAACCGCCAAATCTTAATAATCGGCAATTACGGAAGGATAAGGAAGAACCCTGGTTAGAGTCGGTATGAGAACAAAAAAGAGACCCGTAAGGTCTCTTCTATGTTGCTCAACCAGGACTCGAAAAATCAGCTTGCTGATTAATCGTGCCCTTTAGGGCTAAGCAATAATCGACAGAGCGAAGCGGCGGAGAACCTAGGCTCGAGTCGGTATGAGAACAAAAAAGAGACCCGTAAGGTCTCTTCTATGTTGCTCAACCAGGACTCGAACCCAGACAGACAGAACCAGAATCTGTAGTGCTACCATTACACCATTGAGCAGTGCGAACAAGCAAGTGTTCATTGCTCTTTTTCAAAAGCGGGTGCAAAAGTACTGCTTTTTTTTGACATGTGCAAATTTTTTGGCAAGAAATTTGCAAAAAAATGCAAAATTAGTGCTTTTTTAACTTCTCATGGCATTGTTGGATGTACATTTGGGTGGCTTCGCGGGTCCAACAGTACTCCCATCGGGGTGCTTCGAATCGCTCTGCGGCTTTCTCAAACCATGTCAATGCCTCCTCCTTGCTGCCGAAGGGTTTGGGCGCATAGAAAAGACTCGTCCCGTAATAGGACAGCACCAGCGGGTCATCCGGCGCAAGGCGTGTGGCTTCTTTGGCAAGGCTCATCGCTTTGACGGGACGCATCGACTCGTGCAGCCGCAGTTCATAGACATAGACCGCACTCATGTACATCTCGTAATGCCCTGCAGGCAGTTTCCCTTTCTGCGCCTCCACATGCTCACGGAAACGTGCCACATAGCGCTTCGCTTCCGGCAGCAACGCCTCCTTGCCCTCTTTTTTCGCCTCTGCTACGATATATCCGCAATAACCATACTCGTACAGCAAGTCCTTTGTACTTGGTACACCGTCCTTTCGTACATCAATATACTCCTGCCATACAGCCATATTCTCTTGTTGATAGGCATCAAATAGTTCCCTATCCGCCGAAAAATCTTGGGCGGATAGGGAAAAACTGAAAACTATCAGGAGCAACAGCAAGGCTCTCCTTTGTACTTGGTACTTGGCCACTTGGTACTTGAATTTATTTGCCTCTCTCCAGCAAGAGTGTCCGTGTGGGTTGGTCGCAAACCTCTGACGGTCCGTAATACTGGATAGGTCCCGGGTAAATATAACTGGTGACAGGGTCTGCCCAGTCGGCACGGTGCGCTTGCAGGTACTGGAACGGCTTGCCGTTCAGGTCAACCAGAGCTTTCTGGATGACGGGTTTCATCTTGCCGTTACGTTTCTCCATGTTCATCATCATCGTGATGGGCACACCGCCGGCAATCCACTCGGCAGCAGGCTTGGTCAGGTTGCGAACCAGCGACATGTAGCCTGTCTTGCCGGCTGCAATCAGGTGCGTGGCGTTCACGCCGATGGAGTAGCAGTAGTCGGCATCGAAGTTCGACGGGATGGCGCAACGGCCCTCGTAACCGAAGAAGTGGTTCAGTGCGGAGAACTTGCCCTTGTACTCGCCGTTGGCTTTGAGAACTGCCAGACGCTTCTGTACCATCTCAATCAGCAGTTTCTCGGTCTCGATCTGGCTCACCATCACGTTTCCGTGCGGGTCACGGTCGAGCGTCAACTGACGTGCGATACCCTTCGGCAGTGAACGATACAACTCGCAACTTGCCGGAGTCAGCATACTCTTTACGTACTCGCGTTTCGCATCGTCGCCGTCCAGAGAGGTAAACTCCTCATTGTTGGCGAGCATGTCGTTCAGTTCCTGAATCAGCACGCGCATAGCCGGAATGAACTCAATCAGTCCTTCAGGAATCAGCACGGTTCCGAAGTTCAGACCTGCGTTGGCACGTGCAACAATAACTTTCACGATGTCCTCTACGATGTCGTTGAGGGTCATGTTCTTTGCCTCTACCTCCTCGCTAATCAGGCAGATGTTCGGCTGGCTCTGCAGCGCGCACTCCAATGCGATATGACTTGCCGAACGGCCCATCAGACGGATGAAGTGCCAGTATTTCTTCGCGCTGTTAGCGTCGCGCTGGATGTTACCGATCAACTCGCTATATACCTTGCAGGCGGTGTCGAAACCGAACGAGGTCTCAATCATCTCGTTCTTGAGGTCGCCGTCAATGGTCTTCGGGCAGCCGATAACTTGAATACCGCATTTCTTCTGCAGATAGTATTCCGCCAGCACACAAGCGTTGGTGTTGCTGTCGTCGCCACCGATGATGACGATAGCCTTGATTCCCAACTGCTTGCAGATCTCGATACCGTTGTCAAACTGCCATGTCTCCTCCAATTTCGTACGGCCCGAACCGATGATGTCGAATCCGCCGGTGTTGCGGTACTCGTCGATGATGGCACCTGTCAGCTCCTGATATTTGCCGTCAATCAGACCCGAAGGACCGCCAAGGAATCCGTACAGTTTGTTCTCCGGATTCAATGCCTTCAAGCCGTCGTAAAGACCGCTGATAACATTGTGTCCGCCCGGTGCCTGTCCGCCCGAGAGAATCACGCCGACGTTTAACGGCTCTGCTTTTGACTTTTGACTTTCGACTTTCGACTCCGCTACCGGTTCCATGGTAATAATCGGCAGACCGTACGTGTTCGGGAAGAGTTTCTGAATCTCTTCTTGGTCTGCAACGGAATGTGTTTTCTCGCCTTCCACGAGACGTACTGCGCCCTGCAATGCTACCGGCATTTTCGGCTGATAGCTCTGCCGCGCAATTTGTAATGGACTTTTTTGCATAAGATTAGTATATTTAATGTAACAATTTAACGATTTAACGTCTTAACAGTTTAACGATTTAACGTCTTAACGCGGTTCACCGCAAATTTGCCTGCAAATTTACTGCTTTTTTTTGACATATGCAAGAAAGAGAGGATTTTTATACCAATATTTTTGTTTAGGGGCTATTTCAATTTCGTTTAGCTTCTATTTTCCTTCCATTTTCCTTCCATTTTCCTTCCAATTAGCATTCATTCTCATTCCCATCTCGTTCGCATTATGTACGTTTTAATAGGGTGTCTTCACTATCCTTCTAACCCCGCAACCACTCCGCAACCACTCCGCAATCATTGCAAACGTCTTGGTAGGATTCTTTTACCCCTTATCTCCCTTATCTCCCTTATCTCCCTTATCTCCAAGATAGTACCCCTCTATATATAGTCCCAAAATAGGCGATTTCGCCCCCTGTATCGTCTCGTATCTTTCCCGTACGTCTCTCGTACGCGGTAGGTAAGCGCAAAAGAGGACGATTATTAAGATTCGGGTGTATTGTTCTCCTCGCTAAATCGTAGCTGTCAATCAGCCACTCTCGCGCCACTATTATTCTTAGAGATCCATACCCCTCTATATATAGGAAAAAAGAGATGAAATCTATCATCTGTTTTGCAACTTAGAGTGGTAATAAGAGAGAAGTTAAATCTAATAAATAAACGGCAACATCAAAACAGCTTTCGTCCGCGCGAGTGCTTCACGGACAAAACGCCAAACATTCCAATACCATATATCTGTATCAACGGCATCATAGGCAATAAGCGTTTTTTCAAAGATTAGCGCACTATAGAAGATGGCCCGTTGATTATGAAAGTGTTGAGAAATGATGGTTATATCGCCCTTCCTATAATCATCCAATGTTTTTACGCGCCGTAAAGATGTATAGGTGTCAGTTCCATACGGGTCTATCAGTCGAATAGGAACACCTGCTACTTTCATAGCTATAACCATTGAGTCTACCTCAAAATAATCATCGTATAAGTTTTCGCCAGAGATTATGACGGAATCAATTTTCCCTGCATTGTATAAATCTACCGTGGCTTGTATTCGCGCATCGTAATAGGGACTTGGCGCATTACTTCTTCCTGTGCCTAACAAAATGCCATACTTATGATGTGGAATAATATCTATATCATCATAATACTTTCCTTTACTAACTATTACCACAATGATGTTGCATGCAAAAACCAACAAAAGAAATGCTGTAACTAACAAGGATAATACTATAATGAGTTTGCGAGACATTGATCTAATATTTTCTTTATATATGCAGCACTTTGGAATAGATGAATGTTTATGTTTTGCGTAAAAGCACCCAGCAGGATACCAACGACATTATTGTTTATCATTATAGGACACCTGCTATCTCCTTCACTCAATACGGGAGAAATTTCACATTGAAATAATTTGGATGATAAAACAGCGTCTAGTTTTGCAGAAGAACAAAGAAATCTCATTTCGTTAGTTAAAATGGGTTCTTGGTCGAGTGTTTCCCATATGGTTCCTCTTTTTGTGTCACATATTTCTTGTCGCTGCTGCTTCTTGTTATAAAAGCATGTCATATTATTATTCGATATTATCTCGGATAGATGTAAAGGAGAGCGTAATTTATTTATAACATGAAATATAGCATAATCTTCATAGTCTTCTAATTTGTTAATTTGAGGCGTGTATGAATATGCAATTGCTTCTTCTTTTACTAAAGATAACTCTTCACCTCTCAATCTTACGTACGGTTCATTATTTATTTTATCTACTACATGGGCTGCTGTAATAAGGTAGTTATTAACCCAAACACATTGTCCTGCCAATGTGTTTTTTTCGCCTTGCTCATCTTTTTTGTAAAAGATTGGCAGAATCCATTGTTCAAACATATGCTATTATATTAAAGATTGGAAGAAAGAATCATATTGTGAATTCCCTAAATTGATTACAAATAAATT
Organism: Paludibacteraceae bacterium; assembly: GCA_017448345.1. Classification (GTDB taxonomy): domain Bacteria; phylum Bacteroidota; class Bacteroidia; order Bacteroidales; family Paludibacteraceae; genus Colicola. The sequence goes on along the minus strand of JAFSLP010000022.1, from coordinate 14,023 downwards.
TTGTCTTGCGCGAGTTATCGCTGTGTAAATCAGAGCATTTATATTCTCTTTGGGAGTTACGCAATATATATTGTCATGGGGCAATTGTGTTATCGTGGGTATAATTAATATGATAGTATTGCTTTCCCACCCCTTAAAACTTTGTATTGAAGCAAATTTTACATCGTCTGTCATTGTTGTGAAGTGAACTTTAGCAACTCTGCGAATATCTTTTATATCGTCATCTGCGTGGTCATTGTTTTCATTTCTTAATTGCTCATATTGTTCCCTCGTCTCAAAAGTTAGCATACTAGTTGTATTGCTTTGATTGCGGTAGGAATATTCTATTTCTCTTAGTATATGTATGTAATTAGACAAAATAGTAATCTCTTTTGAAGGAATGTCATAGTCATGAATAATTTCATTTATTTTATTACTAATAATGTTTACATCTGATATTTCTCCAATATTCCAATATTTTGTTATATAACTATCGAAAATGATTTCATTAGATGTTTGAAGAGGGATGTTTTCATTATTCATAAAAGTTCGGACAAATAATGAAGCAATATTGGCTATTTGAGGATTAATCATTCTATATGAGATTCTTTCACTCATTTCTCGCCACGGTCCATTGAAACTATATATTTTAGGCATCTTTGTTTCTTTTTCATACTCCCTGTTATAAATGTTTTGTTCTCCGTCACCAAATATAGCAATACAACCATCATCCGCCAAGAAGTATTTAATAATTGATTCAAACCATGAATCTTCAAAATCTTGTGCCTCGTCTATGATTATTGAGTGATATTTTTCAATATTATTTTTACAGGTTTCAAAAAAAGTGGGATTATCAAAATCTTCTTGATTTAGAGGATGATTAGCATATCTATTGGCCATTGATTTAAAGAACTGATGGTAGTTAGTGATTTCAAACATAGATGTGGAAAAATCAGCCGGCACTTGATTTATCCTCATTTTTATATATTCAATGAGAGAAATGTTATATGTTAAAATCAAAACTTTAGAACCTGTTTTTATATGCCTTTCAACGGCCTTGTTTGCCACCACCTGCGTTTTTCCACTGCCAGCCACTCCCTTTACTCTTATACGTCGACTATCGTTTTTTACAATTTCTCGTTGTACAGTACTTAAATGAAAATTTGTATCTCCTTCTGTATAAGAATGCCATTCTCCTATTATTAAATGTATGAGTTCTTTGTAGTATTCATTTTTGAAAGAGGCAACTTGAATCCTATTTATCTTATCATAAATATTGTCGTTGGAATATAATTTAATAAGGTATTTATCGTCACGCCCCATTTGGTAAATATATTCATTCACATCACTTTCAGTTGCAGTAGGAAAATATACCGCTATTTTAATATTGCCGTAAACCCGTTTGTCAATGATTGTGTCAATTTTAATATTCTTTAAGTGTGTCTCTATCAAAAATGATTTCAACTTATCCAGTCTTTGCCATACTATATCCAAATCATTGATATTGGAGCATATGTTCAAAATAATAATTCCTTTTGTTATGCCAGATACAATAAAATCTGGTTTATCCACACCTATTGTGGGGCGGATAAATACATCATAAGGATTTACTCCTTGTGGAATTAGTTTCGCGTAAAGATTTATTACTTCATCATCTAATATGCCTTGATAATAATTTGTAGTGAAATCATATTCGTCGTATTGAGTAGTGGTTTCTGCAATTTCTTGGTATTGTGAATTTAGTTCGTTCTTCTTATTGTGAATGAAACACTTTGTTTCACACCCAAAAGGATGGTGAGTGCGCGTCGTGTATCCATAAGGATATGCTTCAATATTGGAAAAGTATTCAGTAGGCTTAAAATAACCACAAAAGTCTTTTATGCGCGTATTATATGAGAACTTAGGTCCTATACATATCATATAGTTAATATCAGCTAAAGATGCCGTTTTAGACGCGAGCCATTTTAGGCTGATATTTTGTACATCTAAAATATTAGAAAAAAGATTTATTGCAACTCGCGTAGAACATATTACATCATCCAAATCTAATACCGGAGTGGAAGGTATAAGTTTGTTTATAACTTTAATTTTTATACCCGGTCCTGCGGATTCTTTCACCCACTTTTCGGCTCTTTGTAGAGCGTATATAGATGGTTCGACTAAGGTAATCTGTTGTAAATTACCGAGTAATTTTCTTTCCCTTAAGTAATCTATCAAGACTAATGATGCTATGCCTTGACCACAGCCCCAATCAAGAATCTCGTAATTAAAGTGTTGAAGATGTTCCAATGGCAAATTTTGGATTGCAGCACGACATTTAATTATATGAGTTTCTCCATATGCCGCCAAATATGCGTTTAATTGATCATCCGTTTGCAATATGGCCCGACCATGATTAGTGACTTCCCATGGTCTTGTCTTTAGATTATAGGGAAGTCTTTTATAACACTCTTCTACTATCAATTGAGCATTCATCATACAATTGACTCTTTAGTCCTTTCCTTGGAATATTGACGATAGTTATTTAATGCAATCTCTTTACTTGTGTTTGCATAACAATATTCACATAAATGTGGACAAGTATTGTATTCTCCGATATCTTTGCTATTTATGCAACCACAGAATTGGCGTTGACCTTTATCTTGATTGTTACCATGCGTAGCATAAGTGCCATTTGGGAGAATGATGGCGTCATTGGGTAAAGATGGTATTTCTCCGAAAATGTCAGCGTTTGGCATTGGATAAGTTTTGACCTTCAGAAAGTCCATTAATTTCTTATCATTGAACGCAAAACGAATAATTAAATTATCATCGATACAATGATTATGTGTAACTCCTTCAAAACTCAGTTTCTCCCCACATGTAGCTAATTCATAATTCCATTTTTTATTGAGAAGGACAAGTTTATTCGCAAAATCTTGCATCATTTCTTCTGTCCAATCTATATATGGAATATGGTTCTTTTCTAAATTGCTCTTAACTTTCCGATAGGTCAAAATATCTGCAAAACTGAAAACCAATTTTTCCGTATATCCTTGCAATTTATCTCCGATATTCTCTATCTTTTGCAGAAGCAATTCCGGAGTAATGTCTGTTGTTAATAAAAGAGGATCGAAACGCCATATTACATGACCTTTACCTAATTGTTCTACCAGTTTTTTGAAAGTATCAATGCGAGAATTCAATGAAGGGACGCCACGTTCTAATCGTTCGTTCTCATAATCATTAAGCGAATATTGAATATAGCATCCAATATTATGTTCTTTCAAGTAATCAATATGAGAAATGAGCGGAGCCGGATTTTTTGACCAAAAGACAATAAAACGAGTGTCTTTGTATGATACGTAACTTTTGACTCCGTTAAAAGGATTAGTCCACGCAGAATAGCCCACTTTTAAACGATGAAAGAACCAATTAGAATAAAATGCCGGAATATCAGTACTGCGACTTGCAGAAACAATAACAGGGGCTTGGGCTTCTACCCATTCTCCGTTTTCGCGTTGTATTTTTACTTTTTCCCAAGCCATATATATTCCTTATTTCGCCATCGGCGGGATTTTGTTTGAGGTTATTTGTTCGATAACTGATTTAACAGCATCATTCCTTTTACCGTCAGCAGGTATTTCTGGCGAGGGTGACGAGGACTGTCGGGATAAAGCAGACGCACAAAGCCGTTTTCTATGGCGGGATTGAGATATAAATTCAAGAAATTATCTCTACCTTTAAGCCCTATAGCCGTCATTATTTCCTTAATAGATAGTTTCTCAACCCCTATAGCCTGAACCAAACGAATAGTGTTCTCGTCTTCCGTATATAGCTGATTTCCAGTGTTTATTAGGCTGCTTGTCCCGAACTTATCCTGTGCTTGTCCTGTACTTGTCCTGTACTTGTACGATGCTTGTTCGGTACTTGTTCGGAGCTTGTTCGGTACTTGTTCGGTCTTAGTGCTTTGAACGTCTTTGTTTAATATATGCAAATCTCTGTTATGCAACGGCATTTGTTCGCCCAGCAGCAGGTTACGGAAGAAACGCTCCAAGTATTGCGGTGAGTTATTGACACCAAGTCGCGCGTTCTTATAATTGGCGCGCACGAGCGCGTTTCTAAAGAACCATGAGTGTTGCTCAAAGAGCGTATTATCTATATTCTGAAATCCAATGGAACGCAGGTATTTGATAGTAAAAACCGCAGTAGTACGTGTGTTGCCCTCACGGAAGGGATGGATTTGCCAGATATTCGCCACAAATGCCGCAATATGACGAATAGCATCGGGAAGAGCAAGGTTGGAGTAGTCAAACTGCTTCTCTTGCTCCAAATCATATTCCAGCGTTGCTTGCAACTGCGTACAACTGGCATAAAGCACCGTGTCGCCGTCCAAAACCCATTCTTTTTTGGTGATGTCGTAGTCTCGGAACTGCCCTGCGTGCTTGAATACGCCTTTGAATATCTGCCGATGGATGGAAGCAAAACCTGCTACGCTGAACGTAAACGATTGCTCACTAAGTAACTTAGTGATATTCATTGCTACTTTATCCGCTTCCTCTTTCTCATCATCATCGGGCAAGCGGATTTCTTTGGCTTGGTAGTATGCATTAATCCTTTGTTCCGCCTCGTCAGCACTAATCTGCCCCTCTATATGCTCTTGGGCGGTTTGCTTGAGGAAATCAGAAACAGTCAGTTGATCAACGGCTTGCAGACCGATAGCCGTACGCCAATAATCTGCACGCTCGCGCACAGATGGCTCCGGAGTTCGAAGATACTTTTCAAACTCCGGAATGTACGGGTTTTCTATGTCGTGCTTTTTAGCCATCAATGCTTGATATTCTTATAGCAGCTTCTTTACTTGCTCATAGACGTTCTGGGCGGTGAAGCCGAGTTTCTCGTCGAGGACCTTGTACGGGGCAGAGAAACCGAAGGAGTTGAGCCCCCAGACAGCGCCGTTCTCGCCTACGAGACCTTCGAGGGTGCAAGGCAGACCGGCTGTCATACCGAAACGTTTGATGCCCTTCGGCAATACTTCGTCCTGATACTCTTTGGGTTGCTCGCGGAAGAGACCTTCGGACGGCACACTGACAATCTGCAGACGGATGCCCTCTGCGCGGAGCAGTTCGGCACCGCTTAACAACGTACTTACTTCACTTCCGGAGGCTAACAAAACAATTTGCGGATTCTCGTCTTTGGAAACAATGTACGCACCTTTGCGGAAGCCTTCGAGGTTGACGTTAGGCACCGGCGCTATGTCCTGACGGCTGAGGATGAGGGCTGTCGGCGTAGCGGTGTTCTCGATAGCGCAACGCCATGCGAGAGTGGTCTCCTCGGCATCCGCCGGACGGAGAACGAGCATGGACGGTTTGCCGGAATGGTTATGCAGCTTCTCCATGAGACGGATCTGCGCCTCTTGCTCTACCGGCTCGTGGGTAGGTCCGTCTTCGCCGACACGGAAAGCGTCATGGCTCCAGATGAATTTAACAGGAAGTTCCATGAGGGCCGCCATGCGGACAGCGGGTTTCATATAGTCGCTGAAAACGAAGAACGTGCCGCAGGCAGGGATGATTCCGCCGTGGAGCGCCATACCGATCATGACGCATGCCATGGTGAGTTCGGACACACCGGCTTGCAAGAACTGGCCGGAGAAATCGCCTTTCTTCAGCGCGTGGGTCTTCTTCAAGAAGCCGTCGGTCTTGTCGGAGTTGGAGAGGTCGGCAGACGAAACAATCATGTTGCCTACGTTCTCTGCGAGGAAAGAGAGCACTGCGCCGCTTGCGTTGCGGGTAGCCGCTCCGGCTTTCTGCTGGATAAGGCTCCAGTCGATGCACGGCGTTTCGCCGGACATGTAGGTCTCGTACTCGTTGGCAGAGAGCGGATTCGCTTGTTTCCACTCGTAGTACGCCTCGTATTTCTTATTGCACAACTCGCGCAACTCGGCTGCGCGGTCGTCGTACAGTTTCTTCACTTCGGGGAATATCTGGAACGGGTCTTCGGGGTTACCACCGAGGTGCTCGATGGTCTTCTCGAACGATGCACCGGCTTTGGAGAGCGGTGCGCCGTGGGTGGAGCACTTGCCTTCCCAGTTCTCGCCTTCGGCGGTCACGCAGCCCTTACCCATGGTCGTATGACCGATGATGAGCGACGGCTCGCCTTTGTGGGCTTTGGCTTTGATGATAGCCTCGCGAATGGCGTCGGGGTCATTGCCAGGAATCTCCTGCACGTACCATCCCCATGCCTTGTATTTGGCGGCTACATCTTCGGAGGTCACTTCGCCGCAACCCGTGGAGAGCTGAATCTCGTTGGAGTCGTAGAACATGACGAGGTTGTCCAGCCCGAGGTGTCCTGCCAAGCGTCCTGCGCCCTGCGAAATCTCCTCCTGCACGCCGCCGTCGGAGATGAAGGCATAGATAGTCGGGTTGTGGATTTCGCCGTAACGGGCGTTAAACCACTTGGCAGCGATGGCTGCACCGACTGCGAAGGTGTGTCCCTGTCCGAGCGGACCGGAGGTGTTCTCAATCATCCGCTCTATTTCGCGCTCGGGGTGACCGGGAGTCACCGACCCCCACTGACGCAGGTTCTTGAGGTCTTCGAGCGTGAACTTGCCTGCCAGACAGAGCTGACCGTATAACATCGGCGCCATGTGTCCGGGGTCGAGGAAGAAACGGTCGCGTGCCTCCCAACCGGCGTTATCCGGATCGTATTCAAGGAACTCGCTAAAGAGTACATTGATGAAATCTGCGCCGCCCATGGCTCCGCCCGGGTGACCGCTCTTAGCTTTTTCTACTGCTGCTGCTGCGAGGATACGAATGTTATCCGCCGCACGGTTCATAAGTTGTGTCTTTTCCATAATATTATAGTGTTTTATTTGCCTAACATTGTTTATACATTAGCCTTGACTGTCGGTTGACCGTCGGTTGACCGTCGGCTTTAGACGCTGTTTGGATGGAATCTGGCTGGAGTTTGGAATAGTGTTTTGATGGTTAAAATCTCCACCCTAAATAGTAGTTGACGCCCCAGCCGATGTTATCTCTTGTGCCGAAACCGGGGATGTATATCGGTATCATCTTCGCCGAGCCGTCCTCTTGTGCGGAGAGCGGCGGTGCGGTATAGCGTGTGAACAGACATTTGAGCCGTCCCATCCAGCCCATATAAAAGGCGGCAGACCTCTCCCCCCGCCCTCCCCCGTAGGGAGGGAGCTTGGCTATCTCTACCTGACATCCTATCACTATCTCTCCCCAGCAGTCGCCTTTAATGCTTTGCGCCTGCATATGCATGGCGGTCTCGCTGATGAGTCCGGTGCTTGCAGCGGTACTTGCCGTGTTTCTCTCCAGAGTCTGTGTCAGGTTCTGCACAGCAGTTCCCAGACGTACGCCCACTAACAGTGCGTGCGGGCTTTCCGGATGTTTCTTGAGCGGGTTGATGTCACATCCCACGCGGAAGAATCCGCCCTGTCCTGTATAACCGATACTGTCGCCTTGTGCTGCTGTGCCGCCGGAATACCCCAACTCCAGAGTGGGGTAGAAACGGTCCTTCAGACGCACGTTCGCCCCTATTTCGTAGTGCTGGATTTTCCATTTGTTAGCGGCTGAGATGATGATGGGGGAGGCGATATCCAGTTTGATTTGCGTACCCTGATAGATGGTGTCATTGCTTGTCGCAAAGGAAGAAAGAGAAAGGACAAAGGACAAAAGACTAAACACAATTAGCCGATAGTAACAAGTCTTTACTCTGTTTGCGAACATAATGAGCGGTCTTTATTCTCAGCCTTCCGGCACGATTGTTTCTTTCCGCAAAGCGGTTACATCATCTCTTTCGCCTCTGCTTTCAGTTCCTCCAGTGCCTTGTCGGTAGGTGTGAGACCATTGGAGACGAAGGCGGTCATGAGCGTGGAGGCATACATCTGTGCCGTGGCGTCAGGCGGCAGCTGTCCGGCTATAGCGATGACGAAAGTTGCCAGCTGGTCACGCGCATTGACAATCATATCCCAGACCTCGTCGGACACATACACCTGCTGGCTCTGGTTGTGGTCAAACTCCAGACGGATGGTCTGTAACAGGTACTGCTGCACTTGTGCCACAGTCCATGTAGCCAGTGCCTCCGGTTCTTTGGAACGCAGCTCCATGAGCATATGTTCGGGCTTGGTGCGCTCCAACAGCAGCGCGAGACGTTCGTAGGCACGCAGGCGGATAGGGGAGACAGCTTTCTGACTCTCGCGTTTAAGTTCAAACTGCCGTTTCTTCTCCTCGTTGCGGAACTGCGAGTACTGAATCATCCAAAAACCGAATATCACCACTGCTATCGCAAGAATTATCAATAAGATTTCTGTCATATCTACAGGCTCTTCAATAAATCGCTGCAAAGATAGTAAAAAAAAATGACATACACAAGAAAAAAGCACTCAATGGTGCTTTTTTCGTTAAAACGTCAAATAGTTAAAATGGTTTTTTCTAAGAAAAAAACGTTAAACTATTAGCGGATCATATCATCGCCGAAGAACGGTTGCAGTGCCGCAGGGATGCGGATGCCTTCTTCCGTCTGGTTGTTCTCAAGGAGCGCAGCCACGATACGGGGCAGAGCAAGTGCGGAGCCGTTGAGAGTGTGGCAGAGCGTCACTTTCTTGTCCTCTGCACGGCGGTAACGGCATTTGAGGCGGTTTGCCTGATAAGTGTCGAAATTGGAAGTACTCGAAACCTCCAGCCAGCGGTGCTGTGCCTCGCTATACACCTCAAAGTCATAACAGAGCGCAGCCGTGAAGGACATGTCGCCGCCACTCAGGCGCAAAATGCGGTACGGCAGTTCGAGTTTCTTGAGCAGGCCTTCTACGTGTGCCAGCATCTCTTTATGCGAAGCGTCGGAGTGCTCCGGCGTGTCGATACGGACAATCTCAATCTTCGAGAACTCATGCAGACGGTTCAGACCGCGCACGTCCTTGCCGTACGAGCCTGCCTCGCGACGGAAACACTCGGTGTACGCGCAGTTCTTGATCGGCAGCTCTTTCTCGTCGATAATCACGTCGCGGTAGAGGTTGGTCACCGGCACCTCAGCAGTAGGGATGAGGTAGAGGTCGTCCACCTCGCAGTGGTACATCTGTCCCTCTTTGTCGGGCAGCTGACCGGTTCCGTAACCCGATGCGGCATTGACTACCGTCGGCGGCATGATCTCCGTGTAACCGGCTTTGTTCGCCTCGGCGAGGAAGAAATTGATGAGGGCACGTTGCAGTCTTGCGCCTTGGCCGATATAGACAGGGAATCCTGCACCGCTGATTTTCACACCGAGGTCAAAGTCAATCAAATTATACTTTTTCGCCAGCTCCCAGTGGGGCAGTTTCTCGCTCTTGGCGATGCGCTCTGCGGCGATAGCCTCATCGGTGGCACCGTCCCAGTCGCGGAGAGCTACTGCGCCGTCTTTGGCGATGGCGTCTATCATCGGCTGGTTGGGCCAGTTGCCGATGGTGACAGCGAGGTTGTCCTCCGCGGACGCACCTTCGGGCACGATGTCATACGGCACGTTAGGAATAGTCAGCAGCAGTTTGGTCTGCGCCTCTTCCGCCTCTGCCATCTTGGCGTCAAATTCTGCGATTTGTGCTTTGAGTGTTCCGGTCTGTGCCTTGGCTGCCTCGGCTTCGTCGCGTTTGCCTTGTGCCATGAGTGCACCGATAGACTTGCTGATTTTGTTCATCTCAGCCGATGCGGCGTCTTTCTGCTGCTGTGCCGCCTTGCGCTCGGTGTCAAGGCGGAGCACCTCTTCGATAGCTTCTGCGGCTCCGGCGAAATGCTTTTTGTTCAAACCCGCTATCACACGGGCTTTATCGTCATAGATTTGTTTTAATGTTAACATAAAACTATTTTATCATTTAGTCATTTACCATTTAGTCATTTACCATTTATTCATTTACCATTTATTCATTTATTTAGTCATAGCCATTTGACCAAATAAAAATCTCCCACCGAAATGCCGAAGCTCTCGGTAGGAGAAAAATGTTTGTTCTCTCTCGCCGATTTAAGCCTCTGCTGCCACCGGCTGGATGGAGACGTACGATTTGTTGTCGCGGCGTTTGCGGAAGGTTACGATACCGTCGCAAAGAGCGAACAATGTGTGGTCGGAACCCATACCCATGTTTTCACCCGGGTTGTGTACGGTACCACGCTGACGTACGATGATGTTACCTGCCTTTGCGAATTGACCACCAAAGATCTTCACGCCAAGGCGTTTGCTTTCTGATTCACGGCCGTTCTTGGAACTACCGACACCTTTCTTGTGAGCCATACTCTGTTGTCCTTTCTTTTAAGCAATAACAATCTCTTTAACTACTACGTTGGTCAGATCCTGACGGTGACCATTCAGTTTGCGGTAACCTTTGCGGCGTTTCTTGTGGAAGACAAGGATTTTGTCACCACGGCACTCGTTGTCGATAATCTCGCAAACCACTTTGGCGCCCTTGACATAAGGAGCACCTACTTTTACTTTTCCCTCGTCATCGAGGAGGAGAACGTGCTCAAACTCGATTGTTGCGCCCGTCTCGTACTCGTTCATACGGTTGATGAACAGTTTTTTGCCAGCCTCTACTTTAAACTGCTGGCCTTTCATTTCTACAATTGCGTACATCTGTACTTGTTTTTTGGGCTTTCAGCCGTACTCTTTCGACCATCGGCTGCAAGCTGTTACCGCGAACAGGCGATTACCTCTTGGTAATACTTTTCCGAGCCTAATCCGCAAAAAAGCGTGCAAAGGTACAACAATTTTCTGACATACGCAAATATTTTGCGCATTTTTTTGTATTTTTTGTCTTTTTGGAGGCTATCGGGTCTGCATATGGACATTCAGACCGGGTAAAAGGGTCTTGACGGTACCGTCGATGCAGGGTCCGAAGAGATAGAGAGGGAAGGGCTGCCACTCGTCCCTCTTCCACTCCGCTTTGTAGGCACGCGGCGCATAATCCACGATGGTCGGGTTGCTCTTGGTCAGCAGCGAATTGGCGAGGGTGTTGATGGTTCCGGCATTGCGGGTGACAATCTTGTAGGGGATGTCATCGTCCCTGTGTACCTTAATCTCCAAGCCGTGGTACAGCATCCGGTATCTGCCGTTGGCTTTGACGCTGTTGCCGGTGTAACGGGTGTCCAGTGTGTCAATGTGCATGTCCAGCGTGATGCCCACTAACGGACGCAGGAAGGGGTTGAGCATGCTTGCATCCACACCGTGAGCGTGAAGGGTGGCGGAGAAATCGCAGTCCGTGTTCATGGTCATGCTCATTTCCGCCTTGGCAAATCCGGACTCCAGAGGGCATGAGCCGTTGATACGCATGGTGGCGTTTCTGCGGTTGGTGATGTTCTGTACCGTGGCGGAGATGTGTCCCAGATGCAGCTCGCCGCAGTTGTTGTCCGTGCTGGCAAGTTCGATGTTGATGTGCTGTATCTTGGCTTGTGCCTGTCCCACCCGGAAGGTCACGGGAATCCGGCATAGCTCCGTCTGCGGCATCGGGAAGGGATGTTTGGGCTTGTAACGCGTGTCGCGGAAGATGTCCATCTGTCCCACCACCGCGTTGATGCGCTCTATCGTGTAGTCTCGTGCGAGGGCTTTGCGCAGCGGGTTGAACGGTGAGGTGGTGACACTGTCAAGGCGCATGTCCATCCATGTGACCGGCTCTTTGACCATGTCGCCGAGTCGTCTGCGCGGCATGGTGTGGGCTATGCGTGTGGCTCCGAGCGTCAGGGGACCTTGGTCGGTCTGCATCAGTGAGCGGGTGTCGATACGCATCCTGCCGTCCGGCATGGTGACAGAGGCGTGCGCCACGGAGAGATGATAGACGGAGTCGCAGTAACTGAAGACGGAGTCATACGCCAAGCTGTAGAGCGTGAGCGAACAGCTGTCCACCGCTGCGTCCAGCCGGGTCCGCAGGCTGTGCAGGCGGAGTACGGCATCCGTGACGTGCAGCTGCTGCACTTCGGCGCTGCGGAGAACCTCTCCGGCTTTCGCCAGACCTTGGTCCTCCAGCTTCGGGAAACAGCTCTCCGGGTGCTTGTCGTCCAGCCATAACTCCAGTTGCGGGTCTGTGATATGTACATCACTGACGAGCACCTGACGGCGCAGCAGCAGGCTGTAGAAGACACGTCCTACCGCCACCTGTCCCACCCGGACTTCTATGCCGGGACCTGTCGTGTCTTTCTTGTGCACCGGTTCGCCGTGGTACGCAAAACGCAGGTCCTCCACCTCCGCCGTGCCGCTGAAGAGCCTCACACGGACGGGACCGCATGAAGCCTCACAACCCGGCAGCGCAGCCAAGGCTTGGTTCACCTCGCGGTACACCAAACGGGACACCGCCACATCCGCTCCGATGAACAGGGCGGCAAAAACGGCAAACAAGATGCCTAAAACGATAAGGGCGATTTTATACGGACGTTTCATATTCTTCCGTTTCCGACGACAAAGGTACTATATTTTTCTGAATTATGCAAACATTTTTACATTTTTCTTGCATATTCGAAAAATTATTGTTACCTTTGCCGCCGATTTTTTGGCATTTCGCATCTTGAAAGCGGATGCCGGCTACTACTAACTAAACTGTATTTTGTTTATGGAAGGACAAAAAAGATTTTTGTTGACGGAGGACGAGTTGCCCCGTCAATGGTACAACATTCAGGCAGACATGATTAACAAGCCTCTGCCTCTCTTGAATCCCGCAACCAAAGAGCCGCTTAACGCCGACGACCTCGCGCATATCTTTGCCGCCGAGTGTGCCCGTCAGGAGTTGGACCAGACTCATCCGTGGATAGACATCCCCGAGGAAGTGCTGGAGCGCTACAAGTACTATCGCTCTACGCCCCTCGTGCGTGCCTACGCGCTTGAAAAAGCATTAGGTACGCCTGCGCACATATATTTCAAGAACGAGAGCGTCAATCCGCTGGGTTCGCACAAGGTGAACTCCGCCATCCCGCAGTGCTATTACTGCAAGCAGGAGGGCACGACCAACGTCACGACCGAGACGGGTGCCGGACAATGGGGTGCTGCGCTCAGTTATGCCGCCAAGACCTTCGGGCTGGAGTGCGCCGTCTATCAGGTGAAGATCTCCATGCAGCAGAAACCCTACCGCAGCTCTATCATGCGCACGTTCGGTGCTGCCGTCACGGGTTCTCCGTCCATGTCCACGCGTGCCGGAAAAGACATCATCACCGCCGACCCGAACCACCCCGGTTCGCTCGGTACGGCTATCTCCGAGGCGGTCGAACTGGCTACCACCACGCCGCATTGCAAATATACCCTCGGGTCGGTGATGAGCCATGTCAGCCTGCATCAGACCGTCATCGGCTTGGAGGCGGAGAAACAGATGGAGAAAGCCGGCGAGTACCCCGACACCATCATCGCCTGCTTCGGCGGCGGCAGTAACTTCGGAGGACTTGCCTTCCCCTTCATGAGACACCAGATTAAGGGACAAAGGGACAATGTACAATGTACGAAGGTGATTGATTTTATTGCTGCGGAGCCGGAGAGCTGCCCCAAACTGACGAAAGGCAAGTTCGAATATGACTTCGGCGACCAAGCCGGTTACACGCCGCTGCTGCCGATGTACACGCTGGGACATACTTTCAAACCGGCGAACATCCACGCCGGCGGTCTGCGTTACCATGGTGCCGGCACCATCGTCAGCCAGCTCCTCAAAGACGGATACATGCGTGCAGTCGATATTCCGCAGTTGGAGTCGTTTGACGCCGGACTGCTCTTTGCACGTACGGAGGGTATCATCCCCGCACCCGAGAGTTGCCACGCGATTGCCGCTACTGTCCGTGAGGCGAAGAAATGTATCGAGACAGGCGAGGAGAAAGTCATCCTTTTCAACCTCTCCGGTCACGGACTGATAGACATGTCCGCCTACGACGCTTTCCTCAACGGAGACCTCGTATAAATGGTACATCGTACATGAAAAAAGAGGGTGTGTCAAAAATCGAAGTTGATTTTTTATAAGTCCAAAATTATCAAAAATTATCCAAAAATTATTTATATAGGTCAACCAACCATAGATCGTTCGAGCAAAGCGAGATAAGAATTAAAGATAATTATCAACAAT
>JAFSLP010000021.1 GCA_017448345.1 Paludibacteraceae bacterium | reverse complement strand
GGCAGAGATAGGTGCGCAATACAACAAATCCGCTGCGCAGGTGGCGCTCCGTTGGCTCACCCAACGCGGCATCGTGGCGATACCCAAATCAACGCACAAAGAGCGCATGATGCAGAACCTCGATATCTTCGATTTCCGCTTATCCGACACTGACATGCAAACCATCTCTGCCCTCAACCAGAAGGATGACGGCTTCGTTAATTTCAATGACCCGCAGTTCGTCAAATACCTTATCGAGACATACGGATAAATGTTTCTCGCCATTCTTTTAACAGCCATTATATCTATGACTGAAGAACAGCAAATAAGCAGCCTCTATGAGCGGATGTACACGGCTATGATTGCCAAAGATGAGGCAGTACTTCGCGAGGTGCATGCCGAGGATTTTGTGCTGGTTCACATGACCGGAATGCACCAAAACCGAGAGCAATATATCCGTGCAATCATGGATGGTACGCTCAATTATTATTCCGCCGAAACGGAGGATCTGCAAATCTCGGTCAACGGAGATGAAGCCACGCTCCGCGGCCGTAGTCGTGTCAATGCCGCAGTCTTTGGCGGCGGCAGGCACACGTGGCGGCTGGAACTGCTCTTCCGTCTGCGTAAAGAGCGTGGCGCATGGCGTTTCACTCGCTCCGAAGCATCAACCTATTAATCAACCAATAAGCATATGGATATTTACGAAAGAATGAAAGCCGGAGAATGGATTGACATCCGTACCGACGAAGACTACAAGAACATCGCAGGCGTCAACCTCTTCAAAGCGAACGACGACTGCTGGCGTATCAACAACTCGCTACCCTCGGCTCCCGAGACGCGAAAGATGTTGGAGGACTTTTTCGAAGGCCGTCTGCCGCAGTCCTCGACCATTCTGCCGCCGATTCACATTGACCAGCCCAAGGCAATGACCATCGGTGAGAATGTGTTTATCAACCACGGCCTCGTCTGCATGGCGAACGGCAGTATCACGCTGGAGGACGGAGTGATGATCGGTCCCGAAGCGGCACTCATCACCGCCAACCATGATTTTGACGACATCCGCGTGTTGCAATTCAAACCGATTGTGCTCAAGAAGAACGCTTGGGTGGGTGCGCGTGCCGTGATCCTGCCGGGCGTAACGGTCGGCGAAGGAGCCGTAGTCGCTTCCGGAGCCGTAGTAACCAAAGATGTGCCTGCACGTACCATCGTGGGCGGCGTGCCGGCGAAAATAATCAAACAACTATAATGTTTAACCTTTAAAATTAATTAGTATGCAGTACGTAAAATTTGGAAACACAGGAATGGACGTATCCCGGATATGTCTGGGAATGATGAGTTTCGGACACCCCGGTAGCGAATGGGGCGTATTCCCTTGGGCACGTAATTTTGAGGATGCAAAGCCTATCTTCAAACGTGCAATCGACCTCGGTATCAACTATTTCGATACCGCTAATGTGTATCAGATGGGAACAAGTGAAGAGGTTACCGGAAAACTCATTCGTGAATACGGACTGAACCGCGATGAGATTGTGGTGGCTACAAAGGTGCATTTTGATATGCGTCCCGGTCGCCCGAACGGAGGCGGTTCGTCGCGAAAGAACATTATGGCAGAGATTGACCATAGTCTGAAGCGTTTGGGCTTGGATTATGTGGATCTGTATCAAATTCACCGTCTTGATCCGAATACCCCGATGGAAGAAATCATGGAGGCTCTGCACGATGTAGTTAAGAGCGGTAAAGCGCGTTATATCGGTGCTTCTACCATCTTTGCATGGCAATTGGAACGCATGCAGCAGATTGCAGAGAAGAACGGATGGACAAAGTTTGTCAGCTTGCAACCGCAATACAACCTCATCTATCGTGAAGAAGAACGTGAAATCCTGCCGTTGTGTCGTGACCGCAAAATGGCTGTTGTCCCCTGGAGCCCGCTGGCAGGCGGACGTTGCGCACATCCGTGGGGAACTATAACCGAGCGTAATAAAATTGATGCAGTATCGCCATCCGTTTGGGATGCTACTAATGACGTGGACAAAATAGTGGTGGATAATTTGGAGAAAATAGCCCGTGAACACGGGCGCTCCATGGCGCAAGAGTCATTGGCTTGGATGCTCTCTAAGCCGGAAATCACGGCTCCGATTGTGGGTACTACCTCTGTAAAACACGTAGAAGAAGCCGTAGCTGCTCTGGATATTAAGCTGGATGAGGAGGAGATCAAAGCATTGGAGGCTCCTTATGTTCCGCATATCAAAACAGGTTTGTACTAATCCTCTCCTTTTCAGTCGCCGCAAGGATTTGTTCCCTGCGGCGATTTTTTTTTCTACCTACGGTCTGCCTGTCGAACTATATCGAACTATATCGAACGGTAAAATAGTAATAATTACATAAAAATCTTGCATATGTCAGAAAAATGTAGTACCTTTGCACTCGGAAACGAATCACAACCATGTACAATAAGAAAATTCCTGTGGATATCAATTGCGGTTTTCGTATCGCGTTGGAAGTGATGGGCGGCAAATGGAAGCCTTATATCATTTATGAGTTGCTGAACGGTCCGCGCCGTCCGAGCGAACTGAAACGTGCGCTTCCGGAAGCCAGTGAGCGTGTGCTGGCGCAGCAGTTGAGCGAACTGATGGAATACGGTGTGGTGGAGAAACAAGTGATTGACCCCGTTTGCAAGCACTCCGAATACAGCCTC
>JAFSLP010000020.1 GCA_017448345.1 Paludibacteraceae bacterium | reverse complement strand
GTCCTTTGCTCTACCAACTGAGCTATGGCACCCCGAGCGATAGACCATCAAATGGTCGTGATGCTCGCTATTTACCGTTTGGTCATTTACCAATTACCATTGATTTGGTCACTGGCAAATTTCGCCATTTGGTCGAAAGCGGGTGCAAAGGTACTGCTTTTTTTTGAATTGACCAAATATTTTTGCATTTTTTTTGCAAAAGATAGCATTTTTCTTGCAAATATGGCATATTTTTAGTAACTTTGCAGCAGAATTGGCTCACAAACGGACCCAATCGGGCAACTATAGGTCAGCAATTGCACCCGATCAAGCCAATTATCCGTCCACGGGTCAAACAGATGGAACAGCGAGTTATGAAACTGGAAGTGATAGCATATGCACATAACGGTCATACGGACAAGTTCGGTATTCCCCGGCAGAGCCGGGAGGAGAGTCCGATTCTGACGCGTATCGTGTTCGAACCGAAGTTTAACGTGCGCGAGGCGTTGCGGGGCATAGAGGGATTCAGCCATCTATGGATTCTCTGGGGCTTTTCGCGTCCGCACCCCTCACATGCGCCACAAAATAACATTTTGAGGGAAAATGTCCGGGAGCCCCGCTCCCCCCAAAGCAAACAGCCATCGGCTTCGGTTTGCTCCGGGGTCCCCGATGTGGAGGAATGGAGTCCGACGGTACGTCCGCCGAGGCTGGGCGGAAACAAGCGGGTAGGGGTGTTCGCCACACGGAGTCCGTTCCGTCCGAACCCCATCGGGCTGAGCAGCGTCAAGTTGATTGAAGTACGATATAACGGCGGGGTAATGAACGGCGGCACTCCGTCTAACGGCGGGGTAATGAACGGTGACGCGCCGGAGGTGCATAACGGCGGACGAAGCGGGCGGATGGAACTGATAGTGAGCGGGGCGGATGTGCTGGACGGGACACCGGTATATGACATCAAACCGTATCTGTCGTTCTCGGACAGTCATCCGGAGGCGGTAAACGGCTTTGCGGAGGACGTGAAAGACCATTCACTGGAGGTGGACTGGTCTGCCGTGGAAACAGAAACAGGCGGACGGGATGGTTCGAAAGAAGTACGACGTACCAGAAATAACGCGCTAATAACGCGCTTATCACGCGCTAATAACGCGCTTTTTACCGCCAAAGAGCAGGAAGAAATCAGCTATATCTTACAGCAGGATCCGCGACCGGGGTATCAGAACGACCCTTCGCGTGTGTATAAGATGGACTACGCGGGATGGCGTGTGAGCTTTCGTGTCGAAGGACAGATAGTAAGAGTGGTGGGAATTGACAGAATGACGGATTGAGGGATTGAAGGATTGAGGGAATGATGGAATGACGGATTGAGGGAAATGTGTTGTAGAACATAAAAAAACGAAAAAAACGCAAATAAATTACGCGCGCGCTTGCACGTTCGAAAAAAAAATATTATCTTTGCAGCCGTTTTTAACAGAGTTAAAGAGATAAAATACAAACCATATTAACAGAGTTAAAGATATAAAATACAAACCATAAACAGAACAATACAGCCCATGAAAAGGACGATTTTAACAGTAGTTTCCATAATTTTATTTGCGGGCGCGAGCGTGGTGCGCGCAGACGAGCAGCCGACGAATATCGGTGTGCCGGGCGAGTGCGAGGACGTGATGTTGCAGGCGTTCTACTGGGACAGCTACAAGACACAGAGCGGTACGAACAGCAAGTACGGCCGTACCAAATGGCTTGACCTGCTGGCAGACACGGCAGCCATCAATGCGAATTTTGATTTGGTGTGGCTTCCGCCCAGCGCATCGAGTACCGGCGGTGTGGGTTACTACCATGCGTGTCTAAGCAATCAGAGCGGCGACTGGGGAACGAAAGCCAAACTGACAGAGTTGATTGCTGCGTTGCACCAAGGTAATACAAGAGTGCTGGCGGATATTGTAATCAACCACCGGGGAAACAAGAGCAGTTGGGTGGATTTCTATTCGGATAATTTCGGAAGTTACGGTACGTTTCAATTGACGCAAAGCCATATCTGTTCCGGTGACGAGGCGTTCACGGACTCCAAGTCACCAGCCAAGGGAAGTTCCGTACACGGCGCAGCAGATACGGGAACCAACGACGGCGGTTGCCGCGACTTGGACCATACGAACGAGTATGTGCAGAAATGGGCGAAAGCCTATGTGCAATGGATGATTGACGTGATGAAATATGACGGGTTCCGGTATGACATGACGTTGGGTTACCACGGCAGATATCTGAGCATGTACAATGAGGCGAGCCAGCCTTACCTGTCCGTATCGGAGCTGTGGGACGGCATAGACCGTCAGGTGCGTCATCTGCAGGAGACGAACTACAACACGATGATTTTTGATTTCCCGCTGAAGTACCAGCTGCAAGACGGAATAGTGAACGGTTCGTACGGCAAGTTACGCAACCCCTCGAACAGTCTGCGCGGTAAGGGTTATGCCAAATATGCGGTTACGTTCCTTGACAACCATGACACGTTCGAGCGCGACAGCTACGGCAGCAACCAGTTCGGCGGACAGAATATCGACCTGAACAACCCGACGCATAAGAACCGGATACTGCAAGGGTATGCGTATATCCTGATGATGCCGGGCGTGCCGTGCGTGTTCTGGCCCCACTGGAAGCGCTACCAGAGTGAGATCAACGCGCTGATAGCAGCCCGCAAATTAGCCGGTATCCATTCGGAGTCGGCTGTGCTGAGCGAGACGACCTCGCAATACAACTACGAGGCGGTTATCCAAGGACACCGCGGTCAGGTGATGCTCCGTCTGGGCAGCAAACGCAGTACGGAGACACCGGAAGGGTACCGCAAAGTGGTGGACGGACCGGTGCATACCGTGTATTACAAGGAGGGCGGAGAAGGAATAACAGATGTGCCAAGTGACCAAGTACCAAGTACCAAAGTGCTCAGGGACGGACAACTCTATCTGATGTACGAAGGACGGATGTACGATGTACAAGGGAGGAGAGTGAAATGAAGCGGATTGTAAACCTATTAGTGTTTGTGTGCGCGTGCGCAAGTGCGTGGGCAGGGAGTTATGGTATCTTGGTGAACGGGACCATGTATTTTGCGGCTGAATACCGTGGAAAAGACACGAACACAGGCACATACGACGAGTATCTGGCGCATGTGCCCGTTAAAAGCGGCGATTATTTCCAGCTCTATGATGCAGAATATCAGGCAGCATGGGCAGTGGATCTGGACACATGGAGCGTGGCAGGTTTCACGCGGAAGGGCGACCGCTACGAGGCGGGTGTGAGCGGCTGTTATGACTGCTACATCAAACTCAAATACGGCGAGGACCAGCTGTATATCGGCAACGGCACGAACTGCGGCGAAGGCGAGGACCTGAGCAATGTCTATAAAGGAGCCGTTCCCCACCAATGCGAGGCGGTGATGATGCAGGCGTTTTACAACGAGTCATATGACCCTGCTTCGCCCGGTGTGAGCGAGTACGGCGATACGAAATGGACGACTCTGACACCTCAGGCAACGGAACTGGGACATTATTTCGATTATATATGGCTTCCGCCGAGTGCTTATGGCGACGGAGCCGGTTATCACCCGAAACAGTACAGCAACCAGAACTCCAACTGGGGCACGCGCGAGGAGCTGGAGACGCTGATAAGTGCGCTGCACAACGCGGGCGCGAAAGTGGTGGCGGACATCGTCATCAACCACTGTGCCGGCTGGACGAGCTGGTGCGACTTCCCGGAGATGGATTTCGGCGAGTACGGCGTGTTCCATCCGGACGAGACGTATATCTGCGCGGACGACGAGGTGAACGCGGAATGGAGCAAGCCGACGGCAGAGAGCGAAGGGGCAGGTGCGTGCTGGGGTACGGCTTCGGGCAGCAACGATGACGGCGAGAACTGGGACGGTGCGCGCGACTGGGCGCATGACAAGGTATATGTGCAGGAGATGTTCATCGCCTACCTGCAATGGATGCGCAACGTGATGCACTATGACGGTTTCCGGTACGACAAAGGCGACGGATTCAACAACTGGCACCACTGGAACTACAACAAACATGCGAAGCCGGAGATAGCCTTCATGGAGTGCTACACTGGGACGGATGAGATACAGAAGCGTATCAGCGGAGCACAAGGCGACCTGATGGGCTTGGATTTCGACCTGAAATGGCATGTGTTCAATGCGTTTGCCGGATGGGATTACAGCCACGGACGCGGCGACTGTATCATGAGTCGCGGCGACGGCAGGCACTCCGTGACGTTTATCGAGAGCCATGACTGGTTCCTGCGTTCGGATAACGAGAACGAGTTCGGCGGTCGCGGCAACTCGATGACACCGGCGCTGAAAGGGCGTCTGATGCAGGCGAACGCGTTCCTGCTGAGTATGCCGGGTGTGCCGTGTGTGTTCTATCCGCACTGGGCGAAATACAAAGAGGAACTGAAGCCGATGATTATCGCCCGCAAATGGGCGGGAGTACACAGCGAGAGCGAGGTGAAAGACGAGTACTCGACGGCTACGGGCTATCAGGCAACCATAGTGGGCAAGAACGGATGGCTGATCCTGTGTCTGGGTGACCGGGCGAACAAAAAAGGCTTCGACGGCTATACGCTGGCAGCCAGCAACTACAGCGCGACGGACGGGCACAAAGAGAGTTTCGAGATGTGGGTGAACAGTTCCGTCGCAAAGCCGAATCCGACAGGGATAGACAAGGTGCCAAGTGACCAAGTACCAAGTACCAAAGTGCTCCGGGACGGACAACTCTATCTGATGTACGAAGGACGGATGTACGATGTACAAGGGAGGAGAGTTAATTGAGAATTGAAAATTGAGAATTGAGAGTTGATAGTTGAAAATTGAGAATTTAAAATATAATAAGATGAAAAAAACAGGATTGATTTTAGCAGCCCTTCTGTGCTGCATGACGGGATGGGCGCAGAGTTACGGCATCTTGGTGAACGGGAAGATGTATTTCCAAGGATCAATGGTCGATGAGTTTGAGGGTTTTACCCAGTATCTGGCTCATGTGCAGGTGGCGAACGGAGACAAGTTGCAGCTGTACGATTATGACAACAAAGTCGCATGGGCGGTGGACCTGAATACGTATTCGGTAAACGGATTCACGCGTGACGGGGATTCCTACAAGGCTGCCGTCAGCGGTTGCTATGATTTCTATATCAAGCTGAAATACAATGAGGATGAATTGTATATCGGCGACGGCTCCGACTGCGGCGAAGGCGTGGATATCAGCAAGGGCGAGCAACCCATTCCGGGATACAACGGTTCGGCTCCTGCCAAGTGTCCCGATGTGATACTCCAAGCGTTCTACTGGGACAGTTACGACAGTAAAAAAGCGACCACTACATACGGACGGACCAAATGGATAGACCACATCAACGGTACCAACGGTTCGAATGCCGTCGAGATGGGGCAGTGGTTCGACATGATCTGGCTGCCGCAGTTGAGTAAGTCAACGGGCGGAATGGGCTATCTGCCGACCAACTACAGCAGTCTCGACAGCGACCTTGGCACGAAGAAGAGACTGGATGAACTGGTACAGACATTCCACCAGAACGGCGCGCGCGTGATAGCAGACATCGTCATCAACCACGCCGTAGCAGGGCAGGGATGGTGCAATTATGACCAGAAGTATAACTTCGGCGAGTACGGTTCCTTCCTGCCGGACGGTTCCTATATATGCAAAACGGATGAGATAAACTATACCTCGGCAGCCGGTTCGTGCAGAGGGTACGCCACCGGTGGCGATGATGACGGTTACGGCGATGAAGCCAACTATCCGGACGGACGCGACTGGGACCATACCAACGCGAAAGTGCGCGAGATGTTCAAGGCATACCTCAAATGGCTGCATAACGTGGTGAAGATTGACGGCGTGCGTTATGACTACTGCAAGGGCTATCATAACAGCCATATCAACGAATACAACCGTGCGGCTGAGACGTATTTCTCGGTGATGGAGTACTGGGACGGTAACGTGAACACGCTCCAGAGCCGTCTGGCTGATGCCGGTTGGAACACGACGACCTTTGATTTCGCCACCAAATATACGGCGTTCAACAACGGTATCGCTTCGGACTATTACCAAGGTCTGAAAGGCGCGGGTCTGCCCGGTGCAGGCAAGGCGCGTTATGCGGTGACGTTCGTGGACAGCCATGACTCTTTCCAGCGCGACAACAATGAGCTTTGCGGCGAGAACAACTCGATGAGTCTTTGCCGCGACAAAGTGCTGCAATGCAACGCTTATATGCTGTCGATGCCGGGTGTGCCCTGCGTCTTCTGGCCCCACTGGGTGACGTTCAAGGATGAGATCAAGGCGATGATCAATGCCCGTTATAAGACAGGCGTCCACTCCGAGAGTGCGGTATCTGATGAAGCCGGTGACGGTTTCTACAAAGCCACCATTACCGGCACCAATGGCTCTATCCGCTTGCTGCTGGGTCCGAACTCGGGCTATAACAACACCCCGGGCGGGTACACGCTGGCGGTGAAGGGCGTCAACTACGGCGTATATTATAAGGCAGACGGCGCGCGCGGGGACAAGGACACCGAGCGCAAAGACCTCACGCAGGGAATAGAAGATGTACAAAGGGACAATGTACAAGGTACAAAGGGTGTGAAAGTGCTCCGCGACGGACAGTTGTTCATCCAAGTGGGCGAGCAGGTCTTCGACGCTTTCGGCAGAAGAGTGAAATAAACGAGGTTCCGTGATAACGCGGGCACGCGATTACGTAATTCCGACACAAACAAAACAATAAATACAATGAAAAAGATTTTTATATTGATGGCTGCGATGGTATGTGCAGCAGGGATGTTCGCCCAGAGTTATGGTATTCTGGTGAACGGGAAAGTGTATTTTCAAGGCACGAAAGTAGATGAGTTTGAGGGTTTTCAGCAGTACTTGGCGCATGTGCAGGTAGCTAACGGCGACCAGTTGCAGCTCTGCGACGCGGATAACCGCGCGGTATGGGCTGTGGATCTGAACCCCGCCTCGGTTGAGGGTTTCACACGCGACGGAGACCACTATAATGTGACTGTCAGCGGTTGTTATGATTTCTACATCAAACTGAAGTATGAGCAGGACGAACTCTATATTGGTCCGGGCTCGGACTGCGGTGAGGGAATAGACATCAGCGGACAAGGCGGTCAAGGCGGAACCGACCCGGCTGATGATGACGTGAATTATTATGCCATGGGCTGGATTAACGCAGCGGATGCAGGAGAGACAGCCTATGACACCTACGATGAGAACCTCCTCTTTAAGGACGGAAAGCTGACTATCGACTGCAAGTACGGCAGTTATATCGGCATCAAGGACCACAATTGCAATTACTATTATTCCAAGACCGCCACGACGATTGCGGACACGAAAGTGACCCTTGAGTGGGCGAATGGTTGGTCGCCCTGCGAGAAATGGGCTATCCCCGAGGGTGTGAACTATATCATTATGCGAAGCGCATCCTATAAGGGTACCATCGTCTTGGAGCGTGTGGACAAAGCCACCTATGATGCCTATCACTTGGGCGGAAACCAAGCCATCGAAAACACCGGGGTAAGCGAGAAAGCGCACAAAATGATTATTGACGGTCAGCTCCGTATCGTTCGCGGCAACAGAATGTTTGACGCTACCGGAAGAGAGTTATAATAATTAATAAACAGCAAAAACCGCACACTATGCGTAAACTTGTTTTAAGTATATGGGTGTTGTGTGTTGCCTGCGTGTATGCGCAGGTGACGCCGACGCCGAATCCTATTCCGGTGGGTTATACCGGAGAAGTGACCATCACGTACGATGCCACGAAAGGTAACGGAGCACTGGCTTCCGCCACGGCTGTCTATGCGCATACGGGGCTTATCACCGCGGCGTCCACCAATACCGGCGACTGGAAGAACGTGAAGGGCACATGGGGCTCTACCTCGCAGCCGGCATTGACCAAAAACGCAGAAGGCAAATGGGAACTGGTTATCCCCAACATCTATACTTTCTACGGCGTGCCGGAGAGCACGGATATCAAAGCCCTTGCTTTTGTATTCCATAACGGCAAAGGCAATTCGTCCGTGGCAGGCAAGACTTCCGCCAATACGGACATTCTCGTCTATCTCGGTGAGGAGACTGGCGGCGATATTTGGGATGCCGTAGCCGATGTGGCTCCTGTGACGGGAACCCGCCCTTCGGGTGTCAGCAACGGTATTTATTACGATCCCGACGACCCCACAAAGGTGACGCTCTGTACCTATGCCGCAAGCAAGACCGAGCCGGCTAAACGTGTCTTCCTCATCGGCGACATGACCGGCTGGAAGCTGGACGCAGCGCACCAGATGAAGCGGGACGACAACTATTTCTGGATTACCCTCTCGGGGCTTGAACCCGGCAAGGAATACCGCTTCCAGTATGCGGTGGAGCGTGCTGACGGTGTGAAGAAGCAGATTTGCGATATCTATTCGGAGAAAGTGATTCATCCGGATGACCAGTACGAGCCGAAGAAAGTCGATCCGACACTGATCGGTTATCCCACCCAAGGTGCTGACGGTGGCTATGTCTCTGTCATTCAGACCGGTAAGCCGGATTTCCAATGGTCGGATGCCACGCTTGGTTTCAAGCGTCCCGCGCGCGGGAACCTTATTATATATGAGGTCTGGGTGTATGACTATACCACCAAACGGACCTTCCAAGGCGTGATTGACCGGTTGGACTATATTCAGAACCTTGGTGTCAACGCCATTGAACTGATGCCTGTCACCGAGTTCGAAGGCAATCAGAGCTGGGGATACAACCCTGTCCTCTATTTCGCTCTGGACAGAGCTTACGGCAAGCCGGAGGACTTCAAACGCCTTGTGGATGAGTGCCATAAACGCGGTATTGCGGTCATCATGGATATGGTGTTCAATCATACCAACGGCTCCAACCCGATGGTCAAACTCTATCCGTGGACCAGTTCGGACAAGAACCAGACGGAGCTGCGCCATAACCCGTGGATTAATATCAATCCGCCGGAGGGTGACAACGGCTACGGCGAGGAATGGAACCATGATTTCGGACCCGCCAAGGAGATGTTCGAGCGCGTGTTCGAGTACTGGCTCAATGAATACAGGATTGACGGCTACCGTCTGGACCTCAGTCACGGTCTCTGCGGCAATACCAATAATGCGGTGGCGAACCTCACCGGCTATTACAACAACCATGTCAAGAAAGTCTCTAACGGCGCATATATGATTCTTGAGCACTGGGGCGACGGTCAGGACCAGCTGATCGGTCAGGGCATGCAGTGCTGGACTGGTAACGTCATTTCCAATGCCTATTGTCAGGCGGCGATGGGATGGCTCAAGGACAATGACGGGTTCGGCGGTGCCAACAAGACCGGCTATGTCTCCTATGCCGAGAGCCATGACGAGGAGCGTATGCAGTACAAGGCGAAGACCTACGGCAACGGAGACCTCAAGACTAACGAGGCGGCTCGTCTCGGACGCGTGCCCGAGTGCGTGGCGTTCAACGTACTGCTTAACGGAGCGCATATGCTCTGGCAGTTCGAGGAGTTAGGTTATGACATCTCCATCGACCAGAACGGACGTACCGGCAGCAAACCCAATCCCTCCACCAAAGGCTATTTCGTCCAGCCGGCGCGGGTGGAGGCGTTTACCAAGTGTGCGCAGGTGATTACACTCCGCACACAGCTGATGCCGGAGGCGTTCACCGGCACACCGGCGGTCAGTATCGGTTCCGGCAAGGCGCTCAGGACTATCCAATGGGGAAATAACGTGTTTGCTGCGGCTAACTTCGACGTGACGGGTACGCAGTCCGTGACGCTTCCTGACGGCACATGGTATGACTATCTGGACGGAGCTGGCAGCGCTTCGGGCACATACACGCTCGCTCCGGGTGAACTGAAAGTGTTTACAGGCAGGCAGGTAACGGCTCCTACCTTCACGGACATCCAGAAGAGAGACCATACCGGGGTGGAGCTCGTCAGCCAGCCCTCGGCTGAGAGCGCACGGAAAATCTTCCGTGACGGACAGGTGCTCATCATCCGTGGTGACAAGACCTATACCGTCACCGGGCAACCACTTTTGTAACACCGGTGAAGCAGCAGTAAAACGTATACCCTTGCTATACCCTTGCTATACCCT
This sequence comes from Paludibacteraceae bacterium, assembly GCA_017448345.1. Lineage (GTDB taxonomy): Bacteria > Bacteroidota > Bacteroidia > Bacteroidales > Paludibacteraceae > Colicola. The sequence continues at coordinate 12,612 of JAFSLP010000020.1, read as the reverse complement.
TGCGCTACCCGGAGCGTTCTCCCGTTGAAGCGGGAGAAGCGGCATCCGCCTAAGAGGGCTAAAAATCGTGTACCCTTTGCAATACCCTTGCGCTACCTTTGCGCTACCCTTAGACAATAAAACAATACTAAAAACAAACAGGAAGCAGGACAAGAATGTCTTACAGCGAATGAAATGAGCGGTCTTTCAGTGAAACGGTCTTTCAGCGCAGCGGTCTTTCAGTCCGTAGGACGGTCTTGTCCGGAGAAACCGGACAATGTACATCGCGATATCCGGAAATATAGGAGCAGGTAAGACGACGCTGACCAAGATGTTGGCGAAGTATTACGGGTGGGAACCGCGCTTTGAGAGCGTGAGTTTCAACCCGTATCTGGAGGATTATTACCACGACATCAACCGCTGGGCGTTCTGCTTGGAGACGTATTTCCTCAAGGAACGCTTCAAGGACATGATGGCGGTCCAGCGCGCTACCCATACCATCGTGCAGGACCGCTCTATCTTTGAGGGGGTCTATGTCTTCGTACGCAACAACTATGAGCGCGGAGACCTCTCCAAACGCGACTACGAGACCTTCATGGAGCTCTTCGAACTGATGAAAGGGCAGATGAAGATGCCGGACATGATGATTTACCTGCGCAAGTCCGTACCCGCCCTCATCGCACAGATACAGAAACGGGGACGGGACTATGAGCAGGCGATGCAGATTGACTACCTCAAAGGGCTCAATGACAAATACGAGGACTTCATCTTCCGCCAGTACGGTGGACGCGTCCTTGTCATCGAGTCTGACGGTATGGACTTTGAGAACAAGCCCGACGACTTCCGCACCGTCATCAACAAGGTCGATGCGGAGCTCTTCGGACTCTTCAGCGAAAATAACTGGAACAATCATTCGTAATTCGTAATTTTTTAATTCGTAATTCGTAATTTTTTAATTCGTAATTCGTAATTTGTAATTTGTAATTCGTAATTTAATAATAACTTAATCCCTTGGCGAGGGGGGCTTGAACAAGAAAGTCTTTCAGCGAATGAAATGAGCGGTCTTTCAGTGGAACGGTCTTTCAGCGCAGCGGTCTTTCAGTCCGTAGGACGGTCTTGTTCGGCGTTTCGCCGGACAATATGCACATTGCGGTAGCAGGAAACATCGGCTGTGGCAAGACCACGCTGACCAACATGTTAGCCAGACATTATGGCTGGGAACCGCGCTTCGAGAGCGTAGAGTACAATCCCTATCTGTCGGATTTCTATGCCGACATGGAGAGGTGGTCGTTCAACCTGCAGGTCTATTTCCTCAACAAACGGTTCAAGGACGTGGTGGAGATAGGGCAGTCGGACAAGTATATCATTCAGGACCGCACTATCTATGAGGACGCGCGTATCTTCGCGCCAAACCTCCATGACCAAGGAATGATGTCCGACCGCGATTTCGAGAACTACCGCGACCTCTTCGACCTCATGACCTCGCTCGTCAAGATGCCGGACCTCCTTATCTATGTCCGTGCGTCTGTGCCTACGCTCGTCGCGCAGATTCAGAAACGTGCGCGCGGATACGAGCAGCAGATGAAACTCGACTACCTGCAGGGGCTCAATGACAAATACGAGGCATGGATCAAGGACTACAAGGGCAGACTGCTCATCATTGAGGGCGATAAGATTAAGTTCGGCGACAACCCGGAGGACTTCCGCTGGGTCACTGACCGCATCGACGCCGAGCTCTTCGGTCTCTTCCCCTTTGAAGCAGAAGAGAAAACCGGCAAAGAGATATAATCCCCGCCAACATTTTTCTTTAAAAACCCATCCCTCTGTGCGGTGTTTCTGGGCATACTGACCGATGACTGAACGATGAGCGATAAAGGGCAGACATTTCCAACGAAACAGCCTTTGACTGTATGAAAATCAATAAATCTGCGCGAAGAGTGCAGATTTTTTTTGCACATATCAAAAAATAATTGTATCTTTGCACGCAATTAGCGTGCAGCAAGGAAAATCCCGAAGAAAAGAAAAAAATAGAAAGAAAACAGACAAAGATATATGGCAGATATATATGACAATAGTCCGGAGCGGAAGTTCGTGGACGGTTTGCGGAAAACCATCACAACAAGCGGAGTAAAGCGTGTTGATTTTTGTGTTGGTTATTTCAATCTTCGTGGATGGGACCAAATCGCGGATCAGGTTGATCTTTTAGAAGGAGAGCAAGTCCGCGAGATAGATGCTACTATGCAGCGTCCCGTAATGGTTGAGCGGAAATGCCGTCTGTTAATTGGCATGTACCGCCCTGATGAGGAAATTATCCGCGAACTGTATTCATGCCGTGAAGCGGAGCCGCTTGATACGGAGCACCTCTTGCGATACAAGATGAAAGTCGCAGAAGATTTCCGCCGCCAGTTGACGATAGGAGTCCCTTCCAATGCAGATGAGCAGACTATTCGTCATCTTGCCGGGCAGTTGCGCGAGGGAAGAGTTTGCGTGAAACTCTATCTGCGTCAGCCTTTGCACGCCAAACTATATCTCGCTTATCGCAATGACGAGTTCAACCCTCATCCGACAATTATGGGAAGCAGTAACTTGACGTATGCCGGTATGATGGGACAAGGAGAGTTGGACACGCAGATTTCCGATAAGGATAATACTCAGAAATTGGTCAAGTGGTTTGACGACAGGTGGAACGACCCGCAATGTTTGGACATTACAGCCGAACTACTCAAAATCCTTGAGGAGTCGTGGGCGGGACAGAAGGAACTTCCGCCATACTACATCTACATGAAAACGGCTTATCATCTCAGCCAAGATGCGCGTGCCGGTATCGCGGAATATACCCTGCCGCCGATTTTCCAGCATGACCTTTTCGAGTTTCAACAAACAGCAGTCAAGATTGCCGTACGCCATTTGCGTAATGACAAGCTTAATGGTGCTATGATTGGCGATGTGGTTGGATTGGGAAAGACGATTACCGCATGTGCGGTAGCCAAGATATACGAACAAACGTTTGCTGCATCTACTCTTATCATCTGTCCTGCTAACCTGTGCGAGATGTGGGAGAAATACAAACGCAAATATGACCTGAAAGCGGAGATTATTTCCAAAGATAAGCCTATTGATGTGGATAACATGGCTTATTTCAAACTGGTTATCATAGATGAGTCTCATAACTTTCGTAATCGCGATGGTAAGCGTTACAAGAACATCAAGGAGCTTATTGAGCATCAGGATTGCAAGGTGCTTCTGCTAACGGCTACTCCGTACAATAAAGATTTCTCCGATTTGGGCAACCAGCTCCGTCTTTTCCTCAATGAGGATGCAGACTTGGGTATCCGTCCGGAGAACTATATCAATGCACTTGGAGGAGAACGCGTTTTCTTGCGCAATAACGCAGACATCCCGATTCGTAGTATCCGTGCGTTTGAGCGCGGGGGAAACAAGGACGACTGGAATGAGTTGATGAAATTGTTCCTTGTCCGCCGTACTCGCACTTTCATTAAAGAGAACTACGCTTCGGAGGATGAGAACGGACGCAAGTGCCTCATCTTCCCGGATGGATCGAAGGCTGCTTTCCCTGACCGCATCCCTTGCTCTCGTACTTTTGAGGTGCGGCCGGGTGACCAATACTCCACGCTTTATTCCGAGCAGATGAATGAGCTGATGCTTTCGCTCAATCTGCCGCGTTATGGTCTATCCATGTACATCAACGAGCAAGAGCAAAACACGGCTCCCCAATCTGTCAAAAAGCAGTTGGAGAATCTCAGTCGCGCAGGCAAACGTATGATGGGATTCTGCCGCAGTACGTTTTTCAAACGTATGGATTCGAGCGGTATGTCTTTCTTGCTCACGCTTTATCGCCATGCGCTGCGTAATATGGTGTATATATATGCGATAGAGAATAATCTGCTGTTGCCTATCGGGGACGAGAACACGCTGCCGGAGGATTATATTGAGGATACGCCGCCAACGGACAATCTCTTTGGCGTAACGCCTGAATCAGTAATTGCAGAAGGTGAGGAATTACATATCCCGACGGACAAGAAAACATATTACGAGAAGGCGGTGGAGTATTATGCAGCCATACAAGGCAAGAATGCCGTCAAATGGATTGAACCTAAATATTTCTCATCCCGCCTCAAAGCACGCCTTGAGAAAGATTGCAAAACTATCTTTAAGATGATAGAACTCTGCGGCGATTGGCGACCGATGGAGGATGCAAAACTAAATAGCCTTGAGAAACTGCTGACCACTACGCATAAAGATGACAAAGTGCTCATCTTCACCCAATATGCCGATACTGCCGTTTATCTCTATAACCAGTTGCGTAAACGCGACATGAAGCATGTGGCGTATGCTACCGGCAATGTCGAACATCCTACCAAGATTGCAGAACAATTCTCGCCAATCAGCAACGAAGTATCTGTTCCTGCTGATGAGCAATACCGTGTCTTGATTGCAACAGATGTTCTCTCGGAGGGACAGAATTTACAGGATGCGCACGTCATCGTCAATTATGATTTGCCGTGGGCTATCATCCGTCTTATTCAGCGTGCCGGACGTGTGGATCGTATCGGACAGCAATCGGAGAAAATCTATTGCTATAGTTTCTTCCCCGCAGACGGTATTGAGAATATCATCCATCTACGCAAACGTCTGAATGATCGTATCAACGAGAATGCAGCCGTTCTTGGTTCGGATGAGCAGTTCTTTGAGGGGAATGAGCAGAACCTGCGCGATATGTTCAATGAGAAAAGCGGCATTCTGGATGACGCGGAAGATGACGATGTAGATCTCAGCTCGCTTGCTTATGAGATATGGAAACGCGGCATAAGTTCGCATCCTGAGCTGAAGCAAATCATCCCTTCGCTCAGCAATGTGGTGTATTCTACCAAACGGCCGATAGAAGGACAGACCGACAGCGTGATTACGTATGCTCGCACATACAATGATATAGATGTGCTCAGTTGGTGGGATGCAAACGGCAATCTCATCAGCAATTCGCAAAAGCGCATTCTTTTGGCTATGGCCTGCGAGTATAACGAGCAACCCTTGGAGCGGTTGGAAAACCATCACGAACTCGTAAGCAAAGCGGTTGCCAATATCCATATCGAGAATACCAATACATCCGGTATTCTTGGCGGGCGGTTCAGTACGCGCTATAAGATATGGCAACTACTGGACGATTATTACAACAACCATCCCGTGGATTTGCTCTTTACCGAGAATATGCGTGAAACGGTCAAGATGGCTATGGATGACATTTATCAGTTCCCGCCGCTCGAAGCCACGAAATACACGCTCGGGCAAATGTTTCGTTCGCGCTCTATCAGCAATGATGATATTATAGAATATATTATTGAAGCGTACAAGAATAATAACTTCTGCCGCGTCATCGAAGATAACAACACCACTCATGATGCACAGATTTTGTGCTCTATGGGAATCCGTAAAATCAACTAACCATGACAAGAGAACAATTCCGTCAGTATATCAAAGCTACTGATTTCAAGTCGCTCTTTATCACTTTAGGCTGGAATAACTATCGCAATACGTTTGCGGACTTCGAGGAGGAGTTTGACGGCTACACCTATTCCTTCCGCACGGTAGCACAGATGAAAGGCTATCAAGTCATTGTGTGTGATAATGCAGAGACAGTAACGAGTAGTTTCTGCAAGCGGCTTGACCATAAGTTGCGCCCTAATGCCCAGCATTATATCTGTATCTTCATGCTGCCGGAAGAGAACGGCAACGTGCATCACGTATGGGCTTTTCCTATCCGTAAGACCGAGAAGCGCGACATGGTGCTCTTTGAGTATCATAATATTGACCAGACGGAGTTGCTTTACCAGAAACTGGGCGGACTCACATTCGGTATCAACGAGCAAGCAACCATCACGATTGCTGATGTGCGCGACCGTATCTATGCCGAGTTTGAGGTAAACTCCGAGAAGCTCACCAAAGATTTCTATACCGGTTTCCGCAAGCAGCATACCGCTTTCTGCGAGTTTATCACAGGTATCAACGACCATATTCCGGCTAAGAACAACCGCGAAAAACAATGGTACGCTTCGGTTATGCTCAACCGCCTTATGTTCTGCTATTTCATTCAGAAAAAAGGCTTCTTGGATGGAGATCCAAACTACCTGAAGAACAAACTGGGCTGGTGTCAGATGCTCAAAGGCAATGGTCAGTTCTATTCCTTCTACCGTTCTTTCTTGCTGCAACTCTTCTTTGGCGGTCTCAATACGCCCAAACATAATGCCGACTTTGAGAACGAGTTCGGACTTATCCCGTATCTCAACGGAGGTATGTTTGACAAGCACGAGATAGAGAAGCAGTTTGATGAAATCAATATCCCCGATGAAGCCTTTGAGCAACTGTTCAAGTTCTTCGATCAATGGAACTGGCATCTCGATACACGCGTTACGGCTTCCGGTCGCGACATCAACCCCGATGTTCTCGGATATATTTTCGAGCAGTATATCAATGATCGTGCGCAGATGGGCGCTTATTATACCAAAGAGGATATTACGGAGTATATCGGCAAGAACTGTATTTTGCCCTTCCTCATGGATCGTCTTGCGGAGAAAAATCCGGAAGCTTTCAAACCGGACGGTTATGTTTGGCAAACACTACGCAATAGTGGTGACAAATATATCTACGATGCCGTGAAGAAAGGTGTTGCTGATTGGGATGCTATACCGCAAGAAATAGCAGTCGGCATTGATACTACTCAACCGGACTTGCTGGCTCGTCGTGCACATTGGAACGACCGCACGCCGCTGCAATGGGGACTTCCCACGGAGATTTGGCGTGAAACCATCGAACGCATGCAGCGTTGCCGGGATATACAATCCAAAATCAGCAATGGAGAGATTACGCACATCAACGATTTTATAACCTACAATCTGGACATCCGTCAGTTTGTACAGGATCTTCTGGAGAAAACAGATGACCATCTTTTCCTTCTCCATTTTAACGAGGCACTACTCAAAGTCACAATCTTGGATCCTACTTGTGGTTCGGGTGCATTCCTCTTTGCGGCTATGAATATCCTTGAACCGCTTTATGAGACTTGTGTCTATCGAATGAAGGAGTTCAATAAACAAAATCCCAATCTCTTCAAAGCCAACTTGGAGGAACTGCAATCACGCTATCGCAGCAATATCCAGTATTATATCTACAAAACCATAATTCTCCATAACCTCTATGGAGTAGATATAATGCACGAGGCTACCGAGATTGCCAAATTGCGTTTATTCCTCAAAATGGTTGCAGTAGTAGATGTGGATTTCACAGCTGACAACCTTGGTCTTGATCCGCTGCCTGATATTGACTTTAATATCCGCTGCGGTAATACGCTCGTCGGCTATGCTACAGAGCAACAGTTAAAGAAAGACCTTGGTTTTTCAAAAGATATATTGGAGGAAGAGGCCAATCAGCAGTTTAGAGAAATGATAGAAACGGAGATGGAGAAAGTGGCAAAGACTTTTGACCGTTTCCGCCAACTCCAACTCTCGCAGGATGCGGAGAATATGCAGGCATTCAAGGAAGCCAAACAAGAACTCAACAACCGTCTGGCGCAACTTAACGATTTGCTCAATCGTCGCCTATATACATCCACTACTGGAAATATTTTGGCGAAAGGAGAAGAGAAATACAACGCTTTCCTTGCATCTCATCAACCTTTCCACTGGCTCGCAGAGTATTACCAAATCATCCACGGAAACGGAGGATTCGATGTCATAATCGGCAATCCGCCGTATGTAGAGTACAACAAGAAAGTGGATGGTGTCGCGATTAGCGATATATATCAATTACACGACTATGATACTATTGAGTGTGGTAATTTATATGCATATTGTATAGAAAGATCATTTTGCTTAGTAAATACAAATGGAAGAGACGGAATGATTATTCCTATTTCCTCGGTAACCACACCAAGAATGAAAAGGTTAACTCAACTACTCGATAAAGGAAGTTGGATTTCTTTCTATGATTTTAGACCTGGGCACTTATTTGATGGTGTAAACATAAGATTATGCATTTTTATTAATCAAAAGAACAAAACTAATCTGTACACAACTAAATACAATAGATGGTATTCTCAAAATAGAGTTTATCTGTTTAATATACTTTCTTATAATAACTCATTCTCATTAGATGACATTATTGTAAAAATATCAAGTCCAATAGAAAATAGTATCCACTCAAAAGTAAGGGGACACAATAATTCGTATGTGAGGAGAAGTGATTATACTTTGTATTATCACGATGCTATTCTTTATTGGTTACGTGGCACTGACTTTGTTCCTTCATATGAAGATTATCTATCTTCACATGTCAAGACTTCAAATTTTGAAAATCAAGAGGAATTGTATATTGCTATATGTTTATTTAATTCCACATTATTTTATTGGTTTTGGATTTTATCGTCAAACTGCCGCGATTTTGGGTTTGACATCTTTTATACTATGAGAAAGATTAACTACTCTAAAGATCTTGCTAAATGGGTAAAAATGTTGATGAAAGATTATCTAAAGAATAGTGTAATTAAAGAACGTAATCAAAAACAGACGGGGTTAGTTAGATATAGGGAATTCTATCCCGTAAAATCAAAAACCATCATCGATGAAATCGACAAAGTTCTTGCTAAACATTATGGCTTTACCGAAGAAGAACTCGATTATATCATTAACTACGATATTAAATACCGCATGGGCGACGAGCTGAACGACGAATAAGCGAATGCCCAATTAAACGGCGAATAAGCTACAAAAAACGAACCATTAAAAACTACAGAAATGGCACAAGATATTGACACAATAAAGAGCAATAACCTATACTCTGAAATATCACTACTCATCAATGAAGCGAGGAAACAAGTAGCGACACAAGTTAATACTGCCTTGCTATATACCTATTGGAATATCGGAAAACTCATTATCGAAGACGAACAAGCCCATCAACACAGGGCAGAGTATGGAAAGCAAACATTGAAAGAACTCTCCAAACGACTGACTGTTGAGTACGGCAAAGGATTTTCAAGGGCGAATCTGCAATGGATGAGACTCTTATATATCAACTATCCAAAATGCCAGACACTGTCTAGCAAATTGAGTTGGAGCCATTATTGCGAATAATCCACAAAATAATAGAACCGACATGAACGACATGGACTTAATCCCCCAAAACTGGACAGATATTCCACGCACCGATAATATCTTCAATGACTCGTGTCTGATTATCAATCAGGCACAAGCGGCTGCATTCAAAGTAGCCAACACCGTGCTTGTACAGCGGAATTGGCTCTTGGGACAACGTATAGAACAGGAAGTGTTGCAGGGAAACAGAGCGGACTATGGAGAGCAGGTTATCAAAAAATTGTCCGCGCAGTTGACCGCACAATATGGTAAAGGATTTGATTATAGCACATTATACAAATTTGTTAAGTTCTATAAGACCTTCCCCGACATTTTGGACTCAGTGAGTACAAAATCTCGACAACTGCTTCCGTGGACACATTACCGTGTACTTTTACAACTGGATAATGACGAGGCACGCACTTGGTATGCCAAAGAGGCACTTGCCGAAGCATGGTCTTCGCGAACCTTGCAGCGCAATATAAGTTCTCAATACTATTTCCGACGCTTGGCATCACATAATAAGACTGCCGTTGAGCAGGAAATGAAGACCGTTACTGCTCCTTTGCAAGACAAATTGGAGTTTATTAAAAGCCCTGTTATCGCAGAATTTCTTGGGTACACCAATAATGCCGAGTATACCGAAACGCAATTAGAAACGGCTTTGTTGAATCACTTGCAGAAATTCCTTATTGAACTTGGAAAAGGCTATGCTTTTGTGGCACGCCAGCAACATATTCAGACAGAAAAGGAAGATTACTATATTGACCTTGTGTTCTACAATTATCTGCTCAAATGCTTTGTGCTGATAGATCTTAAGTCATCCAAGATCCGTTATCAGGATGTGGGACAGATGGATATGTATGTCAAGATGTATGATGAATTAAAGCGTTCAGAGGGCGATAATCCTACAATTGGTATCTTGCTTTGTGCCGATACGGACGAAGACGTCGCCAGATATTCTATGCTGAGCGAAAATGAACAATTGTTCGCCGCTAAGTATCTCACCTATCTGCCTACCGAAGAAGAACTCCGTAGAGAAATAGAACAGCAGAAGCAGCATTTCCTCTTGTCTCATCCGAATAAATGACACCCGCCTTTCTTGGAAATATGGATTTGTTGCAGCAGCGGAAAGTAGCATTTTTCTGCTCGCGGCAATATGCACCGAAAGCCGTGCTCGCTTCTTACGATTGGGCTACTGCACAGCGGGATAAAGTGGTCATCTCCACGTTCCATTCTCCATTGGAGAAAGATGTGCTCCATTTTCTGTTAAAGAACCGTCAGCCGGTTATATATGTACTCCCCGCCCGAATGTACAAACGTGTACCGTCGTATTTGCAAAAGGCATTTGAGGAAGGACTTTTGCTTCTGATTTCCTTTCAACCGGATTCCGTTCGCATGTATAGCCAGACAAATGCCAACCAAGCCATCCGTTATGTTTTGGACACCGCAGATGAAATAGTCTTCGGCTACATTGCCCCCGATAGTAATAATGCCCGCCTCTCGCAGTCTCTACGAGAGGAACAAACAAAACCCGTCTCAATCCTTGTAGAATAAAACGATTCTCATCCCCTGTCCGCAAAAAAAATGAAAAAAGTTGCTTTTTAGGTGATAGATTTCAGGTCTTTTTGACTTATATATGGAGGGGTATATATAAACACGAATCTATCAACACAAAAAACGTAAATGAACATGATTCAGCATTTCTTGGATTATATAGCCATTGAGCGGAAATACTCGCCGAAGACGGTCGAGGCGTACCGCGACGACCTGCGGGGTTTCTGCACCTTCCTCTCCCGGACAACCGGGGACGACTGGTCTAATCCGACGGACGAACAGGTAAGAGGTCTCCAAGAGGACGATGTCAAAGCATGGATGCTGAATCTGTTGGAGGACCGGAAACAGTCGCCCCGGTCCGTCAAACGCAAGCTGTCCGCGCTGAAGAGTTTCTACAAGTTCCTCCTGCGCCAAGGCGCTGTGCCGCGCGACATCACCGCCCGTGTCATCCCGCCCAAAGCCGACAAGCCCCTGCCGGTTTTCTTCCGGCAAGAGGAGATGGAAGCGGCGGAAAGAAATTACGAATTACGAAACAATCGTACGAGCGAAAGCGGGATAAGAATTACGAATGATGCGCCCGAAATGACAAGCGGCGGTTATTTTGAGGCAGTGCGCGATGCGCTGATTATCGAGGTGCTGTACCAGACGGGGATGCGTCAGGCGGAACTGTTAGGGCTGCGTGACGAGGACTGGGACTTGGAGCAGGGGCAGGTGCGTGTCTTCGGAAAACGCCGCAAAGAGCGTGTCGTACCCGTCGGCGATTCATTGATCCGGCAGATACATGACTATCTGGCGGCGCGGAACGAGCTGACCGGCGCAGCGCATTGCGGGACCTTCTTCGTAAAACGCACCAAGGACGGCGGTGTGGAGCCGATGAGCAAATACACCTTATATAGTATAGTGCGCGCGCGTATGGGAGAGGTCAGCACGCTCAAGAAACACTCGCCGCACGTCCTCCGCCATACCTTTGCCACCACGATGCTGGATAACGGCGCCGACATCCGCACTATTCAGGAGCTGTTGGGACACGCCTCGCTCAGCACCACGCAGGTTTATACGCACACGACCTTCGAACAGGTCAAACGCGTCTATATGCAAACCCACCCCAGAGCCAAGAAAAAGGGGGACTGACCCCCTAAAAAACGGCAGGGTAGGGGTAAAAAACAAGAAAAATGACGTTTTTTTGCATTTTTTTGCAGAAATATTTGGTCATGTCAAAAAAAAGCAGTACCTTTGCACGCTTTTTCGATCGAACGGATTACTGGGATGTTGCTCAGCGGGGCAGAATCGTAAATCGTAAATCGTCAAATCGTAAATGCTTTTGCCTCTATAGCTCAGTTGGTAGAGCACTAGATTTGTAATCCAGCGGTCGTTGGTTCGAGTCCGACTAGAGGCTCAAAAGATCTTTGAAAAACGGGTGTGTTCCAGAGTGGCCAAATGGGGCAGACTGTAAATCTGCTGTCTTCGACTTCGGTGGTTCGAATCCATCCGCACCCACATCACAACGCGGCAGTGCTGCTCGCGACGCGAAAGTAGCTCAGTCGATAGAGCACTAGCCTTCCAAGCTGGGGGTCGCGGGTTTGAGTCCCGTCTTTCGCTCTTTGCTGCTTTAGCTCAGTGGTAGAGCGCATCCTTGGTAAGGATGAGGTCCCGAGTTCAACTCTCGGAAGCAGCTCACGGATAAAGGTTGGTCAACGGTCAAACATTGACCGGCCTTTTTTAAGTTGAAAAGACAAAAGACCGCAGTTTATGGCTGCTTAAGGTCGAAAGACAAAATACGAAAGATTAAACAAACAAATTATTGTTTATTAACGTTAATAAAAAATTAAAGAATTACTATGGCAAAAGAAAAATTTGACCGTTCGAAACCGCACGTTAACATCGGTACCATCGGTCACGTTGACCACGGAAAAACCACTCTGACCGCTGCTAT
>JAFSLP010000019.1 GCA_017448345.1 Paludibacteraceae bacterium | reverse complement strand
GGGTGTACAATTCCTCCTGCAAGGACAGTATGACAGCACCTTCCTCTATTTCTTTGTCTTCATCCCCTTCCAGATGATGGCTATCTACAAATGGAGCCGGAACAAAGACGACGGAGGGGCATCTTTCGAACCCAAGTTCCTCGATACGCCACGCCTCTTGCTCTCTATAGCCTTGTTCATTGCCATCACTGCCGGGGACTATGTACTCGCCACATATGCCTTCAGGCATGAGGCTCTGACGGACAATATCGCCATCAAACTCCTCAACGGCATCCTCATCTCGTCCTCTTTCCTCGCTAACTATTGGCTTATATACCGCAAAACGGACTCATGGATATATTGGTTCCTTTATAGCGTTGCCGGCATAGGACTGTTCATCATCCTCGGAAACATCTTCTCTATTGTGCTGTTCACGTTCTTCCTTGTCATCAACTCCATGGCAGGCATCGCATGGATCAAAGCCACCAAGCCCGAAAACTACGGCTGGCTGAGCATCTTTGTAAAAAATTAATTCGTCATACCGTAATCACGTCATTACGATATATCGGCATATCGGAAATTATGATTAAAAGAAAAAGTGACACCGTACTCCGTGTACAAGAACCCGCGCAGCTGATGGACTTCCTCATCGCCAAGATGGGAGGCATGGCACGCTCATCCGTCAAACAACTCCTTGCCCAGCGACGCGTCAGAGTCGGCAACGCCGTCCAGACACGGCATGACTTCGCCCTCAATCCCGGAGACCTCGTCACCGTCTCTTCCGGACGGGGTAACACACAACTCACACACCCCAAGCTGCGTATCGTCTATGAGGACGACGACCTCATCGTCGTCAACAAACAGCCCGGACTGCTCACCGTACCCGCCACTCCCGGAAGCTCCGAGACCACTGCACTCTCTATCCTCCGCGCGTACGTAAAAAAACAGAACGCGCGCGCGAACATATACGTCGTGCACCGCCTCGACCGAGAGACCTCAGGACTCCTCGTCTTCGCACGCTCCGAAGAACTGCAGCACTATATGCGCGAATATTGGCGCCAGTTGGTGACCGACCGTACCTATATTGCCCTTGCCGAAGGCGTGCTCGAACCCCGCGAAGGCAAGATCACCACTTGGCTGACGGAAGACAAACGCAATGCCGTAGTCTATTCCTCACCCGTGGACGACGGAGGAGACATCGCCATCACCAACTATAAGGTACTGAAAACTAAAAACTATGAGACTTCTCTCAACTCTCAACTATCAACTCTCAACTATCAATTAGTCGAACTCCACCTCGAAACCGGACGGACCAACCAGATACGCGTTCACCTTGCTTCCAAAGGCTGCCCCGTCGTCGGAGACCGCAAGTACGGACACGGCAATACCTCGTCACCTATCGACCGGCTCTGTCTCCACGCCCAAGTGCTCGAGTTCATACATCCCGTTACAGAACAGAAAGTCCGCTTCGAGTCCCCTGTTCCCAAAGAGTTCAACCGCGTTCTGCTATAATGCGCCAACTCTTATAATTCTTTCGCCCGTGGATGACTCTTGTCGCGGAGAATGGCGCTCGCCGCGCGGCAGGCTTCGCGCCATTATTTTTTGTTTTGGCAAAAGTGGCAAAAGTGGCAAAACGGATACTTTTAACCATTATGGACTTTCTTGCCGTTTTTGCCATTTTTGCCATTTTTGCCATGTTATTTTTTCTTTTTTACCCCGAATCGGATTCGGGGACTGCTTAAATCGTTAGTTGTTCTTGTATATTCTTAGTGATCCGTTAACCATCGCCGAGGGTATCACCTAAGCACAAGCCAACCGTTTTCTGTAATGGCCTTGCTTTATCTTGACCACAACTCCTTCTTCCACCCATTTTTCATTCCATCTGAATGCAGTACGGGCAGGTACCCCTTGAGACTTGGCTTCCTCCACAAGCACTTTGCTCTCAAACTCCGCCGGCAGCAGACTCAGCAACACCTGTCTCTGGTCCAACACCTGCACCTTCGGCACAGCCGCTTCTTCCACTCCGTTAATCATCTTGTACGCCGCAGCCATATGTAGCATCAGTTTGTTCCCTATCATCTCCGCCGCCTGATAATCCGCATCCGAGCAATGTAATCCGGTCTGTATTCTGTCAGTGAAACGGTCTGTACTCTGTATTCTCAACGCGCTCAGTATCATCGCTATCCGCTCAATCTGGACCGCCATACGGAGGACGACGGAGTGGAAATTAGAGCCTAACAACTGCATCAGCATCGGGTATGCGTTCTCCAAGTGCTGCCCGAGGCGTGTGCGCTGGTCGGCGGTCAAAGCAAACTCCATGGGCTTGCAGAAATAGAGGTGCTCGTACAATCCGTACAACTGCTCCGCCGCCACGCGCATCACGCCGTTTCTGCCGCTGCCCGGCTCCACATAACGGTGGCTGAACGCCTGCTGGTCGTTGATGATGAGGGTCAGGAGGCGCGAGAAATAACCGTTCTCGATACTCGGCACAAGGGCTTTGTACTGGCTGAAGGTGCCGGTGAGCAGCACGGACAGTTGAGGGCAGGCGATGACGGAAGAGTTGTTCGCTCGGTTGCGAGTGACGGGCTCGTGTTCGGCAGCCTTGCGGAGGGCGGTGTTATAGTTCGCTACCGACGAACGCCATACATCGGTGATGACCGAGCCTTCGGACTCGTGGATATACCCGCGACCGTTCTGTTTCTCCAGTTGGCGGTAGAAGCCCGGATAGGACGAGTCACCGGCGATGACGAGCGGTTGCGCTTCGTGCACCTTGCTCACTAACTCCAAGGCGAGGTTGGCGATACCTTTTCCCGAAGCCGCAGAACCTACAATAAAACATTGCAGATTGGGAAAATACTTCTTCCCCGTCAGTCCGTAGCGGAAATAGAGGTTGGGCATACAGCTCCCCGCCGCAGTCAGCAGCGCGAGCAGCAGCATGTCTTTCTCGGAATCCGTCTGCGCGAGTGCCATAACCGGTTGGATGATTGCCGGCAGTGTTTCCGGCTCGATGTGTTTGGCGATGTGGAGATCCTGCTCCTCCTTCGCCGGGATAGATAATTTGTTCATCATAATTAGTAAGGTGTTAAAGGGTTAAACATGAAAGTCCTTAGAGTCCTTAAAGCCCTTAAAGACCTTAAAGACCCTCTCTATTATTAGGGAAATCAGGCATAGCACCGTAGCAAAGTGCGTGTTTCTTCACTCTCGGGTGTCTCTCCGAGTAGCGACATTTATCTGTCCTCTCCTCCCTTGTAAAACAAGGGAATGAAAAAAACACCGCAAATCCTGTCGCTTTTTCTTTGTTGCTTTTCTTTCGGCATTTCCTCTTTGGCATCCGCCATGCATGGCGGATTGGAAATGCCGCCTCTGCCGCTTGTCCCCTTCGGTAGCATTCTTGCTGCC
>JAFSLP010000018.1 GCA_017448345.1 Paludibacteraceae bacterium | reverse complement strand
GGAATATGTCTCCCATTTGACCTCGCAGCGGCTGTGCAGTTCCCCTTCGCTCAGAACACCTGTGTCACGGAACATCTTCACCGTATCAGCGGACAGATACCGGTCGAAGATAAGGGGTACGCTTGTCTCGCAGTCCAGACCGCGTTCCGACGCTTCTTTTTTCCATTCGTCCGAGTAGCCGTTTCCGTCAAAACGGATAGCTTTGCAGGCGATGATGTCTCTACGGATGACCTCGAACAACGCTTTCTCTTTGGGTTCGCCTTGCCGGATGCGCTCGTCCACCTCCTGTTTGAAGAACCGGAGCTGTTCCGCCACGGCGGCGTTGAGTGCTAACATAGCAGCTCCGCAGTTGGCGCTTGAACCCACTGCGCGAAACTCGAAACGGTTGCCCGTGAACGCAAACGGAGAGGTGCGGTTGCGGTCCGTATTGTCCAGCAGAATTTCCGGGATGTTTGCCACGCCGAGTTTCATCTCTTTCTTCGCATTGATGATGATGGCTTCTTCCGCCTTGGCATGTTCCAACTTGTCAAGTACTGCGGTTATCTGCTTGCCGAGGAAGACGGAAATGATAGCAGGAGGAGCCTCGTTGGCTCCAAGACGGTGCTCGTTGGTGGCGGAGGCGATGGAGGCTTTCAGCAGACCGTTGTATTTATATACCGCCATCAGCACATTCACAAGGAAGGTGATGAACTGCAGGTTCTGGTAGGGGTTCTTGCCGGGTGCCAAGAGGTTAATGCCTGTGTTTGTCTGCAGGCTCCAGTTGCAGTGCTTGCCGCTGCCGTTGACGCCCGCGTACGGTTTCTCATGCAACAGCACGCGGAAATGATGCCGCTGCGCCACACGGTCCATGATGGACATGATGAGCAGGTTATGGTCGTTAGCCAGATTGACGTTCTCATACACCGGAGCCATCTCGAACTGGTTGGGCGCCACCTCGTTATGACGCGTGCGCACGGGAATACCTGCGCGCAATGCCTCATATTCCAATTCCTGCATGAAGGCGAGCACGCGCGCAGGTATAGCCCCGAAATAATGGTCCTCCAACTGCTGGTTTTTGGCACTCAGATGCCCCATCAGCGTTCTGCCGGTAAGCATCAGGTCGGGACGGGCGTTAAACAGAGACTCGTCCACCAAGAAATACTCCTGTTCCCAGCCGAGGTTGGCATGCACGTGCTTCACCTGTTTGTCGAAATAGCCGCATACCTCGCGCGCCGCATGGCAGAGTACCGCCGTGGAACGGAGCAGCGGAGTCTTGTAATCCAGCGCCTCGCCCGTATATGCCACAAACACCGTCGGGATGCACAGGGTGTCGCCGATGAGGAACACGGGGCTGGAGGGGTCCCAAGCCGAATAACCGCGCGCCTCGAAGGTGTTACGGATGCCGCCGGAAGGGAAAGAGGAGGCGTCCGGCTCCTGCTGATAGAGGGAGTTGCCGCTGAACTCTTCTATCAGTACGCCGTCTTTGATGGTGAAGAATGCATCATGTTTCTCCGCCGTTCCTCCTGTCAGGGGTTGGAACCAGTGGGTGAAATGCGTGGCGCCACGGTCCGTCGCCCATTTGCGCATGCCTGTGGCTACACTGCCCGCTATGTCGCGGTGAATAGTACGACCGTTGTCCACATCGTCAAAGAGCTGCTCCAGCACTTCCTCGGAAATATATTCTTTCATCCGCTCACGGGTGAACACGTCAGCTGCAAAATAATCTTTCACACGCTCTTCGCCGCCCCATGGTGCTGTCTCGTCACACTTGTTCCTTGCACTTGCCTTGATGGCCTCAAATCTGATATTATTCATACTCCAAACCGATTGAATTTAATTTTCTTCGTCAAAATGACGCATATTTTGCATTTTAATCCGATTAAAATCAAAAATCAGCGGCAAAGGTACTGCTTTTTTTTGGAATATGCAAATATTTGTGCAATTATTTTTGTTTTTTTTAACTTCGACATTGCCTCAATATGCCTTGACATAGTCTTGAAGCAATCCATACAGAGCCGGATATTGGAGGGAGGGCAAGAAAAAACGACCCGTGAAGGTCGTTTTTTCATTTACCATTTGGTCATTTACCATTTTTTCATTTACCCTTTTTTCAGTTTCCATTTGGTCATTTACCATTTTTTCATTTACCATTTCTTAGCCGCAAGGGCACGATTATTTTTCAAATCTTGGTCATTTACCATTTGGTCATTTACCATTTGGTCATTTACCATTTGGTCATTTACCATTGGGTCATTTACGATTTGGTCATTTATTTGATGAGAGAACCGAGTGCGTTGTAGCGGACGCCGTTCTTCTCGATGAGGAGTTGCCCGTTGACGAGGCGTTTGGTAGCGGTCGTATTGACAGCAGTCTTCTCAACAGCTTCGGGCCACGAGCCAAGGCGGCACTCAATAGCAGCTCCGAGCGAGTTCTTGGCAAGGACCTCGATGACGCCGTTGTCATGGACAGTGACCGTTCCTTCAGCAAAGAGCCACACGGGAAGGGTGATGTAGCCGTCCGAGGTGAGATGTCCGGCGAAGGAGCCGTAGATACTATTGCTGCTGAGTGAGCCAGCGCTGACGGTACCGGAGGCGTAGGTGTCAGAGACCTGATAGAGACCGGGAGCGATTGCCGTCTGCCCCGGTTCGAGGTTGAATTCCACCCAGATGTAGGTGAGGTCTTCGTTCAGAGCTTCTGCATAGAGCACCGAATAAGACTCCAGATCATCGTCATTGACTGTATATTCGGGGAATACGATTTTGAAGGGTTCATCTGTCTCCGTTTGTGCCGGCACGAATTTGGAGACGTCAGCCTTGATGTCGAGAGTGAAGAGGGGCACGTCAGCAGCATCAACCACTCCCTGTCCGAGATACGTTCCGGTGATGTGCGCCGTGCTGTCGGCGTCATTGAAAGTGACGCTGATGTCGAGAGCGAGCGGGTCGAACTGCTCGGAGAGTTCACGTCCTTCTTCGCCTTCGATGACATTGCCCAGATAGGTATAGTCGGGATAGATGTCAGCAATGGTGTAAGAGCCTGCGATGGAAGAGCTGATGATATCAATGGATACATAACGGCTGGAATCCGCGTTCAGCCCGGACAGCACCCAGTCTCCGTCCTCCTCATAAATAAGAATTTTGGCATTGTCGATAGTGATGGTCTCCTCGCGTGTCTTGTCGGGAATGACGTAGGTGAGTTCGAGGTTATACTCCACATTGTTGTAAGCAAGCACCTTGCCGGTGAGCGTATATCCGTCATCGTTCTTCGCGACGGAGATTTCTCCGCTGAAGAAATCCACGAGGGTACTGTCCTGCTTGCAGAGGGTGATGTCACCGGAGGCGTCGCTGCCGATAGTGAAGGTGCCTGTGAGGTCGTCAGCCGAGGCAGGCGAATAGGTGAGATAAACCACATAATCCTCATTGCTTGCCTCAACGATGACAGCGCCAATCCAACTAAGGAAAGCATCATTGATATTCAGGTTCGAAGCGGTTACGGTTTCTTCTTTCTCGGCTTTCGGAGTAACATAGAAGAGGTCGAAATCATACTGAACGCCGTTGAGTGCGATGAGCGAACCGGAGATCAGGATACTGTCGTTGCGCTCTGCAATAGAGGCAGTGATATCGTGCGCATTGAAACGCTGTGCATCGCCGTTCTCGTCAAGGATATCAATCCACGTATAGCCCAAGTCAAAATCCTCGTTCTCGGAGCTATAGTCACCAACGGGCGAGTCCGCGTTGGAGCTGTAGATGTCCAGACGTATTTCGAAGTTCTTGTCGGCAGCCCGGACTACCCAGTCTTGGTAATAAGCGCTGTATTCGAGTCTGGCGGTATTCTCTATTTTAACAGCAACGACTTCTCCGGTCGGGACGAAGGGTTCTTCGTCAAAAACAAAGGAGAACTCGGCACCGAGCGAGTCCTTAGCTGCGCCCTCGAAATGCGGCAGTTCGTTCTCATTGAGCGTCTTGGTGAGGGAAGCGGTCACCAGTCCTTGGTGCCATTCGCCGTCGTAGAACACTGCGCAATATGCAGCATCCATGTCCGCCTCGGTGTAGGTCACGCCCAAAGCGATGTCCGACTCGCCTTCGGGATAGAAGATGTCGAACATGAAGGCAATGGTGTTGTCCTCACTGTAGAAATAGTACTCACCGTCTGTTCCCCAGTCATTACCGCGCTCCCAAGAGCCGATAGTAACGACCGTCGCTTCTTTCTTGGCACGAGCGAGTTTGGCAGGTTGCGCAGACTTGGCGTTGCGGAGAGAGGAGGGAACCGCCTCTTTTGCAAGGTTGACGGTTTTCAATGCCTTGGCTTTGTCAGTCCGGTGATTGAGTCCGGAAGCATGCACAGCCGTAAACTTGGAAGCTCTGATATCTTTTTTCGGAGCCGCATTAACGCCGAACACGAGTGCCAGCGCACAGAGAAGAGATAAAAGTTTCTTCATAGGTTGTGTTGTTTTGAAGTTAATAATGTTAATTATTTTGTTGTTTTGGTTTCTTTTTGACACAAAAACGCACAAAAGTACTGCTTTTTTATCAAACAGCCAAATATTCTCTGACAAAAACGTCAAAATAATACATTTTGCAAAGTCGAGTTGTCAAAATGCGCTATTTCGGAGTGCTTTTTTGCATTTGCTCTTGCGTATATCAAAAAAAAAGTGTATCTTTGCAGCCAAATTCATGACAGACGATCTATGATAAACAGAACGATGGTACGGACGCGTGTTATTCAGACACTGTTCGCCTATTACACCAACCCGGGCAAGACAGTTCATACTGCGGTCCGGGAGCTGAGGAAGAGTTTTGCCGACACGTATGATTTGTATTTCATGCTGTTGGATTTTGCCAACGAGCTGACGGCATACGCGCAGGAACAGATAGAGGAACGCGTTGCACGCGCCCGCGCAACGCATGAGGGGTGGCAGCCGAACCGGCGGTTTGTGGAGAACAGGCTGGCTCAGCAGTTGTTTGACAACCGCGCACTGAGGCACCGGATGCAGGAGCAGCAGCTCAGTTGGGACAGCGGGATGCCAGCCGTCACAGACATCTACCGCCAGCTGGTGGAGAGCGATTTTTACCGCCAGTATATGGAGTCGGAGACTTGCAGTTACGAGGACGACAAACGGGTGTGGAGGCAGATTTACCAGCATCTGATGCCCGGCAACGAGGCTCTGAGCGACGCACTGGACGAGATGGAGGTGGTGCTGGACAAGACCAACTGGACGATCGATGCCGAAGTGGTAATCAGCTATGTCATCAAGACCGTCAAACGATTCCGTAAAGACAGCGGCGAAGACACGCCCCTCTTGGAGATGTTCGACAGCAACGACGAGGAGCGTTTTGCCGAGACCCTCTTGGAGAAGGCGCTTGAAGGTCATGAGGCATACGAAAAGCAAATCAACAGCCACCTCAAAGGCTGGGATGCCGACCGAATCGCCTTTATGGACCGTATCATCATCGAGACGGCTTTGGCGGAAATACTGAATTTCGAAGAGATAGCGCTGACCGTCTCGCTCAATGAATATATAGAACTCGCCAAAGAGTATTCGGGAGACAAGAACTATATGTTCGTCAACGGTATCCTGACAGAGATTCTCAGAGACAGGAAGAACGAAGGCACGTTCTTCAAAGGATACACGCTGAAGTGATTAATAATTAATAATTAATAATGAATATTTTACAATATTTTATGTTAGATTTGATTTTATTGCAGGCAGCCGATGCAGGTGCTGCAGGACAAGGCAGTCAGTGGTCGTTCTGGATTATGATGATTCTGATTTTCGCGGTGTTCTACTTCTTCATGATCCGTCCCCAGACCAAGAAACAGAAAGAGCTTCAGCAGCAGCGCGAGGCGATGAAGAAAGGCGACAAAGTGGTGACCGCCGGTGGTATTTACGGCGAAATCAAAGAGGTACAGGAGAGCACCTTCATCATCACCATCGCCAAAGATGTGACCATCAAGGTAAGCAAGGACAGCGTCTTCGCCGATGCAAGCGATGCCACCGCTGCACAGCAACAAGAGGAGAAAAAGAAATAAATGCAATCCCCAGTCAGCCGGATAAAATGGCGTGACGTGCTGACGTTCATGCTATTTCTAACGCTTGCCACTATCCTGTGGTACGGACACGCAATGCAGTCGGTTCGCAACACGCGCGTGCCGGTGCTGATTCAGTACACCGGCAAGAACGGCAACATCGGTCTTGAGTCTCCGGGTCTGCCGGACACGGTGATGATAGAGGTACGCGACGCAGGTGCGCGTCTGAACGCCTACCACCGCGAGCCGCTCAGGCTGACTATCGACCTCAGACAGTATATCCACGGCGAGAAGGGGACTATCTATGTGCCGTCGGATGCACTCCGACGCAGCATAACCGACATTCTGCAAGGCACCAGCCGGCTGATTGAGACCACGCCGGAAGAAATCAGCTGTCCCTATTTCACGGAGCAGGAGAAGAGTGTCACCGTGGCGTTCCGAGGCGAGTTGAAGCCCGCCAGCGAATACCAACCGGCAGAAAAACCTGTGCTGAGCCCCGGCAAGACCCGACTCTACGGACAGGAGAAAGACCTGCGCGCCATTGACACCGTCTATACGCAGCCGGTGATGTTAGACAACCTGACCGATACGGTGGTCCTGCGCGTGGCACTCGACATACCCGCCCGGCTGCGGGCGGAGAACGACAGTGTGAACTTGCAGATAGTGACCGAACGGTTCACCGAGAAGAAGTTCGCGGTGCCTCTCAAAGTGAAAGGCACACCGGAAGGCTGTCGTATGCTGCTTTTCCCTCACGAGGTGGACGTCTATGCCCGCGTGGCGATGAAACATTTCTCCGAAGTGCATGCATCCGACATCAAAGCGGAGTGCGTCTATTCACCGGACAGAACGGACAAACTGGACGTAGAACTGCATTACAACAACCCTTATATCACCGCCGCTTGGTCCTATCCGGGCGTGGTGGAATTTATCATAGAACAATGAGAAAAATACAAATGGTGGACCTGCAGACGCAATATCAGCGTATCAAGCAGGACATAGACGCCGGCATTCAGGAGGTGATAGAGACTGCCGCGTTCGTCAAAGGACAGAAAGTGACGGATTTTCAGGCACATCTGGAGCAATACACCGGTGCCAAGCATGTCATCAACGTAGGCAACGGCACCGATGCGCTGCAGATAGCGCTGATGGGGCTCGGACTCAAAGCCGGTGACGAAGTGATTACCCCTACCTTCACCTTCATCGCCACAGCGGAAGTGGTGGCGCTGTTAGGGCTGACGCCCGTGGTGGTGGACGTGGACTGGGAGACGATGAACATGGATATCGACTCCGTACGTCGTGCCATCACGCCCCGCACCAAAGCCATCGTGCCGGTACATCTGTTCGGCCAGTGCGCCGACATGGAAGCGCTGATGGCATTGGCGGAAGAGCATCATCTGTACGTGGTGGAGGACGCCTGTCAGGCTATCGGCGCACGGTTCACCTTCTCCTCCGGCGAGACGAAACAGGCAGGCACCATCGGACATATCGGATGCACCAGTTTCTTCCCCTCGAAGAACCTCGGCTGCTACGGCGACGGCGGCGCTATCTTCACCAACGACGACGAGCTGGCGGCACGGATGCGTGCGATAGCCAACCATGGTATGGTGGTCCGTTATCATCATGACATGATCGGCGTCAACAGCCGTCTGGACAGTATTCAGGCTGCTGTGCTCGATGCCAAACTGCCGCATTTGGACGAGTATATCGCTGCACGGCAGAGAGCAGCCGCGTACTATGACAAGGCGTTCGGCGGCAATGACAAACTGCTTATCCCGGGCAGGCAGGCGCACTCGACGCATGTGTTCCACCAATACACGCTACGCGTGGTGGGTGCCGACCGCGACAAGCTGCGCGAGGGACTGGCAGAGAAAGGTATTCCTGCCATGATTTACTATCCCGTGCCGCTGCACCAGCAGAAGGCTTACCTCGACCCGCGATACAAAGACGGCGATTTCCCCGTGGCGGAACGCTTGGCGGCGTGCGTGCTCTCGCTGCCGATGCACACGGAGCTGGATAACGAGCAACTGGCGTTCATCACCTCCTCCGTACTGGAACTGGTCAAATAGCGAAAGGCAAAAATATGCAAAGTTACGGTCTCAATCAGACAATGGTGCAGACAACCAAGTTGTCTCCCGCGCAGATACAGGTCATCCGTATGCTTGAACTGCCGTCCATCGAGTTGGGCAAGCGTATCAACGAAGAGCTGCAGGAGAACCCTGCCTTGGAGGAAGGACATGACGAGTCTGCCGAGCGCGAGGCGATTGACACGTTTGATGACCCGGACGGCGGTTATCTGTCCGATGACGGTTACGACGAGGGACGGCAACGCGACCCGCTGCAGAACGAAGATTTCAACTACGAGCAGTACGTGTCCGACGACGAGACACCGGGATATATGCTCCGCCAGCAGTACAGCCCTGCGGACGAGGACCGGCGTGAGGTGCCCATCATCGGAGGAAGCAGTCTGATAGAGGAACTCAAATCGCAGATATACCTGACGAAGATGACAAAACCGCAGCGCCACATAGCCAAATGGGTGTTAGGAAACATCGACGACGACGGTTATCTGAGACGGACTACGGAGCAGCTGGTGGACGACCTGATGTTCCAAGAACAGATTACCGTGACTGATGCCGAGATGGAGGACATCGTCCGCCAGATCAAGCAGTTCGACCCGCCCGGCATCGCCAGCGCCAACCTGCAGGAGTGCCTGCTGACACAACTGGAGCACAAGCCGCAGACAGAGACGGTACTGCTTGCCAAGACTATTCTGAAAGATCATTTCGAAGCATTCTCCAAACATCATTTCGACAAGATAATCCAACGTATCGGGTGTACGGACGAGGATTTTCAGGAAGCCGTGCAGGAGATTCTGCACCTGAGCCAGAAACCCGCCAACTCGTTCACCGGAAGCATCTATGAGACCCAACGGGAGACCATCATTCCCGATTTCACCATCGAGGAGCGTGACGACGAACTGTTTGTGGTGCTCAACACCGGCGACATACCCGAATTGCATGTGAGCCGCGAGTACAGCGAGATGTTAGAGAACTACTCCGCCCAGCCGCAGAACGCGGAGACAAGGCAGGCAACACAGTTCATCAAACAGAAACTGGACTCGGCACGGTGGTTCATTGACGCCATCAAACAGCGCAACGAGACACTGATGAAAACCATGACCGCTATCCTGCGGTTCCAGTACGACTTCTTCCTTGACGGCGAAGAGGCGAGCCTCAAGCCGATGATTATGCAGGATATCGCCGACCGCACCGGTTACGACATTTCCACCATCTCGCGCGTGAGCAACAGCAAGTATGTGGAGACACGGTTCGGCATCTATCCGCTCAAGTTCTTTTTCTCCGAGGCGATGACCAATGCCGAGGGCGACGAAATATCCACACGCGAAATCAAAAAGACGCTACAGGAACTGGTGAACAACGAGGACAAACGCAATCCGCTGACGGACGAACAGTTAGTGACAGCCCTCGGCGAACAGGGTTACCCCATCGCCAGACGGACCATCGCCAAATACCGTGACATGCTCGGCATACCAGTTGCCCGGCTTCGTAAGACATTATGAGCAAGGCACTTGACATAGTATCCAAAGCGTTGAGTATCCTGTTCTATCCGCTTTTTATCCCCACGTACGGGATGGTTCTTTTCTGCTGTGCCCTGCCGCACCCGGCGATGCTGGCACCGATGGCGTGGGTGTGGACTGCCATCGCTGTCGGCGGCACATTCCTGCTGACGGTGGTTCTGCCGCTCACCGCCATCTTCCTTCTGCGGCGAAGGGGCAAGGTGACAGACCTCCAGATCGAGAAGGCGAAGGAACGGACACTGCCCTACTTGTATGCCGTGACAGGCTTCGGCTTCTGGTGTTACCTCCTCATCAGCGTGCTTCATGCGCCTCTTTACATCTGTTCGGTGGCAGTGGGTGCGACGGTGGCATTAGGAGTGGTGACTGTCATCAACAAACGATGGAAGATAAGCGCCCACCTGACCGGCTTCGGCGGATTCACCGGAGGACTGATGAGCTATTGTCTCGGCACCGGTATTATGCCGTCATGGGGCGTGATTGCCCTGTGCATGGCACTCTCATTATTATTAATGTACGCGCGCCTGCGTCTGCGTGCACACACGCCCGAACAGGTGGCGGCAGGGTGGCTGTTGGGAATCGCGTGTACCTTTATCCCTTATTGCATTGTCTCCTATGTGGTATAAGTTCCGGACATACATCGTATGCCTGTGCCTTGCTGCAAGCATGGCACTGCAGGCTCAGGAGTTGAGCAGCGGGGCACGTATATCGCTGCTGACCTGCGCGCCCGGAGAGGAGCTTTATGCCCGGTTCGGTCACACGGCGTTGCGCGTGTGCGACACGGCAAACGACATGGACATCGTCTTCAACTACGGCATCTTCGATTTCAACACCGACCATTTCTACTGGAAATTCGTCAAGGGAGAGACATGGTATGAGTTGGGCGCCACACCCTATTGGTGGTTCATGCGCGAATACGAAGACGAGCACCGCGAGGTCTATGAACAGGTGCTGCGTCTGACGCCGGAGCAACAAGAGACCGTGTGGAAGGCGCTGGTAGCCAACTACCGTCCCGAGAACCGCAAATACCTATACAATTTCGTCTTCGACAACTGCGCCACGCGTCCGTACGTACTGATAACCAAGGCATTGGGAGACAGTATCCGTTCGGATTACAAAGGCTGGACAGGCTGCAGTTACCGTGCCTTTATCCGTCATTATACAGGCAGGCACTCATGGGCGAACGCCGGTATCAACCTGCTCTTCGGTCCCCGTGCCGACCGTCCGATGGACTCCGGTGCGCGGCTTTTCCTGCCGGAAGAGTTGATGCGCTATATGGAGCAGGCATATACGCCGGACGGCACGAGGCTGGTGGAGGAAGGTGCCATCGGTGCATTTGCCGCGCCCTGCACACCGTGGTACGCGGCATGGGAGACGGGTTTGGCGATCTATTTTCTCTGCGTACTCGCCGTCAGCCTGCACGACCGCCGCCGCGGACGATGGTCATGGTGGGTGGAAGCGGCTGCCGGAATCCCCTACGGAGTGCTGTTGCTCATCGTTGTATTCCTGACATTTTTCTCCATTCACCCCTTAGTGGGCTTCGGATGGCGGTTATTGATAATTCCTGTTGTACACTTATGCGCAAGACTCGTTTATATCATACGTTAATCGGTTGCCTTTGTTCGCTGGCATGTATTGCCGCTCCCCGTCTGACAGTGGTGGCGGTGGTGGACGGCATGACGGCGGAGAACCTCACCCTGCTGCGTCCGTACTGGCAGCAAGGCGGTCTGAGGACGATGAGCGAAGAGGCGTTCCAGACCTCCGTAGCCTACCCGCATCTGGTTTATGGCGGCAATGAGACAGCCGCAACACTGATGTGCGGCACCACGCCGGACAGGCACGGATATACCATGGATAGCTATTTTCTCCGCCGCGACCGGGCGGTGCATGCCATGCTGGAAGACAAGAGCGTCCACGGCATCGGCACGAGACTTGCCGTCTCGCCCAAGGCGCTGCTCTCCCAGACGATAGCCGACCGCATGCGTCTGCTCTATCCGGCTGCGAAGATTTACGCCGTGGGCATCGATCCGGAGACAGCCGTTATCCTTGCCGGTCATGCCGCCAACGCCTGCTGCTGGATTGACAGCGACAACAAACAATGGGTGGCAACCTCGGCATACAGCGAGGGACTGCCCTCCGCCGCCTTCGACCAGAACAAGAACGCCCGCGTAGCCATCATGGCGGCACACCAATGGACGCCGCGCATGGATATACCTGCATACACCTCGCCCACCCCTGCCGAACGCAAGAAAGGGTTCTCCTATGTGGCGGGAAACGTGCTCAAGCAGTCGCCGGAAGCCAACACCCTCGTCATCGAACTGGCGCTGGCGCTGCAGAAAGCAGAGAAGATGGGCACCGATGCCGTACCCGACATCCTCCTGCTGCAATTCAACACCCTCTCTCCCGCTGCCGCCTCGGACAAGATTGCCAGCGCGGAGCACGAGGACATGTATCTGAGGCTGAATCAGGACTTGGGTTTCCTGATGGACCAGCTCAACCGCCGTATCGGCAAGGAGAACTACCAAGTGCTGCTCATCGGACGCCCGCGTCTGGGCACCTCCGCACAGACCTTACGCGATATACACATGCCTGTCCAGCCGTTCAGTGTGGACCGCGCCGCCGCCCTCACCGGCACCTATCTCATGGCGCTCTACGGCCACGAGCGATGGGTGGACGGAGGCTACGGACAGTCCGTCTTCCTCAACAGGACACTCATCGAGCAGAAACGGCTGTCGCTGGAGACGATACAGCGCCAAGTGGCGAATTTCCTGATGGATTTCGAGGGTGTGCAGACAGCCATGCCGGCATACGAAGTGCTGCGCTACCAGCCGCTGGGTGCCTCCCTGTCCAAGCAGCATCTGGGCGATGTGGTGTTCATGCTGCAGCCCGGATGGCAGCTGATGCAGAACGACAAACAGCCCATCGACCGCGTGGTGGACGAAAAACCGCTCTCGCCCGTACTGCTATGGAGCGGTGCCATCCGCCCCATGCCGCAAGGCACGATAGACGCCACAGGAGTAGCAGACCTGATCTGGTAAACGGTAAATGAACAAATGGTAAATGACTAAATGGTAAATAACATGATTTTTCACGAGATTAAAGTTAACTATGAGCGCCAGACGGGTGAGGACAACCCGGGCAAGGCGAAAGAGATTTACTTGGTGGACGGCGCCGTCAGTTTCGCGGATGCCGAGAACTGCCTGTTAGAGGAAATCAAACCCTTTATCTTCGGCGACTGCGAGGTACAGAGCTGCAAACGGTCGCAGTTCTTTGAGACCTTCCCCAACGAGGGCGGAGCCTTCTGGTACAAAGCGCGCGTGGAGATGATTACCATCGACGGCGAGAAAGAGACACGCAAGAATGTGTCGGTGCTGGTGCAGGCGAACACGCTGGACGACGCCGTCTTCGCGCTCAAACAGGCGATGAGCAGTTATGACTGCGAGTTGATTTCCGTAGCCAAGACCCAGATAATGGACATCCTGCATGCCGTTACAGCTTGACATACGCGCCGTGCTGCGGCAGAAAGCGCCCAAGGCACATATTCCGGAGTTTGTGATACGCTATCTGGAGCGCATTACCCACATCCGTCAGATGAACGCCTTCCTGCGCAAATACCCCGACAAGAAAGGGTATGAGTTCATCCGTCTGGTGCTGGACGAAGAACTCGGCTGCACGGCATCCCTCGAGGGGCTGGAGAACATCCCTACGGACGACAGACCGGTTATCTTTGTCAGCAACCACCCCTTGGGCGGACTGGACGGTATGATTATCGCCCAGATGATTCACGAAGCGCGTCAGCAGAAGGAAGGCGGACGCCCCTTGAAAGTCATCGTCAACGACCTGCTGATGTTCATGGAGCCCATCGCTGACCTGTGGGCACCGGTGAGCAAGGTGGGCAGACTGAGCCGTGAGCAGGCGGAGGAGCAGGAGCGTATGTGGGAGTCGGAAGCCGATGTACTGACCTTCCCTGCCGGCGCATGCAGCAGGCTGCAGCATATCAACCACCGGTGGGTGGTGCAGGACCTTGAATGGCAGAAGAACTTCGTGCAGCGCGCACGCCGATACCAACGCGACGTGGTGCCCATCCGTTTCGAGGGGCGCAACAGCCGTTTCTTCTACGTGTTAGCGTATCTCCGCAAGCTGCTGCATATCAAGCTCAATATAGAAATGCTGTACCTCGTGGACGAGATGTACGGCGCGCACGGCAAGCATTTCAGCGTGCATGTGCTGCCGCCGGTGCCTTACACCACCTTCACGGCAGACAAGACACCCAAAGAATGGGCACAGCAGATAAAGGAATTGATAATTGAGAATTGATGATTGAGAATTGAGAATTATGGAACAAATCATACCCCCTGTTGACAGGTCGTTGCTTACGGCGGAGCTGGAGGGTCACCTCCTTCGTCCGTCCAACAAAGCCGACAACCTCATCTATGACATCACCGCGCACGAATGTCCGAATGTGATGCGTGAGATAGCCCGTCTGCGCGAGATCAGTTACCGCGACGGAGGAGGAGCGACCGGCAAGGAGATGGACATTGACGACATGGACCTGATGCCCCAACCGTACCACCAGCTCATCGTCTGGGACCCGCAGAACCAACAGATTATCGGCGGTTACCGGTACCTCTTGGGCTCCGAAGCCGAACTGCGCGACGGGCAGCCCTATATCACCTCGGCGCACCTCTTCCGTTATTCCGAGCGTTTCATCCGCGAATACCTGCCCCACACCATCGAGTTCGGCAGAGCCTTCGTGCAGCCTGCCTACCAGAAACGCGAGGCGGGAGTCAAGGCGCTCTTCGCCTTGGATAATATATGGGACGGCATCGGCGCTATCATGCACAACCATCCGGAGATACGATGGATGATCGGCAAGGTGACCATCTATCCCGATTACAACGAGACGGCGCGTGAACTGATTTATGCCTATCTGGAGCAGTACCACATGGGCGAGAAGGGTCTGTTCGAGCCGTACCATCCGCTGCCCCTGCCATCCGTGACTGGGAACGGAGCGAAGGACTTCCCCTTCACCGGCAGCGACAAACAGGAGAACTACCACATCCTGCAGCACGCCGTGCGCGAGCAGGGCACTGTCATTCCGCCTATGTTCTCCGCCTATCTCAACCTGACCAACGACCTGCAGTTCTTCGGCAATGCCGTCAATGACGAGCTGGCTAATGTCTATGAGACAGGCATCATGGTGGACCTCAATGCCGTCTATCCCGAGAAAAAAGAACGATACATCACCCCTTATGTCGAATGGCTCAAGAATCAGCAATGACACCCGAACAAACCATACGTACTAATATAGAACGCGTGCGCGCGCACATCCCCGAAGGAGTCACGCTGGTCTGCGTCAGCAAGTTCCAACCCGTGGCGGCAATCCAAGCGGCATACGCGGCAGGGGAGCGCCATTTCGGCGAGAGCCGTGTGCAGGAGCTTGCCCTCAAGACACTCCAACTGCCGGACGACATCCGCTGGCATTTCATCGGACACCTGCAGCGCAACAAAGTGCGTGACCTCCTCCGTCTCCGTCCCTACCTCATCCAGTCGGTGGACTCGCTCCGGCTGCTGCAAGCCATCGACGAAGAAGCCGGACGGCTCGGTTTCGTGCAGGATGTGCTGTTAGAGGTACATGTGGCGAAGGAAACCACCAAGACCGGTTTCACGCCCGAAGAGATAAATGACCTGATGGCAAATGACCCAATGGCACATTTCCCTCATGTCCGTGTGCGCGGACTGATGGCGATGGCTACCCACACGGATGACCAAGCCGAGATACGCCGCTGTTTCCGTCTGACCAAATGCCTATTTGACCAAATAAATGACCAAATAAATGACCAAATGGTAAATGACCCAATGGTACATGTCTCCATGGGCATGAGCGAAGACTATGAAACAGCGATAGAATGCGGCTCCACCATGGTCCGTATCGGTTCGTCCATCTTCGGCGAGCGGTCCGGCAGCGAAACGGTCTTACAGGCGAAGCCGGTCTCACTGCCCAAAGCGGTCTTTTTCGACCAAGACGGCGTGCTCTATAACTCCATGCCCTACCACGCCAAAGCATGGGCGTGGGCGATGACCAAGCACGGGCTGCCTTACACGGAGGAGGAGACGTACATGAACGAAGGGCGTACAAGCGTCGGCGTTATTCAGGAACATTACCTGCATCTGTACGGCACGGACGCGCCGCAGCAGCTCATTGATGACATCTATGCCGACAAGACCGCTTATTTCAACCGCATGACAGGCGGGATGCCGGGCAACATACCCGGCGTGAGCGAGGTGCTGGAGTACCTGCACGCACAGGGTGTGGAGTGCTGGGTGGTGACCGGCTCCGGACAGCGGAACCTCATCAACAGCCTCAATGAGACCTTCAACCATGTCTTCACCGGCATCGTCTCGTCATTCGATGTCAAGCACGGCAAACCCGACCCCGAGCCTTATCTCAAGGCATGGGAGAAATCGGGGTTCCGGAAAGAGGATTGTGCGGTGGTGGAGAATGCGCCGTTAGGCGTGCGGGCAGCTAAGGCGGCGGGACTGTTCACCATCGCGGTCAACACGGGACCATTATCCGATGACGCGCTGTGGAACGAAGGAGCAGACCTTGTCCTGCCCGACATGAAAGCCCTTCTTGAGTTCTTTAGAATTAAAAATTAAGAATTAATATCTCGTTAAGCGGGTGCTTGGTTGTGGAGCCGGGATGCTCTTTGCCGTTGTATATCTATCATGGATTATATTAAACAAAGTGGTTCCATATGGTAATTGCTGGTATTTTGCTTGCATTTACATTCGCATCTCGTTCGCATCGTGAACGTCACTGTACCGTGCATTTACCCTCGCTGAATTAAGAAAAAAACATTTTCTTCTTTCTTTTCGTCCAAAATTATCAAAAATTATCCCAAAAGTTATTAGGTCCACAAATTTACCAAATTAAACAGATTGATTATTTATGGGTCAATAATTATCAACAATTTCTTTGTGTAATTTGTTTAATTTGTGGACAGTAAGAATAATTGTCTTTAATTGTCTTCAATTGTTGACTTACTAATAATTGTTTTGTGGGTTTATGTCCTTTGGTGTTTGCAAGCTCGTAGAGGTGTATGTTTGGATGGTTGTGTGGCTGGGATGCTTGCAAACCATGACACACAGACAGCCAAAGATACGTTAGCCCGCAGGGCTGCAAACAACGAAGGGGTTTTATATGTTTTTTTCGAAAAAGAACCAATTCGCCAAGCACCCTGTGTAGTGGTTACGCAATGATATCGGAATAGTATTTCAGGAGGAGGGTATCAGGAAGTCATTACATAGTCATTGGGAGAACTGATAAAAAATCAGTGTAATTTGTGTAATCTGTGGACTGGTAAAATAATTTTTCTTTAATTTTTGACCGATTTATAACACGCTTGTTTATAGCGTTTTACAAACCCTTGTCGTAGGCGTTACCTATGAATCCCGATGGAATGTCCTATGCAAGTGCTATGCAATACGGGTATTGTCAGGAGTGGAGTATGAGTTTTAGCGGTTACTCTTTTCGGTCTTTTCAAAAATGAGTACGAGTTACCCCTTACTTAACCCTTACTTGCCCCTTACTTGCCCCTTACTTGCCCCTTATTTGACGTATTAGACAATAAGCGTTTTTTCAGCCACTATTAAGACACCCTCATTCGTTTTCCTGTCTATTATTCTTCATAGATGCCTGTTTCAGTTGAGAAATCATCCATTTCTTAAATCTCGTGTTGATTCTTGATTTAGATACATTATATATGCAACTATTGATGTTTATATTGTCATGTATTGGCATCTGTAATTCTCTTTCTATACTGTTCCTATTTTTTTTATTCACAGCAGAACAAAGGAATTGCACGAAACTTTCAGCTGAATCAGATTCTAGGCGGCAGAATAGGTATTCATTTCGCAGTTCAGTCATTTCTGCATTAACTTCTAATGAATCCACAAACCATAAAATCCATTCTGAGTCTGAGTATGTATCACATACATTATTCTCGGTATTCGCCTGTAATGATTGTGGCATGTGAATAGATAGAAAAACGAGAAATATAATTTGTAGATTAATTTTCATTTCTTTTTTCCTTTCATATATTGTTATACATGCTTCCAAGATGGTCTTTGAGGGTATAGAAAATACGTACTATCCGTCCAATAGTTTGTTACATATTTATGTTGAATAGTATTCATTTCGCTTGCAAAATTACTGTTTTTTTCTGATATATTCAAGAGGAGTACTATTTTTTTTACCTATTTCCCTGCATTTTTGCCGTCAAGGCTGTATTTGTTAGAATTAGCACGGATGACTATCTGACCGATAACCATATGACGGATGTCTTTCGCAATTATTGTTTCGGGTAGTCATGGTAATGGAAGATAGCGTGGGGACCCATGTCCACAGTGAGGTATGACTGACCGGACTCTTGGTCTTTCGTGGCATCCAGCACCAGATAGTTAACCCCCTTGAAGATGACGGACTGGCGGGCGTGCTGGTGTCCGGACCACATGAACTCCACTCCGTACCGCGCCAGCAACTCACTGAGTTCGTAGGTCTCCTCCGCCGCCATATTGGAGGTGTGTCCCTGCGAACCGTCCAGTTTCCAGAGATGAGTATGGGTGAAGACGATTATCCGGCGGTAGCCCTCCGTCGCTTTCCGCGCAAGGAGCGTCCTGAGCCAGTTCATCTGGTCGGGTCCCAAGGTGCCCTCCGCCGTATCGAGACAGATGAAGAGGTCCAGTTTCTTGGAGCCGTTGCCGGTGTCGAACCAGTAATGGGAGGTCTTGAAATAGGAGCGGAAGATGTCCCATTGCTTGAAATAGATGTCATGGTTGCCGGTGGCGATGAAGAGTGTGTCGGCTTTCGTGCGGGTAGCCCGATGGAGGATGGAATCGGCGCATGGGAAGTTGTTCTGCGCCTCGATGAGGTCGCCCAAGTGCAGCGCCAGTTTGGGCTGCGGAGCGGCATCGTACTGCGCAATGAAATAATCCAGATTGCGGTGCGTACGGCGCGTAATATGGCTGTCAGAGCAGACGTAGATGGTATATTCGTCGGCGCCCATATCCAAGTGAATCTCTCCAACGGAGTCGTTATACGCCTCGGACTGCGCAAAACGCGTGGCATGAGTCGGTCCGTTGGGCGAGAACATCCCCGCCATGTCAAGGGTGACGTCCGGAGAGGAACAGGAGAAGAAGAAAAGTAAGAAGACACCCCACACCCCTCTCTGTAAGGAGGAGACAGATTTCAGAAAAGTATAGATTGTATTCATAATATCTGATTTACGATTTAACGATTTACGATTTATTAGAAGCGGTAGGAGAAGCCGGCTCGGAAGGTGGCGCCATAGAAAGTGGCGTTGAGGTGGAACATGCCGGTGGGTTTGCATTGCGCGGCGAGGTTGAGGCGCCAGTGGTCGTTGAAGTCATACCACGCGCCAACTCCGAAGAGCGGCTGCCACATACGCTCCATCTGGTAGTCATCGGTGTTGGAGAAGAGGAAGGAGAGGTTCCACGGGTTGTTTTGCGGACGGCAGAAGACCTCGATGCGGTAGAGGAAGTTGAAGGGCTCGACGACATAACTGTCGTTGGAATGCCAGTCGCGGTCCCAGTCGTCCAGTACGCGGCTGAAGACGCCGAGCGTGACGGATATATAATCCATGCGATAGCCGAGAGCCAGCGCCGCAGTGAAGTCGTTCATCCGGTTACGCGCCACGATGCGGCTATAGACATCGGTCTCAAGGAAGAGTTCGCCCACCGGCAGTCCGAATTTAGGGCGGAGCTGCAGGGCTAAGGTGTGTACGTTGGCAAGCGAGGTCTGCACCTTCGCTTCCATCTCGAAATGCGGGTTGAACGGCATCAGCGCCTGCACGTCGAGGTTGCCGTGGTGGGACCATGTGGTGTTATAGCTGTATTCTCCGAGGACGGTGAGCGTATAACGGCGGTCACCGAAACCCGGGTTGGCTGCCAGACAAAGTACTAAAGGACAAAGTGCCAAGTACAGAGTACAAAGGATTTTTTTCATTATTTAAGAGTTTTATTTGTCGTGATGATGGGATTACGGGATTACGGGATTATGGGATTTGCGGGTTACAGCTGCACAACGGTCAGTCCTGCGCCGCCGTGGTTCACGTCTCCGTCGCCGTATTCAAGCGGCACTTGTCCGCGTTTGCGGCGTAGGTGGTTGAGCGAGGCGAGATAGTCGCGTGTGAGCTGTTTGAGCGCTCCTGTGCCGGTGCCATGGAGGATGGTCACCTCTCCTGCGCCCACCATCAGCGCGTCGTCCATGTACGCTATCAGCCGCTCCGTCGCCTCATCGATGCGCAAGCCCCGGATGTCCAGTGTGCGGTCGAAGGCGAGTGTGCGCTGTCGGACAGTGGAGCGGACGGTGGTGTTATGCGGCGTGGAAGGTGTGTCGGGCAGCCCGCCTTTGAGCACGCGCAGGTCACTCAGGTCGCGGAGCACCCGCCCTTTCTTCGGAGAGGCAGGCGTACTCAGGTTATCCGGGGACGCCGGCGTTTTCGGATTCTTGGCTGGCGCCGCCACTTTCTCTTTCATCGCCTCCACTTTTCTGCGTGCCGCCTTGGTGCGCTCCTTGTCGGCTTTCGCCTCTTTGATTTCGCGGATGGTGCGTTCAATGGTGGCGTTGGACTGCTGCAGGAGCTGCTCCGCCTGCTGCCGGGCTTCCTCCAGCACCTCGCGTTTCTTCTGTTTGATACCTGCCATCTGCTCCTCGTATTGGGCTATACGCTCTTCAAGGGTCTTCTCTTTGAGACGGATGGACTGCCGTTTGTTCTCCCAGTATCGTTTGTCGCGTGCTATGTCCTGCAGCTGCTTGTCGTAGTCGATGTGCTCTTCACCCACAAGGTCAATGGCATAGCGGATGACGGACTCGCTGAGCCCTGTCTGGCGTGCTATCTCGATGGCAAAGGAGCTGCCTGCCTGCCCTATGGAGAGCTGGAAGAGGGGTCGCATGGCACCTCTGTCGTAGAGCATGGCGCCGTTGACGACGCCTTCCGTCTGCTCGGCAAAATGCTTGAGGTTGGTATAATGGGTGGTGATGACGCCGAAGACATGCTGCGAGACCAGTTCGCGGAGGATGGCTTCTGCTATGGCGCCGCCGATGAGCGGTTCGGTGCCGGTGCCCATCTCGTCGATGAGGATGAGCGTATGGTCGTCGGCTTGGCGGAGGAAAGTGCGCATGTTACGCAGGTGCGAGGAATAGGTGGACAGCTCGTCCTGAATGGACTGCTCGTCGCCGATGTCAATCATCAGCCTGCTGAATAGCCCGGCTCTGCTCTGCTCCGCCACGGGCACCAGCAAGCCGCATTGCAGCATATATTGCAGCAGCGCCACGGTCTTGAGGCACACTGACTTGCCGCCTGCGTTGGGACCGGAGATGACGAGCATACGGTTCGTCCCGGCAGAGAGACTGATTGTCAGCGGCACGACGGTTTTGTTCTGCGGGGCGTAATGAAGCATGAGCACCGGGTGCCGCGCCTCGCTCCAGTCCAGCATCGGTTCGTCCACCAGCTCGGGACGGATGGCGTGGAGCGTCTGTGCAAGGGAGACCTTGGCGCATAGGAAATCGACTTCCGCAAGCATCCGCTGGCTTTCGCTGATAGCGGCTGCCTCGGGTCTGAGGCGGCCGGTGACGGCTTGTAGGATACGTATCCGTTCCCGCCGTTCGGCGCCCTCCAGCTCGCGGATATGGTTGTTGGCGTCCACCACCTGTTGCGGCTCTATATAGACGGTCTTGCCGGTAGCGGACTCGTCGTGAACGATACCGCCTATCTTGCGTTTGTATCCGGGCGGAACGGGAATGACGAGACGTCCTTCGCGCAGGGTAGGAGCGGCGTCAGCGTCCACCAGTCCGTCGCTCTTGGCTTGCCGGAGGATGGAGGCGAGCGTCCTGCCGACACTGCCTTGCAGGTTCACCAGCTCACGGCGGATACGTGCCAGTTCGGGCGAGGCGTGGTCCGCGAGTTTGCCGTAACGGTCCAGTACGCCGTCAATCATCTTCACCATGGAGCCCAAGGAGCCGGCAGCCCCGGTAATCCCTATATTCCGCAACTGCGGGTAACGCTGCTCGTCCAGCGAACGGAAGAAATGCTCCAGTTCGGCGGCATAGGCAAGCGCTTTGCGCAGATGGTCCAGTTCGGTCTCGTCAAGGAAGAGTCCTTCGATACGGATACGTGCGACGGCTTCGCGCATGTCATGTATGTCCCCTCTCGGGAAAGAGAGCATCGGGTCCTCCTGCGCCGCACGCATCTGGTCGGTCAGCGTCAACAGATGAAGCACCGTCCCGTAGTCCGTCTCCATATGCATTGCCTCCACCTGTTCGCGTCCTAACGCAGAGGAACAGCGGCGGCTTAACTCTTCACGTATCTCCGTGAAATCAATCTTCTGTTCTATGTTGTCCGGATAAAACAACGTAATTCCCAATTCTCAATTCTCAATTATCAATTCTCAATTCCCCTCATCCCAGTATTCTGCAGTCGCGTATGGCGTTGGCACCGACGGCGTCGTTCAGTTTGCGCACCAGTTCGAAGCGGTTCTCAAAGAGCTGTGCTTTGAGTGCGGCGGAGTTGACGCGCACATAAAGAACGCCGTCTTTGACTTCCACGGAGCGTGTGAGACGGTTGACCACGTCGCCCATCACCTGCGGCCACACCTCCTCCACCTGCACGTCCAGCACGGACTGTTCCAGCCCGTTGGCGCGTAGCATCTCCACCAGTGCGTCGGTGACCGACTGTGTCTTAACGGACGGCATCATCTTTCACTTTGCGGAGGTAAATCTTCTGCCTGATAGTGAATTTGCGGACAGAGTTGTCCAAGCCGTTGTATCTGCGGATGGCGTCCTCCTGCACGCCCTCTTCCTGACTCAGTTCCCAGAGGGTCTGCCCGGGGTGCGTCCATACATAGACGTTCGCGCCGGTGGTGCGTTTGGAGGAGAGGTAGATACGGTCGCCTTTCTTGAGCGTCAGCCCGAGGGCGTCATTGTCTTCGCGCAGGTCGCGCTCGCGCACGTTGAGACGGAAAGCGACATTGGCATAGGTGTCCTCGTCGCGCGCCACCACATAGACGATGCCGTTCTGGCGGTATCTGGGGTGCGAGAGGAAGAAGCTGTCGCGTTCCTCGCGTGCCGTAGGCGGAGCCACGTACGGCGGCTCAGGGTCATGCGTGAAGGTGGCTATCGGCTCGGTCCGCGTCACCACCGTCGCTTTGAGGGGACGGTCTTTCGACTTCTGACTTCCGGCATTCGACTTCTGACTTTCGTCTTTCGACTTTCGACTTTCGGCTTTCGACTCTTGTGCAAGTTCTGCCAAGCCGTAGTCCTCGATGATTTTAATCAGTTTGGGGGCATATTGCTTGTCGGTGGCATATCCGCACTCGCGCAGCCGGTACGCCCATCCCTCGTAGTCCTCGATGGCTATCTCGAAACACGAGGCGTAGCGCGGACGCTGGAGGAAGAGAGCATGGTCTTTGAACGACTCTCCGGCGTCACGGTACTGGCGGAAGCACTCGCCGCTGCGCTCATCGTCGTAATAATAGACGCCGCCGAACCAGTCGCCGGTGCATTTGATGCCGAAATGGTTCTTGGCTTTGAGAGCCAGTTCGCTCTGTCCGGCACCGGACTCCAAGAGCGCCTGCGCCATGATGATTGAGGCGGGGATACCGTAGTCTGCTTGGTTCTGCAGAGCGGTCTCTTTCCATTTCTCGATATAAGCGAGATAAGTCTCGTTCTGTTTCTGCGCCGAAGCGGCAAGAACCGCCGCCACTGCCAGAAGACATGTCAATACGTGCTTTTTCATATGTCAGGATATTTAATCGGGTACAAAGGTACTGCTTTTTTCTGAATTATGCAAGAAAATAATTCGTAATTCGTAATTTTTAATTCGTAATTATCTAAAAACTCTTGCATATGTCATTTTTTTGTTGTACCTTTGCACCCGGTTTTCAGCGGTAACCATTGTAATGTTATTGTTCTTTTATTGGGATATTATTGGGTGATTATTGGGTGATTATTGGGTGATTATACCGTTACTCGGATAACCTGCGTATAACCTCAGTATTACCAACAGCATAGTATCGACCATATATGGGCGATTAAAATCGTACATCGTACATTCATAAACCGTAAATAATATGGCACAAGTCAATTACCTCGACCCGGTCCGCGATATTCGCGGAACGTTCCAGAGAGGCGGCATCATCAACCGCCGCAAAGCCTATCGCGACGACAAAGGTCGCATCGTCAATGAATCCGCACCGGAGGCGTACGCAGTACGGCATCCCCGGGACTGGAAGAAGAACCCCGCCACCGGCAAGGAACTGGAGTGCCAGAACCGCTTCAGAGCCGCATCTGCCGAAACCAAACGCATCCTCCTCGCTGCCGATGCGGAAGCCTATGCCGCCGCACACAACGGTACACTCCCCTCCGAAGAAGACCTCACCACGCTCCGCTACTGGCAAACACGCTTCCGGAAGCAGCTCCGTCGTGCCGAACAGGACGCACCCATCGACCCCGACACCGGCAAGCGCAAGCGCTACTCACGCCTCGATGCCTTCATCCGCTCCTGCCTCATGCGCGGCATGCAATAACGTCCCGCCCGCATCCGTTTTTATTCTCCGGCATGCAATAACGCCCCGCCCGCATCCGTTTTTATTCTCCGGCATGCCATGCCGGATGTCTTTTCTTCGTCCTGTTCGCGGGTCTTTAGCCCCGTGCTCTTTCTTCTTTTCCGTCCGCATCCGTTTTTATTCTCCGGCATGCCATGCCGGATGGCTTTTCTTCGTCCTGTTCGCGGGTCTTTAGCCCCGTGCTCTTTCTTCTTCTCCGCCCGCATCCGTTTTTATTCTCCTGCATGCCATGCCGGATGTCTTTTCTTCGTCCTGTTCGCGGGTCTTTAGCCCCGTGCTCTTT
>JAFSLP010000017.1 GCA_017448345.1 Paludibacteraceae bacterium | reverse complement strand
TTCTGCCGAATCATTCAATTCAAAGATCAAAGCGTTTCGAGCGCAATTAAGAGGAGTGGTTGATATTCCGTTCTTCTTATATCGTCTCGTTACTATTTTTGCATAACTTATCCACAGGTTTTCCCCAGTGAGCCAATTTTATTTCAGATTTTTTTTGTAACTTTGCAGCGGATTTTGAAGAATACCGGTTTAACAGTGGCGGTGAAGGAAAATTTAACGGCTGATTGAACGAATCAAACTAATTCTTCATCGACCCAATGGTACATTTATTGATCTTTGACATATTGGATTACCGTTTCATACGGATTGTTTTTAGCTGAAAGTGACATAAAAAACAAAAATCCAGCCGAATTTGTAAATTTTATTTGGCTGATTCAAATATTTTTTGTACCTTTGCAGCCGAATAAAACAATTTTGTATATGGAAATATTAGGCAGAGAAAACGACATCATGCTATTGGAGCAGCTCTACAAGAGCAACAGACCTGAGTTTGTTGCTGTTTTTGGCCGAAGACGTGTAGGTAAAACCTATTTGGTCAGTGAACTATTCCGCGACAGACTCACATTCTACCATACAGGCTTGTCTCCCTTCATGCGTGAGCGTAAGTATCTATTAAGAGACCAACTTCAAGCCTTTTATATCACACTACTCGATTGCGGATTGTCAAGAGAAACAGCACAGCCCCGAAATTGGTTAGAGGCTTTTGACCTGCTAAAGAACCTCCTTACCGCTAAAGAGAATGGCAAACGGCAGGTTGTCTTCATTGACGAAATGCCTTGGTTAGACACTCCGCGTTCAGGCTTTGTTTCTGCTTTTGAACATTTCTGGAATGGTTGGGGAGCAAGGCAGCAACAATTGATGCTGATTGTTTGTGGTTCTTCTACATCGTGGATGAAACAGACGCTGATTAACCAGACAGGTGGTTTGTATAATCGTGTCACACGAGAGATCAAGCTCAAGCCGTTCAGCCTGCATGACACAGAAAAACTGCTTATACATAATGGAGTCCGGTGGAGTCGTTTTGATATAGCCCAGTTCTATATGATTGCCGGAGGAGTGCCGCAGTACATCAATTATGTACGCCCCAAAGACAGTTTTCCGCAAGCAATTGATGCCATATGTTTTGAAGAACAAGCACCTTTTCAACAAGAGTTCGTGCGACTATTCGGCTCGTTATTCAATAATGCAGATGAATATGAGCAAATCATCCGATTGATAGCTAAAACTCATGCAGGGTTGACAAGGCAGCAAATAATCGAGCAAGGCTACAAATCAGACGGAGGTTCACTGACAACCATTCTTAAGAATTTAGAGATGAGCGATTTTCTGCTAAAATACGTATCCTTTACAGATGGCAAACGCGCCGAGCGATACAAACTGATTGATCCTTTCTGTCGTTTTTATCTGACTTTTATGGACAAGAACAAATGGGCACCCGATTTTTGGCAGAGAAATAGTAACTCGTCGAAAGTGATTGCGTGGCGGGGATTGGCATTTGAGGAGATATGTTTCACCCACCAATCCCAAATAGCAAAAGCCTTGGGAATAGCAGGGGTCAGTTCAGAGTTCTCCAAATGGGTGCTATACGGAAATGAACAAACGAAAGGAACGCAAATAGACATGCTCATCAACCGAGCTGACAATATTGTCAATCTTTGCGAAATGAAATATTCCAATAGTTTGTTCACGATAGACAAAAACTACAACTTATTATTGCGGGAGAGAATGCAGACACTCATGGACCATTTGCCAAAACGCAAGATGCCACATTTGACCTTTATTACATCGTTCGGAGTAAAACAAAACGAGCATAGCAGCATTGTTCAGTCACAAGTCACATTAGACGACTTGTTTGCCGAAGCATAAATTCCAAACCATAATTAAAAGCGGTAATCCAATTAAGCGAGGAGAACCGCTTTTTGTATGTTCGGAGGAATGTACAATTATTAGGGCACTTCTAAAAATTGCCACCAGCAACAATTATAACAAAACAAACCCATATTAACAAACAAAACCCGACGGGGCGATGGGAAATAACCGCCGACAAGTATCATGAGAAAAAAATCGTACCCTATGGGGTTAAGAAAAATCTTCTTGTTTATCATTGCCACGTTTTTGGCAAGCAACCTTTGGGCGGAATGTGCCGACGGCTACACCGACCATATTGACGCCACCCAGTACCTGAAGGACTTCAAACTGGACGTAGAAAGCGGCATCCTCACCTTTAAAGATGAGTTCTATCCGGATGTGAATTATAAAAGATATTATGCTTTACGTTGCTACAAACGGCATAAGCAGGATTTGGAGAACGGGTGCAGATTTTATGAACATGTACTGGGGTATTATAGTTACACAGAGGGGAACAGTGGTCAAGTAATAAGTGCCCAAAGGTCCTATTCGGGAGAGAAAAAGGATGGTATTACCACGATAAATATATCCTATTCTCTTCAAAAATGCATGGTAGAAGGTACTGATGATATCTTCATTTGCTTTGAACCGTATTATTATGTAAAAAGCGAACAGCATTGGTATTATGAAAATGAAGACCCCGAACGGCAGAAAAATCTCTATCTCATCAATTCCTTCGTCACCAAACTGCCTTACAAGCCCATATACCGTTTCGAGGTGCCGGAAATGACCAAATACGGGCACACCTTCACTATGCTGAGAGAGATTAAGGCAAAGACGGCTATCAACTACAGAGTGCAAATGAGCGAAGACGGCAAGCAATGGAACACCTACGATGCCGGACATATCTCCAAAGCGGATGCAGTAAATGGTGTTTCCCAAAAATACGAAGTCCCGTTCACCCAAAACGGCATAGACTCTGTAATGTATTACCGGATGATTTGCACGGATGTGGAAATGCAGACCTCCGACACCACCGAAATGAAGAAAATCAAGTTCTACTATCCCCTGTCGTTTGACTGGCTGCCCAATCCCACACTGGCTTCGGCAGGCACCAAAGTGCTGATTGGTTCCCTAAGCGACTGCAAGCAGTTTTTCTTCACCAGCGACTTCCCATACAAGGCGAAAGAAGAGAACGGCATCGTATATATCACCATGCCCAAATGCCCTGTTTCGGTAACGCGCGGAGATCTGTCGTACACCGTCAATTTCTATAATGCCGACCATACGCTTCTCAAGACCGCAGAGGTAGTCTGCGGCGGAGACGCGACGGACTTGGCACCGGCTAATCCGACCTACGGCAACTATACCTTCACGGGGTGGAGCAAAGACCTGACGAACGTACACAGCAACCTCTCCGTCGTTGCCCGTTATGACATCGGCAACAGCTACTGGCTGGATGCCTCCGTGACGGACCACGAGAACAAGGTGTTCCCGGCGCAGGGATTCGCCAAGAGTGTTACCCGCGCAATGGTAGGGGACGTGGTGACTTTCACCGCCGATGTTTTTGCCGCCACCAACGCAACGCTCTATTACGAGAAAGCCATGTGGAACGAATCCGAACAGCGGTATATATGGCTGAAGAACAGCCTTATATGGGTGGCAGACTACAAACAACCCAACAAAGAGTGTTACTTCGACCAGAAAGTGACCGTCGCCTACGATGCCAACACCTCCTACATCCATCCGTTCGAACACAAGATGGCAGTCCGTTTCATTTTGTCGGTCGCCGGCGTACAGGTCTATAGCGACCCTGTGGAGATAGACATCTATTATCCGCTCAGTTTCACTACGGAGTACGGCGGTCTGTATGTAGAGAACGCTGCCGGTGACTGGAGTTCGAATATAGGCTTCATCCCTGCACGCAGCAACGACACCGTTTGGGTGTATTCCTCCGAGGCGGCGGATGGCGACGGAGGATGTCTCTCTTTCGGACGCATGCTCTATCCCAACCGGTCACTGAATAGCGGCATTGATGCGAACGGTACTGCGTTTGTGCTCTGCCCGGGCGAACAGGAGACGGTGACAGTAGGCGTGACACAGAA
This sequence comes from Paludibacteraceae bacterium, assembly GCA_017448345.1. Taxonomy (GTDB): domain Bacteria; phylum Bacteroidota; class Bacteroidia; order Bacteroidales; family Paludibacteraceae; genus Colicola. Next base: position 1,945 of record JAFSLP010000017.1, on the reverse strand, counting down.
ATTAGTGGTCTTCGACGGCGTCTATGGAAACGGCTATCCGCAGAAACTGGATTTCACGGCTGAAGGATTCACCAAGATAAACGGTTATTACGGTGAGGTGGTCCACTGCGGAGGCTCTGTCACTATTCCCGAAGACCCCGAGATGGAGGGCTATCTCTTCAAAGGCTGGAGAGCATGGAGCAGCGACTACGCCGACGACGCGTACCTGCATGTACCTGCCGGAAGTGACGATGTCATCGGCTTCACCGCCGACTGGGAGGAACTGCCCGACGTGCCTTATTTCATCGTACGGTTCTACGGCAAAGGCGGTTCGCCGCTACTTGACACACAGATTGTCCTCGAAGGCGAGAACGCCACCCCGCCCGAGGCACCCGAAGTGAGCGGATTCCATTTCGTGGGATGGGACAAGAGTTATGTCACCGTTGCTGAGGACCTGAACATCACCGCCCTCTACGGCGACGACAGCAAGTCATGGACGGTGACCTACACAAACTGGGATGACACTCCGCTCGGCACTGAACAAGTCTATGACGGCGAAGCGGCGCAAGGCGTGCCTGCCACACGGGAGGGGTACGACTTTGCCGAGTGGGTGGATGCCACTACCGAACAGCCGGTGAACATGCAACATATCTTTGCCGACATCACCGTCAAAGCCGCTTTCGTCGAAGCCGTTTATACCATCACCTATGTCATGAAGTTGGACGGTGAAAACATGTATGAGATGGGCAAAGAGAATGTCAAGCACGGCGATATGCCGGTATTATGGTCGGAGCTGGAGACACTCGCCAAGACGGATATGGAAGAAGAACTGGGTGATGGAGAAGAGTTTAGTGGCTACGAAATAACTAATCTCAGCTGGTCACCGGAGATTACTGCCGCGACCCAAGACGCTACCTATGAAATGCTATATACATGGGCTCCGCGCAAATACACCGTCATCTTCCAAGACTGGGACCACACCATCCTCAGCACGCAGGAGGTGGAATACGGCGGCACGGCTCAGGAACCGGCGGAACCCAAACGGGACGGATATATATTCCTCGACTGGGACGGAAGTACAACGGGCATAACCTCTGACCGTACCCTCACCGCAAAGTATTACAAGGTTGACAAGAGCGGTTTCTGCGGACCGAAACTGGAATGGGTCTTCGACGAAGAAACGGGCGTTCTGAGCATCACCGGAGAAGGAGAGATGTTCGACTATGAGGTAGTGGAAGAAAAGATAGAACTCATGGCACCGTGGCACCTGTTTGCAGCCAAAGAGCAACTCCTTCAGGTGGAGCTGCCCGAAGGCATGACGACTGTAGGTGACGTTGCTTTTGCACTCTGTTCTTTCACATCCCTTACCCTCCCATCTTCGGTAACCCGTATAGGTAAGATGGCATTTGCATACTGCGAATATTTGGAGAAAATCGTTCTCCCAGCCGGGCTGACCACCATCGGCGACTATGCATTGGGAGGCACAGCCCTCAAAGAAGTGCATAACAATGCCGCCACACCGCAGGTGATTAACAGCACAGTCTTTATGGAAGTGAACATCTCGCAATGCAAACTATACGTGCCTGCCGCGTCCGTGGAAGCATACAAGGCGGCAGAGGTATGGAAAGAGTTCCTCATCGAAGCCGCGCCGGAGGAACAACCGACAGGACTCGATGATGTACAAAGTGACCATGTACAATGTACAAAGGTGCTCCGCGACGGCGTGCTGTATATCATGCACAATGATACATTGTACAATGTACAAGGGCAACGGGTGAAATAGACACCCTACCCCCTAAAGAGGGGACAATGGACTATGGAAAGAGAGTGTGTCAAATTGTTGGCACACTCTCTTTGGTTTGTCTCCCAAGCCCCCATGATTTTATTCAAAAACACACCAATGAAATGCCCAAAACGGTGATTTTTGCGTGTTTTTCGGTTCTTTGTAAACAGCAGAAATATAAAC
>JAFSLP010000016.1 GCA_017448345.1 Paludibacteraceae bacterium | reverse complement strand
TATTAGACTGTAAAGTTACTAAAAATCAACGAGATATGCAAGTTTTTGAGCAACTATTTTTAATAAAAATAACACATAAAATTAACTTAAAAGCGAAGACTGTTTGAGGTTGTCTCAACTGCTGATTCGCATTATTAATTAATAATTAATAATTAATATCTCGTTAGGCGGGTGCTTTCTTTTTCGGGTGCAAAGGTATAACATTTTTCCGACCTGTGCAAGTTTTGAGATAAAGAAAGCGACCCACACTGCTGTGAGCCGCCTTGGCAGAAAGGAAGTCTTGCGGTTTATAGTTTGAAGACCCGGACGGCTTGCTGCGCCGCGTCGCCTTGCAGGAAATAGGTTTTGCTTGCAGGGCGGTAGTCGATCTGCTCATAGAGGTACAACCGCAGAGAAACAAACTGCTTGTCGGCGGAGATATGACCTTCGACCAGCACGTTTCCGTTGACCGCTTCTTCGTAGGTCGTGAGTTTGGACAGACGCTGCACGAACTTGTCATCCTCCAACGAGAACAAATCCCGCAGTTCATCACGCACGATGTGCCCGTAATAGCGGGCATAGTCGGTAATACGGCTGTTAGTCGGCGTATATACCAAGTGGTGAAACAGCCCGAAGAACGAGCTTTTGCGAGCAACCAATTCATTTACCATTTGACCATTTACCATTTGGTCATTTATTTGTTCATTTTCCATTTTTTCATTTATTTAATTATACATTCATTAGTCTATACGTCAGGTATGCTGCATAGACGGTTAATAACAGGGCACCATGCCAGCGTTTGAGTTGGTGTTGGCGGTTGGAGATGACTCCCAGCCAGACCAGCACGGCTCCCAGCGTAGCCATGATACCGTCCAAAATAATTCCTTCGTAGGCGGGAAGGGGTCTAAGCAGCGCGGATGTGCCCAAGATAAAGAACACATTGAACGACACGCTGCCTACGATATTTCCCAATGCCAAGTCGCAGTTGTGCTTGGTTGCCGCCACGACCGACGTAGCCAGTTCGGGCAATGAAGTTCCGAGTGCTACGATAGTCAGCCCGATGATAGCGTCCGGCACGCCTAATTCGGTAGCCACACGGACAGAACCGCGGACAATCATCTCGCCTCCTACAATCAATCCTGCAAGCCCCAAGACGATATATATCAGGGATTTGGCAAGCGGCATAGGTTTGAAATCTTCTGTGCTGTCCGGTTCCGCTTTCGCTGTTTTGACACTATGGTACATGAAGATACCGAAAATCAGCAGAAGAATGCCACCGCTCAGACGGGACATTCCCGGTGTGGACTCAAAAGGCAGGGTAACGAGTACTGCAACCAGTACCACGACGCCGGCAAGGATGTTCATCGGAATATCAAAGACCCTTGCGGAGCGGGCAGAGGCTATCGGATAGACCAGTGCTGTCAGACCGAGGATGACAAAGATATTGATGATATTGCTACCTACAATATTGGTCAATGCGAGGTCTGTCTGTCCTTCCGCCACGGAGAGCATGTTGACCACAAACTCAGGCATCGAGGTGCCGAAAGCCACGACGGTCATGCCGATAACCAGATTGCTGATACCGAAGCGTTTTGCCAAACCCGAAGCGCCGTCCACCAGCCCTTCTGCGCCTAACAAAAGGAAAACAAATCCGAATACGATAACCAAGGCTGTCATTTCGCGTCGTCGTGTTTGTTGCCTTTACCGTATTTGTTGAGGATAAGAACAGGTATGATGCCGAGTGCTAACAGCACAACGGCAACAATAATTGTTGTTGTATTCATAAAATCATTTACTCATTTAGTCATTTACAATTTTATCATTTATTGCGGTATACGACCGCACAGCCGTCAGAAAGCATCTGAAGGCTGAATACTGAAAGCTGAAGGCTTTTAATTGTAAATTACCAAAAAGCGGAGAACGGGAAGCCTATGTCGTAGGTCTCAAGGCTTCGGAGCAACGTGCGCGAACGATAGATGGTTTGCGCGGCAGAATAAGAAACGGCGATATTTGCCGGCAGCCCGAAAACGGACTGTGAGAGGCGTTTGAGTTGCTGGCGTGCAGAGAGATGAATGACCGTCAGTTGGATCTTCGCAATCTGCACAGGGATAGCGCAGTCAGAGTTTGAAACAATATAACTGATCTGCTGCGGAGCCGGAACAGCAGCGCGGCTCTCCACCCTATTCTGCGGATGGAAGTTGACACTACCGCCTATAACCGCTATCAATGCGGTCAGCAAAAATATTATGACATATATGCGCCGTTTCATTTTTCAAAAGCGAGTGCAAAGGTAGTGCTTTTTTCTGACATATGCAAGAGCCGGGGCAAAAAAAAGCGACTCACCCCTCTTTCCAGCACTGCGGGTCGGGGGCGTAGAAGTTATGGGTGTAGCCGAACGCTACAGCGGGACAGCCGCGGCAGAAACGCAGCAACTCGCACTTCGCGCATTTCTCAAAGCGCTCGTGCTCGCGGTACGCGTTCATCTTATCACCGTGATAGACATCGTACATCTCTTCCGCCACAGTGCCGACATAACTCTCGAAACGGCGGCACGCCATGAGCTGTCCATCAGCAGAAATAGTGAAATGGCAGTTGCCGCAGTTGCAACCGTCGTAGATGGTATCGGGGTCTAAGTTATCCGGGATTGTCCAAAGACCGCGCTCGTAGAGATAGAGCGTCCAGAGATGGTCTTTGAGGTTGAAGGTGGTTTCGGAATCCTTGTATTGCTCGAACTTATGCCAGCAGCGGTCAAGAAAATCGCGGTACCTCTGAGGCTCGATATGCCATGTCTCTTTGTGGGCTTTGTCCTCGCTTGTGGGGCAGTAACGGCCGAAAGCGAAGATGTCCGCGTGGTGGGCGACGATGATGTCAATCAGTTCGGGAATCTCGTCTATGTTCGCTGCGCTGATGGTGGACATGATAGCGCAATGCATACCCGCTTCGCGGATGACAGGGATTGCCGCCAAGGTCGCATCAAACGAACCGGGTTTGCGGAAACGATTGTGCGTCTCTCTCAGACCGTCCAGCGAGAGTTGGTACTTGCGGCAGCCAAGTGAGTGCATCCTCCGGCACACTTCGGGCGTGAGGTGAAAGGGATTGCCCATGATCGTGAAGGGTATTCCGTGGCTGTGTACCAGTTCCAGCAAGTCCCAGAAACGGCGATGCAGAATAGGATCGCCGCCGGTGATATAGAGGTATGGCACACGGTTCATCCGCTGTGCCATACGACAGATGTTATCGAGAGTACTGACCAGCCGTTCCCACGGCGTTTCTATCAACGCAGGGTGTCCCTCTGCGAAGATATAGCAGTGTTTGCACCGCTGGTCGCACTCGTCGGTTATATGCCACTGAAAGGCAAAATACTCCATGCTTACTTGTCTCCGGCTCCGCAGGAAGCACCGCAAGCAGCGGGTTTCTCAGGTTTGTCACCTGCGCCGCAAGCACTACCGCAAGCTGCCGGTTTCTCTTCGGGTTTGTCACCTGTACCACATGCACTGCCGCAAGCAGCGGGTTTCTCCTCGCACAGCATACCTTGTGCGCTGTGGGGAACATACAAATCGTTTACACGTTTCATAATAATGAATAATTAATAATGAATAATGAATATTTACTCAACAATGAGTGTTCTGTTTTCTCTGCGAGGTTTGATCTTCGGGTACTCGCCTTTGCAGTAACCGAGCAGCACAAAGCACCTCGGCGCGTAGTTATCGGGCACGGTCCATTGTGCCATGAGCGACTTGCCGTAGTCGTTGTAGAAGGTCTCTTCCGCACGGGCGATAATACACGATGCTATGCCCAATTCCGTTGCCGCCAGAACCATGTTTTCCGCACAGCAGAAAGCGTCCGGCACGCTGTAGAGGAAGTTATGTTGCGCAAACACTACCACCACCGTCGGGGCACCGTAGAAACCGCTTTTGATGGTCGGGTCATCAATGATGCTGGGCTGCTCAGCCGACACATTGCCGCCGATGAGATGGTCACGCCGCAGGCTCGCCACATTCAGTTTGCCCAGTTTCTCGGACACCTCGCGGTCGCGGATTGCCACAATCATACTGCGCTGTCCGCCGCCTGCATTCGGCGCAAACGAACCGGCTTCGATGATACGTTCCAAGTCTTCACGGGGAATCTGCTTGTCCTCGTACTTGCGTATCGACCGACGGTATTTGACTAATTCAAAGAAATTCATAAAGAGATGATTTTTCGGCTGCAAAATTACTGCTTTTTTTTGAAATACGCAAGAGAGGTAAAATAGATTAGTTAGTAACCTATTCCGCCATTTTGGAAATAACTTGCATCTCAGACATAAAATTTTGATAAAAAAGTTACTTTTTTTTTGAAAGTATTGTACAAATGGGAAAATAGTCGTACCTTTGCCGTCGAAAATGACCAATTGGCTCAATGTCCAAATAAATGGTAAATGGTAAATGATTAAATTGTAAATGCCTTTATGCGAAAGAAAGACAGTCAGAATTCCATGTTTGAGATGTGCCCGGTGCGCAATGTAATAGCCCGTTTCGGTAATAAATGGGGTTTCTTAGTGTTGCTTGTCATCAGCGAACACGGCACAATCCGTTTTAGCGAACTGAGCCGCGCTATACCGGATATTAGCACGCGCGTTTTAAGCGGTACGCTGCGCACGCTCGAAGCGGACGACCTCATCGTCCGCAAGGTGTATCCGGAAATTCCGCCGCGCGTGGAATACAGTCTCACGCCCATCGGCGCAGAGTTAGTGCCTATTGTGCAGGAGCTAACAGCATGGGCATCCAAGAACCTGCCGACGATCATGAAGCACCGTCAGCAGTTCGAGGCATAAAAAACGACCCGTGAAGGTCGTTTTTTGTTTAGTGGTTGGCATCGTAGATGTCTCCACAGATTTTCCAGAGGTAGGCTTTCATGGTTTTCTTGCCTCCGGGGAGGTTCTTCTGTGCGACTTCTGCTCAATCATCACTTTGGTGGTCAGGATGAAGCCGTCGATGAAAGAGGTGTGGTCGAGCTTGACTTGGTGCTCGTAGATGATGAAGGTCTCGGGGTGCTCAATACCGAAGACTTGGTTGAGGAGCGTGGTCCAGAAAATCTGGCTCTCGCCTTTTTCATAACCTTTGCCCTCCCAGTGGGCGGCAAAGTCTTTGGCTGCTTTTTGTTGTTGTATCGGGGTCATAATGATATTTTTTCATTTATTCCTTAAACAAATCGTCCATGGTAATTTGAGACTGGATGCCTCCTGAATAATTATTCGCTTTCAAGCCAAACGTGCTAATCATAGTCGGTACAACCGCGTATCGTGCGTTCGTTTCAGAAACAAAATCGGCTTGATGATTACGAATCTTGATATCTTCGTCCTTGCTAATCGTATATTGTCCGGCACTATACTTGATTTCGCAGAGGTTAATGATACGGTCAGCTCGTTCGATGAGCAAATCAATTTGTGCGCCGTTTGCACTTTCCCTACTGCGCCATGAATAATACTCCGTGCCAATCCTATCTATGCCCAATGCCTTTTTAATTTGCGGGATATGCGCCATGCACACACGTTCAAAAGCAAGACCAAACCAAATGTTGAGTGTCGGAGAAAGCAGATGATTCGTCCAGAAATGCTCGTCTGTGGTGGCATTCTTGACAAAAGTATTGTAAAAAATGACAAAGAAATCCGTCAGTTGGTATAGTCCGTCTGTCTTCTTAATTTTGGTAGAACGGGTATAGTAATACCGCACAAAATCGCATCGTATCAGGTTTTTGAGGTAGTCAGAAAGATGTCCGTTCTCATAGGTACCGACAGCCTTGGCTATTTCTTCCCGCGTGACTCCTTGGCGACAAGATGATAAGACTTTCAGTATTTCCAAATAAGGTTCCGGCTTACGGAAAAGTGATGCGAACAACCGTTCGTACTCATCTCGTAAGGGTGCATTTCTGGCAAAGAACAGCCGATCAATAGCTTGTGCCACGCTCTCACCGCGTTGCAGCAGACTGAGGTAGTATGGAATACCGCCAACAGCCATATACATTTGCAAAATAGCCAGCCTGTCCCATCCTATTTTCATAGAGTGGATCATGTGCTCCGTCTCGCTGAGCGTAAAAGGTTGCAGGTGCATTTCATGGGTAATCCGGTTATGCAGCCCGCCGTGGCTGTCAATGATATTTTCTATCATCCATGATGTGGCACTGCCGCAAACGACAAGCATCACCTCCTTGTGTTTAGAAGCCCATGAGTTCCAGAAATGTCCGAAAGCGCGTACAAAACCGGCTTTGGGCGTATCAAAACAGGGCAGTTCGTCTATGAATATGACACAACGACTACCGGATATTAATTGAGGTTCCAACAGTTTGGAAAGTTCATAAAAAGCATCCATCCATGACTTTGGTTTTCCTCCTTTATAGCCGATATTACGAAGACCCTGCATGAAAGCCGACATCTGCTCGTTACGTTCTCCGTCAATCACTCCGATTGCCGAAAAAGCGTACTGCCGTTGGAAATACTCATCAATCAGAAAGGTTTTCCCCACGCGTCTGCGACCATATAAGGCGACAAACTCTGGTCTGCCAGAATTGACATACTCATCCAATTGTTTCAATTCCGCTTTTCTTCCAAACAACTCATCCATAATAGTGCTAATTAAAATCGGTGGCAAAGGTACTAAAAAAAATTGAAGTACGCAAATATTTGCGGGCTTTTTTTGAAGATTTCTATTAAAAATAGCCGAATAATAAATGATTGGTGGGCTAAATTGTGTTATTTTTAGTGAAAATAGCCGAGTAATCGGATGCAATTAGTATTTTTCATGCTGTTTTTGTATAATATTGAGCAAAAAACAAAAATAGTATGAATAATTACCAATTTTTAGTTTCGGAACGCGAGCAAGGGCGTTTCGGCTCATTCACTATATCTAGTTTTGGAAGGAGCGTTTTCATTAACAGTTCCAGTGCTCCCCTATATGTATGCTCGGTAGCATTACCTGCGCGGAACTTCTGATTAACGGTGCTGATGTATTCTTTTATATCCATACACGATATTTTTATTCTTCTTTAATCAAAACAACATTCGGGGTTGAGGTCTTGGGGAATGCGCCAGAGCATGTGGTATTCCTCACGCAAGATTTTCTTTCATGGTACAGGTTACATCTTACTCAATAATTCATCGGTTGGGGTGGCAGAAGCATTTGCGGCTTTGCGGCTGCAAAGGTACGAAAAATAATTCGAAATTCAAAATTTAAAATGAAAAATTAACTCAAACACGATGAAAATTTGCATATGTGCAAAAAAAGTAGTACCTTTGCATGCAAAATTATGAAAATCGCAAATGCATATGTTACGGAAATTGTTTGACTACGTATGCCGCAGAGGCATCAAAGCGGTCTTGCTGACAGGGGTGGCGTTCACCATGGCAGCATGCTACGGTCCTCCGCCAGAGAGACACTGGCAGGACGAGCCGGCGTTTCAGGAAGACCAAGAGAAAGTGGAAGACAGTTTATCAGTAGAAAGACAAAAGACATAAGCAATCAGGAATTGAAGAACGAAGGGAACATAGAAATTATAGGGGCGAGGGTGCATAACCTGAAGAATATCAGCGTATCCATCCCCCGCAAACGGCTGACTGTCATCACCGGACTGAGCGGTTCGGGTAAGTCGTCGCTGGCATTCGACACTATCTTTGCCGAGGGTCAGAGGCGGTATATGGAGACTTTCTCCTCCTATGCGCGCGGTTTCATCGGTCAGATGCAACGCCCGGACGTGGACAAGATAACCGGGCTGAGCCCCGTCATCTCCATCGACCAGAAGACGACGAGCAGGAACCCACGATCGACCGTGGGCACGGTGACCGAGGTATATGACTTCCTGCGTCTGCTCTTTGCACGCGCGGGAGAACCGTACTCGTACCTCTCGGGCAAGAAGATGGTGCATTATACCGACGAACAAATCATCGACCTCATCGTCCGGGAGTACGCCGGAAAGAAAATACTGCTGCTGGCTCCGATGGTAAACGGTCGCAAAGGACATTACAAGGAACTGTTCGAAACCATCCGCAAGAAAGGCTACGCCACGGTCCGCGTCGATGGCGAGGTTCGCGACCTTGTGCCCGGAATGAAACTGGACCGGTACAAAGTACACAGCATCGAGGTGGTGGTTGATAAATTAAAAGTACAAAGTGACGAAGTACCAAGTACGAAGGAGACAGACACGCGGCGTATGCGTCAGAGCGTGGACCGGGCGATGACGCAGGGCAACGGGCTGATGATGATAGCTGAAGTGGAAAGTCAAAAGTCGAAAGAAGAAAGCCCTGTCCGGTATTTCAGCCGGAACCTGATGTGTCCGGAGACCGGTCTCAGTTATCAGGACCCCGCGCCGCACACCTTCTCCTTCAACAGCCCGTCCGGCTGGTGTCCGCGATGCAAAGGACTCGGAAAGGTACAAAGGGACGAGGTACAAAGTACAAAGGAGGACATTGACGAAGCCATCCGTGAGGACAACTGGTGGGAGGAGCTGCAGGCACTCAGCACACCGGAGGAGGAAGAAGAGAACAAAGAAGAATGGTGCGAGTGCCCGGAATGCCACGGCAAACGACTCAGCAAAGAGGCACTGAGCTACAAAATCGGTCCGTATAACATCGCCCAACTGGCGGAGATGGACATTGACGAGCTGCTGAAAGTCCTTAACGACCTTAAGGACCCTAAAGACCCTAAGGACAATAACAGCCTTTCCTCCAAGCAAAAAGCCATCGCGGAGCCGATACTGAAAGAGATATGTGCGCGTCTGCGGTTCATGCAGGCGGTGGGGTTGAGTTATCTGAGCCTCAGCCGCAGCAGCGAGAGCCTGAGCGGCGGAGAGAGCCAGCGCATCCGTCTGGCGACCCAGATAGGAAGCCGGCTGGTCAACGTGCTCTATATACTCGACGAACCGTCCATCGGTCTGCACCAGCGGGACAACGAACGGCTCATCAACAGCCTCAAAGAGCTGCGAGACATGGGCAACTCCGTCATCGTGGTGGAGCACGACGAACAGATGATGCGCGAAGCCGACTGGATAGTCGATATAGGTCCCAAAGCCGGACGGCTGGGAGGAAAAGTGCTCTTCAGCGGAACGCCAAGCGACCTGCTGAAAACGGACACGATGACCGCTCTCTACCTGAAGGGCGAAAAGACCGTGACAGGCGGCACAACAGAACCCTCGCAAAGCAACGGTAAGACCGCTGACGACGAACGATACCTCACCCTCAGCGGATGTACGGGCAACAACCTCAAAAACGTGCGCGTGCGTATTCCTTTAGGAAAAATGGTGTGCGTCACCGGTGTGAGCGGCAGCGGCAAGAGCTCGCTCATCAACCAGACACTCTACCCCATCCTGAGCCGGAAGTTCTACCGCTCCAAACAGACTCCGCTGCCGTACAAGAAAATAGAAGGAGTCGAGTATATTGACAAAATCATCAATGTGGACCAGTCTCCCATCGGCAGAACCCCGCGCAGCAACCCTGCCACCTACACGAACGTCTTCAACGACATCCGCGAGCTGTTCGCCCAGTTGCCGGAGTCCAAGATACGCGGCTGGAAAGCCGGACGGTTCTCCTTCAACGCCAAAGGCGGACGGTGTGAAGAATGCGCAGGAAACGGCTACAAGACCATACAGATGCATTTCATGCCCGACGTATATGTGCCGTGCGAGGTGTGCGGCGGACAACGGTATAACCGCGAGACACTCGAAGTGCGGTTCAAAGGGAAGACGATAGCCGACGTCCTTGACATGACCGTCAACCAAGCCGTGGAGTTCTTCGAGAGCCAGCCCGCCATCCTACGTAAAATCAAGACGATACAGGACGTGGGGTTGGGTTACATCAAATTAGGGCAGTCCTCCACCAGCCTCAGCGGAGGAGAGAGCCAGCGCATCAAACTGGCTACCGAACTGTCCCGTCCGTCCACGGGCAAGACCCTTTATATCCTTGACGAACCCACCACCGGTCTGCATTTCGAAGACATACGCGTGCTGTTAGGCGTATTACGGAGACTGGTGGAGAAAGGCAATACCGTTGTTATCATCGAGCACAACACCGATGTCATCCGCGCCTGCGACTGGCTCATCGACATGGGACCCGAAGGAGGCAGAGGCGGCGGTACCGTTGTGGCGGAAGGTACGGTGGAGGATATCAGGAAGAACAAGAAAAGCATTACAGGAAGATTCATTTAAGCCATGATAACCAACCCGCTTGGCATAATTGCGCTGATATTAGGCACCATCCTTCTCGTGCCGATGGTGTGCCGCAAGATACGTGTACCGAGTATCGTGGGCTTTATTATCGTGGGTATCTTGGCTGGTCCGAACGGTCTTGCCCTCATCAGCGAGGGCGATACCATACAGACGCTGGGCAAGATAGGAATGCTCTATATTATGCTGCAGGCGGGTATCGAGGTGGACGTCAACGATTTCCGCCAGCAACGCAGCCGCGCGGTGGTCTTCGGCTTGTATTCGTTTGTCTTTCCGTTGCTGTTAGGTCTGCTGACAAGCCGTCTGTTAGGCTACGGCTGGGTAACGAGCACGCTGTTAGGGGCTATGTACGGCAGCCACACGCTGATGACCTATCCTATAGTGAGCCGTTACGGCGTGCAGAAAAACGCAGCGGCGAACATCGCCATCGGAGGCACAATGCTCTCCATCACTCTCTCGCTGCTGGTGCTGGCGGTCATCAACAGGCAGTCTGCAGCGGCAGACCTCCAGCAGCAATCCCAATGGATAGTCTTGGGGCGTGTCGTGGTGACACTGTTCCTCATCCTTGCCGTTTTCCCGTGGCTGGCACAGCGGTTCTTCAAGCGATGGCAGGACGCCACAAGCGGTTTCCTCATCGTCATGACGATGATGGTGGGCTCTGCGCTCTTGGCTGACTGGGCAGGGCTTGAGGGTATCCTCGGCGCGTTCATGTGCGGCGTGGCGATGAACAAACACGTGCCGAACCTCAGCCCCGTAATGCAACATATCAACTTCGTGGGAAACAACCTCTTCGTGCCGCTGTTCCTGATAGGCGTAGGAATGCTGATAGACGTGTCCGTGTTCTGGAGCGGCTGGACGACGATTGTCATCGCCGCAGTGATGATTGCCACCAAGATGGCAGGCAAATGGTTCGCCGCATGGCTGGCGCAGAAGAGTTTCGCGTTGCAGCCTGTGGAACGGCAGCTGATGTTCGGTCTGACCCATGCAACAGCGGCGGGCACCTTGGCGATAGTGACCATCGGTTATGAGACGGGCGTCTTTGACAACGCCATCCTCAATGCCGCCGTACTGATGATCTTGGTGCTGTGCTCCACCGCCTCTTTCATAACCGAATATGCCGCCAAACGGCTTGCGCTTCAGGAAGAGGCACGGCTGGAAGCCGACAAGAGCGATGAGACATGGCTGATGCTCACCGTAGCGGAAAACAGACAACACGAGTTGCAGGAGTTGGGCAAGTTGAGCGAACTGCACCAGCCGGAGTTCTCCAGCGAGAGCGACTGGACGGAAGCCGTCCGGCTGGTCAACAGCCAGCGCAAAGCCGCTATCATCTATCATCCTTACCAACCGCTCAACACTATTTCCCGGCTCCTTGTAGCGGTGCCACGATACGCGGAGAAAGAACACGATTTCATCTCCTGTTTCGGTCTCATCCGCCGCCTCAGCAGCCAGATAGGCGCCAAAGTGGTGTTCTTCACCAACAGCGAGACCCAGAAAGCGCTGCAGGCGTTCTGCCGGCGGAAAGGCAAATACCTGCGCGCGTCGTACAGAGAGATGGAAGACTGGGAAGACGTGCTGATGATAGCCAAACAGATGGCTCCTGACGACATGATTATTATGATCAACGCCCGTCCTTCCACCCCATCCTACAACCCGCTTTTCGAACAAGTGCCGGACATGCTGAACCGTTTCTTCAGCGGACACAGTTACCTGCTGGTGTACCCCGAACAGGAGACCGGCAACACGGTACCCGACCTCCTGACAGGAGACCGGACGCAAGCCAGCAAGACGTGGAAGATTGTCAGCGGCGTGAAAAACCGGTTGGTGAAGCTTATTGAGCGTTTTCAGCAGACGACGTGACCGGAGGAAGAGGTCCGCGGACTCCCTCCACAAACCAGACCCAAAGCCCGAACATCATTCCGTAGAAGAGATATTTGAAGAGGAAATCATGCAGCACATGGAACCACTCCGGGTGGAACTCCATAAACAGCGTGATGAGGAAGATACGCAGGATGTTGAACGCATGGCAGCAGAGCCAGCCGAAGGGGATGAACCACAGTTTGTGCTTCCATCCGCCGCGCACCGTGAGGATGAGGCACAGCCAGATAAACATCTGTTTCAGCCCGGAACAGCCCCAGATGATGTTGGAGCCCGCCCCCGACTCAAAGCGGATGACATGGTCACCCACCATATAAACCGTGTCGCGGAAGAGCGAGACCAGCCAATAGACCGCAGCGGCAATATGGCACGACATCCATTCGAAAGGTGCCGTCACGTCCCATCCGAGCCATGTTACTATCTCGCCGTTCTCATCGCCCGTAAAGGTGAATTTCCAGCAGTAGTTAGCCACGAAAAGCGTCACCATGAAAATGATGATGTCCAGATAGGGTTCCACCTGCTCTCTTATTTTTTGTACACCGTACATTTGTCCTTCGTACTTCAGATGGTCGTCTTGGCGAAAGGCACCTCGTCTATCGCACAGAAATCATGGTCCAAGTATTTGAAATAACCCGCCTGACAAATCATCGCGGCATTGTCCGTAGTGAATGCGAAAGGCGGGATGTACACCTGCCAATGGTAGCGTTTGCCGTAGTCGATGAACGCCTGTCGGAGCGCACTGTTGGCACTCACGCCGCCGGCTACTGCCACATGGCTGATGTTCAGGTCCTTGGCGGCTTTCTTCAGTTTGCGCATCAGGATATCCACCACGGTGGCTTGCAGCGAGGCGCAGAAGTCCTCCCGCAGGTCAGGCACCGCCTCTGCCAGTTGGTCTATCGTCTCCAGCCCGCGTTCGCGTAACATATCGCGCAGTGTGTAAAGGAACGACGTCTTCAGTCCCGAGAACGAGTAATCGTATCCCGGCAGGTTGGGTTTGGCGAACGGGTACTTGGCGGCGTCGCCCAGTTTGGCGAGTCTGTCTATCCACGGTCCGCCCGGATAAGGCAGCCCCAAGACTTTGGCGCATTTGTCGAACGCCTCGCCCGCCGCATCGTCGATTGTCTGACCGATGATCCTCATCTGCGGCATATGTGCAGCGCCGGACTTTGGGCTTTCTACTAACACTATCTGGCTGTTTCCGCCGCTGACAAGCAGGCAGAGGAAAGGATAGTCCGGGTGAGGAAGTCCCGTGCCGTCCTCTACGAAATGCGCCATGACGTGCCCCTGCAGGTGGTTGACATCTATCAGAGGTATATTCAGCGCCAGCGCCAACCCTTTGGCAAACGAAGTGCCCACCAACAGCGACCCCAGCAAACCGGGACCTCGGGTGAACGCTATAGCCGAGAGGGCTTCTTTCCCTACCCCGGCACGTTTCAGAGCAGTGTCCACCACCGGCAGAATATTCTGCTGGTGCGCCCTGCTCGCTAACTCCGGCACTACGCCGCCGAACTCCTCATGCACTTTCTGGCTCGCTGTGACATTACTGCGCAGCACGCCGTCGATGATAACAGCCGCTGACGTATCGTCGCAGCTGCTCTCTATCGCCAATATAACTGTTTCTTTTCCCATTTTCAGCAAAATCGGGTGCAAAGGTACGCATTTTTTTGCAATTATGCAAGATTTTTTTGCTCATGTCATTTTTTTTTCGTAACTTTGCGCGATTTTTGGACAAGAAACAATGATTTTCTATTTTCTCTTTATACGTATCGCCGCTCTGTTCGGTCATCGGAAGGCGCGTCTGCTGGTTCGCGGGCAGGCTGAGACTATTCCCGCGCTGGCGGCTCAGAGCCAACCGGCGGCGGGCAAAGGACCTGTCTGGATTCACGCCGCCTCTGCCGGAGAGTTCGAGCAGGCACGACCGCTGATTGAGCGCATCAAAGCGCAGCACCCGCAGCAGAAGATTGTCGTCACTTTCTTCTCCCCTTCGGGTTATGAGCTGCGCAAGGATTACGGTTTGGCGGACGGTGTCTATTACCTGCCTTTTGCCACGCGGCGCAACGCCAAGCGTTTTCTCAACGCCCTGCAGCCGCGCATGGCTTTCTTCATCAAATATGAGTTCTGGCCCGCGTATATACGAGAGCTGAAGAAACGCGATATTCCCTTCTATTCCGTCTCCTCTATCTTCCGTCCCGGGCAGGTCTTCTTCCGTCTCTGGGGCAAAGGGCAACTGCGTCTGCTGCGGGCTTTCACCCGCCTGTACGTACAGGACGAGGCGTCGCGGAGGCTGCTTGCCGGGCACGGTGTGCACAACGCTTCCGTTGCCGGTGACACGCGTTTCGACCGCGTAGAGAGCATTACCCGCTCACTCGCTTCCCAAGCAGGGCTGGACGAGCGGCTGGCACCCGTAGCGGAGTTTGCCGAGGGTTGCCAACGGCTTATAGTGGCAGGCAGCACGTGGCATAAAGACGAGCAGTTATTGGCAAGATACATGTCCGCTGCCAATTATCCATTGCCTGCCAAACTCATTCTCGTGCCGCACGAGACGGACGAGGCGCATCTGCATTTTATCTTCAACCTCTTCAAGGGACGTTTTGTGCGCTATTCGGATGTAAGCCGGATGACGTCTGCCGTGAGCCGCAGAAACCTCCTCGGACGCGCACAGGTTCTGCTGATAGACACCGTCGGACTGCTTTCTTCCGTCTATCGGTTCGGGCAGGCGGCATATGTCGGCGGAGGGTTCGGAGAAGGTATCCATAACACCATCGAAGCGGCTGTCTATGGTCTGCCGGTGGTCTTCGGTCCCAATTACCACACCTTCCGCGAGGCGCAGGGACTCATCGATGCCGGTGCGGCGCGCAGCGTGAGCCGGTTCAGTGAGCTGGAAAACGCCCTGAATACGGCGCTCGACCGCCATGAAGAGATGGGTGCCAAAGCCGCTGCGTACGTGCAGTCCGAGCTTGGTGCAACGGACAGGATTTATACCGAATTATTCGGCAATTCGTAATTCGTAATTTTTAATTATCTTATGACAAAACCAAGCATACCCAAAGGCACGCGTGATTTCGGACAACTCGAAATGGCACGACGCAATTATATCTTCGACACCATCCGGAGTGTCTTCTCCCTCTACGGTTTCCAGCAGATTGAGACGCCTGCGATGGAAAATATCGGCACCCTGATGGGCAAGTACGGCGAAGAAGGTGACAAACTGCTCTTCCGTATCCAGAACAGCGGCGAGAAAGCCGCCTTGGCTCCGGAGAAAGGCTTGCGCTATGACCTCACCGTGCCCTTTGCGCGATATGTAGTACAGCACCGCGAGGAGATTTCGTTCCCCTTCAAACGGTTCCAGATTCAGCCTGTCTGGCGTGCGGACAGACCGCAGAAAGGGCGTTACCGCGAGTTCTACCAGTGCGACGTGGACGTCATCGGTTCGGACAGCCTGCTCGGCGAACTGGAGCTGATACAGATTGTCGAAGAGGTCTATCGCCGGCTCGGTATCAACGTGTGCCTGCATATCAACAACCGCAAGATACTTGCCGGTATCGCCGAAGTCATCGGTGCTCCGGACAAAATCATTGACATCACCGTAGCCATCGACAAACTCGACAAAATCGGTGTCGATGCGGTGAACAACGAGCTCCTTGAACGCGGCTTGAGCGACGAGCAAGTAGCCAAACTGCAACCGATTCTTAATCTCAGCGGCTCTACGGCGGACAAACTCACCGCCCTGCGTACCATCCTCGCTTCCAGCGAAATCGGTCTGAAAGGTGTAGCAGAGATGGAGGAAATCTTTAACCTTACAGACGCAGTCGGTCTAACAGCGGAGCGGTCCAACAGCGGAGCGGTCCAACAGCGGAGCGGTCTGACAATAGAACTCGACCTCTGCCTTGCACGCGGATTGAACTACTACACCGGTGCCATCTTCGAGGTGAAAGCATTGGATGCACAGATAGGCTCCATCACCGGCGGCGGACGTTATGACAACCTGACGGGCATCTTCGGTCTGCCCAATGTCTCCGGCGTGGGCATCTCTTTTGGCGCCGACCGCATTTACGATGTGCTGACCGAACTGAATCTGTTCCCGCAAGAATTACAATCAAGTACCCGGGTGCTCTTTGCCACCTTCGGGCAGGACGAACTGCGTTATGCGCTCCGCTGGGCAAAAGAGCTCCGCGCTAACGGCATTGCCGTAGAAGTCTATCCCGAACCTGCTAAAATGAAGAAACAGATGGGTTACGCCAACGACAAGAATATTCCGTTTGTAGCCATCGTAGGCGGCGACGAGATGGCGCAGAACAAAGTCATGCTCAAAAACATGACCACCGGAGAACAGCAACTCGTATCTCTGGACGAAATAATAAATGAGAAAATACGAAAATGAGTAAATGCGAAAATACTGAACGCCAGTTTGATGAAGTGACCGCCAAATGCCGGCAGATTTTTGTCGATAAGATGCAGGATTACGGTGCTTCATGGCGCATTTTCCGGTTGCACGGAATAACAGACCAGTTGTATATCAAAGCCTGCAATATCCGGCAGCGGCAAGAGACCGGCGTGAGTCTGGTGGGCGACGATATAGAAGGGAACCTGCGCGCGATTGTCAATTATGGTATTACGGCTATCATCCAAGCACGCAAAGGGTTTGCGGACGGGGTGGATATGACGAACGAAGAAGCCGCCGGACAATACGACGCCGTGTTATTCGAAGCCAAAGAACTGATGATGCGCAAGAACCATGACTACGGCGAGGCTTGGAGAGAGATGTCAAAAGAAGGTATTGTGGATATGATTCTCGCTAAAATCATTCGCATCAAGACTATTCTCACCCACGAAGGAAAAACCATCGCCTCCGAGGGCGTGGAAGGCAATTATTTCGATATTATCAATTACGCAATATTCGACCTTATTCATTATGAGAAAGACTAAACATATCATCGGCTCCGTGGCACGCACACTGCTGGCTCTGACCTTTATCTTCTCCGGTTTCGTCAAAGCCGTGGATCCGTTAGGCACCGTCTATAAAATAGAGGATTACCTCAAAGCCTTCGGCGGGCTCTTCACAGACTTGCTGCCGTTGGCAGGAACAGCTGCTGTATGTCTGATTGCTGCGGAATGGCTGTTAGGCATATGCATGCTCTTTAATATCCGTACAAACTGGACGGCATGGTTATCCCTCCTCTTCTATCTCGTGATGACACCTCTCACGCTCTGGATTGCGCTCACTAACCCCGTCTCGGACTGCGGCTGCTTCGGAGACGCACTGGTGCTCACCAACTGGCAGACATTCTGGAAAAATATCGTCCTCCTCTGCTTGGTCATCGTACTGCTCGTCTGCCGCAAAGCCATCCCGCAGACTTTCTCTTGGTGGGCGGAACTGGTCATCGCGTTGCTGGCGCTCGTCTCCGGAGGAGTTATCATGGGCTACAGCTACACACACCTGCCGCCGCTCGATTTCCGGCCCTATAAAATCGGCAATAACATCCCTGCCCTCATGGAGATTCCCGAAGACGCCGAACCGGACGTCTATGAGACGACCCTTATCTACGAGAAAGACGGCGTGCAGCAGGAGTTCACCTTGGAGAACTACCCCAAAGGCGACAGCACATGGACCTTTGTCGATCAGCGCTCCGTCCTCGTCAAGAAAGGCTATGAAGCACCGATTCATGACTTCGAAATCCTGACGATGGAGTTTGACGATATCACTTACGACGTTCTCGAATCCGAAGAGCCCGTGACGCTTGTGACGATGTACGACCTGCATAAGACCGACCGCAAGCAGACCGACAAACTGCTGCGTCTCTATGCCGACTGTACGCTGCACGGCGAGAAATGCTATTTCCTCACCGGCTCCGGCGAAGATGACATCTACG
Organism: Paludibacteraceae bacterium; assembly: GCA_017448345.1. GTDB lineage: Bacteria > Bacteroidota > Bacteroidia > Bacteroidales > Paludibacteraceae > Colicola. Next base: position 36,724 of record JAFSLP010000016.1, on the reverse strand, counting down.
CCTTTGCGGAAGAAATAGGAATGGATGCGGAGACGGCAGAACAGGTCTTCTGTACCATCGACCCTGTGACGCTCAAGACCATCGTCCGCGCCAACCCGGGCATGTTTGTCGTCCAAAACGGCACCGTCATCGCCAAGCATAACCTCCGGAATATGTAATAATCCACACCGCCACGCAACTGAAACGTGGCGGTGTTTTTATGTGTTCCGGACATAAATAATACTACTCCTGCAATCCCTTCACCAGCACCGCCCGCACGAAATTAGGAAACTGCATGCAGGGAGCGGCAGAGGAGTTGGCGGGCTCTTTGTCCGTCAGTTGCTCGCGCCACCGCTCGTACATCTCCATATATCGCGGATGACTCTTGTCGCGGACGATAGCACTCGCCTCGCGGCAGGCTTCACGCCATTTGCTGCGCTGGGTCTGCTCGCCCTGCGTTAGCGGGTGCTCCTTATAATCACACGGGTTCTGGGCGTAGATCTCTTTCGGTCCATGCCCTACCACTTCGCCCGTAAGCGGGTCCTTGACCGATTTGAGACGGGTGACTAAACGATGGGCTTGGTCTTTCTTTTTGCTGATTGCGCCGGTGAAAGACTCAAAACCGGCAGTAGGTTGGTAATGTGCCATGTCGCGCTGGCTATCCTCGTAAGCGCCTCAAAACTCCGTTTTAAGGATAGTTACTCGGATGCCCCCGCTCTTCGGCCAGCGAAATACATTTCACTGCCCGAGGGAGAGAAGGCTCCTCTAAGCCAGAAGAGAGGGGTAAAAGGGTTAAACTATTAGATTGTGAGGGGATGGGCTGCATATGGGTGGCTGGTACCCTCGATGATGGTTAACGGATCACTAAGAATAGATAAGAACAACTAACGATTTCAGGGGGTGGTGAATCGTATTCGCCTGCAAAGAACGAAGCATTTTTTGCAGTGGCACAGTTGACACAGTTGGCACAGTTTAGCGGAAGTGTGTCAAGTGTGCCAAGAGTGTCATGCCAATTTTTTATATATTCCGTATTTGATTTGCCGAACCAGCCCATGTTGCAGCCAAGTTTCATTCCACCTGATAGCCGTACGTCGTGAGATGCCTTGCGAGGCAGCTTCGGCAACGAGTGTCTTGGAGGCGAACTCCGATGGGAGGAGGGAGAGGAGCATTTGGCGCTGGTCGAGGGGTTGGACGGCAGGGACGGAGGGTTGCTCTGCGCCGTTGATGAGGCGATAAGCGGAAGCCATATGCAGCAGGAGCTTGTTGCCGATGAGTTCCGCCGTGGCATAGTCGGTGTCGGAGCAGAGGAATGTACCGGAATTCAATTCCGGGCTAACAGACGGAGAGAGAGGCGAATCCGATTCGCCTGTAAAAGAAGAAAGAGAATCCTCGGAATACCGAGGAGAGCAGGACCTCAACGCGCTCAGTATCATCGCTATCCGCTCTATCTGGACCGCCATGCGGAGGACGACGGAGTGGAAATTCTGCCCGAGGAGCTGCATGAGCATCGGGTATGCGTTCTCCAAGTGCTGCCCGAGGCGTGTGCGCTGGTCAGCGGTCAAAGCAAACTCCACGGGCTTGCAGAAATAGAGGTGTTCGTACAGTCCGTACAACTGCTCCGCCGCCACGCGCATCACGCCGTTTCTGCCGCTGCCCGGCTCTACATAACGGTGGCTGAACGCCTGCTGGTCGTTGATGATGAGGGTCAGGAGGCGCGAGAAATAACCGTTCTCGATACTCGGCACAAGGGCTTTGTACTGGCTGAAGGTGCCGGTGAGTAGGACGGAGAGCTGCGGACAGGCGATGACGGAAGAGTTGTTCGCACGGTTGCGGGTGACGGGCTCGTGTTCGGCAGCCTTGCGGAGGGCGGTGTTATAGTTTGCCACGGACGAGCGCCACACGTCGGTGATGACCGAGCCTTCGGACTCGTGGATATACCCGCGTCCGTTCTGTTTCGCTAATTGGCGGTAAAAACCCGGATAGGACGAGTCACCGGCAATGACGAGCGGTTGCGCTTCGTGCACCTTGCTCACTAACTCCAAGGCGAGGTTGGCGATACCTTTTCCGCAAGCCGCAGAACCTACAATAAAACATTGCAGATTGGGAAAATACTTCTTGCCCGTCAGTCCGTAGCGGAAATAGAGGTTGGGCATACAGCTGCCTGCGGCGGTGAGGAGCGCGAGCAGCAGCATGTCTTTCTCGGCATCCGTCTGCGCGAGTGCCATAACCGGTTGGATGATTGCCGGTAGTGTTTCCGGCTCGATGTGTTTGGCGATGTGGAGATCCTGCTCCTCCTTCGCCGGGATAGATAATTTGTTCATCATACTAATTAAGGTGTTAAATGGTTAAACATGAAAAGTCCTTAAAGTCCTTAAAGTCCTTAAAGACCTTAAAGACCCTCTCTATTATTAGGGCGTTTAGGCATAGCACCGTAGCAAAGTGCGTGTTTCTTCTCTCTCGGGTGTCTCTCCGAGTAGCGACATTTATCTGTCCTCTCACCCCTTATAAAATAAGGGGAGAAAAAAAACACCGCAAATCCTGTCGCTTTTTTATTTGTTGTATTCTTTGTTGCTTTTTCTTCCGGATTCTCCAGAAAAAAAACGCATAAAAATCCCCCACCCTCTTGCAAATGTCAAAAAAAAGCAGTATCTTTGCAGCCGAATCATGCAGTTCGTTCCCTTTAGGGATATAAGAAAGTTGCAAAGAGATGTCCACGCGAAGTAACGAAATATCACTGTTCCTTGCTTTTTGCATTGAGCAATACAAGCAACGTCATCACTTGACGGGGGAGCAATCCATGCGCATCCTTGACCAATACGGTGTCTTGGAATATCTGGAAGCTGGTTACGAGCCGTTGCATACGCAAAGTGCGCAGTGGATTATGGAAGATATTGACGAATTTATCAATAAAAGAAAGCAATGAGAGTCTATCACGGCAGTTTAGAGCGCGTCCCGACGCCGGAGATACGCCAAGCCATCCGCACATTGGATTACGGAACAGGCTTCTATACCACCACTTCCGCCAAACAAGCGGAAGACTGGGTGCGCAAACGCATGAGGGACAGCGGTGCCCGAAAAGGCTATGTCAATGAGTACGAATTGGACTTGGAGACCCTGAAACAGTTCCATTGCGCTCTTTTTGATTCACCGACAGACGAGTGGCTGGAGTTCGTCATGAATAACCGTTTGAACCGCACCTTTACTCATAACTACGATGTGGTGTACGGTCCGGTAGCCAACGACCGTGTATATGCGTGCTTCACGTTGTACGAAGGAGGCGTGATGAGCAAGGAGAACTTGCTTGTAGAACTGCGCACCTACGATTTAGTGGACCAGTATCTGTTCCATACCGAACAGGCACTCAAAGCCTTGACATTTGTAAAAGCAAAGGAGATTCTGCCATGAGCGAGATAACACAACAAAATCTGTATCTGCTTCTGCCGTTCAAAGTAAGTTGGGTGGCAGACATGTTGGCTGAGGACGAGCATATCAGTACGATTGAAGCTATCCGCCGCGTGTATTCCTCTGCGATGTATAAACAATTGGAACAGGAAAGTACCAAACGCTGGCATGAAGGACCGGTGTCTTTGTATCAGACGATATGATACTACCGCCACCCGCTAACGTTTGACAGGAAAACATATTGAATAAAAGACGGACTTCGGTCCGTTTTTTTATGCCTACTTATGAGAAAAAATCGAAAAAAATACGGTTTACTCTTGCATATATCAAAAAAAAGTAGTATTTTTGCAGCGCAAAACGGAAGTTTTGCCGTATTGAGCCCACGCTGAGGGTATATGTCTTTCGGGCGGGTGAGATACAGGACATATTGAAAAAGGCGTCTTAAGCGCTTTGTTTTGGCGATTCGGAATCTGGTAAATTCACTGTTCCAAAACATTGCAGCACAAGGTGCCCTGTGGTATGTATAATAAGGTACGCATATGCGTACGTATAGATGCATACAGCGTGGGCTTCAGTGTTGTTGTTTGGAACAAAAGGCAATACCAGAGCCTCGAATCGCGGAACAGCAATAGTGCAGTCCCGCTTTTTTGTTGTGTATATATACTTGATTATATTAACCGGAGTAAGCCGAAATTTACAGAGAAATAGGAGAAACCCGAACCGCCAACGTAAAGGGAGTAGGGAAAACTTGATAAAATAAATACTATGAGAAAAACGTTATGTTTTTTAATGGCTTTTTTGCCAATTTGGAGTTGTTTTGCCCAAGTTGATTTCTCACCTAAGTATGTTGGTGATATGCATCTCGGGTATGGTTCCACATCCATTACTAATGGGATGGATACTTACCAACAGAGGGGAAGTGTTGGTACGATTCAGGGTGTTAAACTTGGAAAATGGATGCAAGTCGGTTTAGGAGTAGATGTTAATTTTATGACTCACTATTACCCGAACAGAGGGATATACGCCTCTATATCAGGGCTTCGCATGTACATGAATGAGTTTGTGGATTTACGCGGTTATTACCCTATAAATGATAATTTTCGCCTTTATGTCGATTTAGGGTTAGGAGCTGGTCATGGTGTTCTGCATATGGATACAAAAAATGCGCAGTTCTTCTGTCAATTTGGTACTGGTTTACAGTATAAGTTGCTCGATTGGAGTTTCGGTTTACACAATAATGGGACAGGAAACGGATCAACGACTTTCTTTACAAAAATTGGTATTTGCTTTAATAACTATTAAATTCAAAATGATATGGAAAATAACATACAGAAAGAGATTTTATCTCGCCGTTCATTTTTTAAGAAAGCAGCTGGAACAGCATTGAGTGTTGCTGCTTTTACTATACCTAATGTATTCACTTCTTGTGAGATAGAAGTTCCCGATGTTCCAGGAGGTACGACTTCTTGCGGAGGAGTATGTAAAAATACCTGTCAACAGACTTGTTCTTCTGATTGTACTGCAAACTGTCGCACACAATGTAAAAGTAACTCATATTATCATCCATCAGGATGTTCATTGACTTCTTGTAAAAATGCATGCCAAAGCTCATGCCGTGGTACGTGTTATGCTAATGCTAGCAGATAAAAACTTCTGTATTAACTAAATAAATAATGAAAATGAAACAAAATAATGAATTACACTCTAGAAGAGAGTTCTTTAAAAAGCAGTTAAGGCGACTTTGCCTGTGATAGGAACTGTTGTCCTTTCGCAAATACCTATTACAGCGAATGCTACCGCAACAGGTTGCAACACATGTAGTGACTCATGTTACACTGGATGTACAGGCTCTTGCCGTACTGCGTGCAATACCGGATGTAAAATGGGTTGTAAGGGTGGAGCATACGGTGCATTGTAATATAAAAGGAGAAACCCGAATCGCCGACGGAAAGGATGTAGGGAAAACTAATAATTGTTATAACAATGAAAACCAACCAAAACGAGGAACTCCAGTCACGTCGTGAGTTCTTTAAAAGTGCAGCCAAAGTAGCACTGCCTATCATTGGGGCGGTTGTATTGGCAAATGTACCAGCTGTGAATGCGGTTGCAAGCACAGGCTGTGACTACACTTGTAAGACCAGTTGCCAAAATGATTGTTATGGTTCTTGCCACTATGGTTGCAAGAGCACTTGTTCGGGCAGTTGCTCCGGTAGTTCCAAGAGGTAATTTGTTGTGCTGCATTCCTATTTTGAAAAAAAGAGGAGTGTAGCACTTTTTATTGAATCAAATTTGTAATGATAATAGAAGAATTACAAACTCGTAGAGAGTTTTTTAAAGAAGCCGCATTAAAAACGCTTCCGATATTAAGTGCAGCCATACTGCCTACATTATTGACAGGCTGCGAAAAACATGCTGGAACTCATGTAAGAACACCTGCAAAGGGACATCGAAAATCTAAAGTATGAGCGAAATAAAGGAAAATGGAAAGTCGTGGCAAGAAGGAATGTCAAAGAACATTACTTTTATTGTTACAAAAGATTGCCAATTGGCTTGTAAATACTGCTATTTAGTAGGTAAGAACGAGAAAGAACGAATGCCATGGAATATTGCCAAAGCGGCAATCGACTATGTATTAGACCATGAGAATGATTCTGACTTTGCTTATGAGTCTGTGATATGGGATTTCATAGGAGGAGAACCTTTCTTGGAAATCGACCTTATTGATAAAATATGCGACTACATTAAACAAGAACTGTTTGCTCGTAATCATCATTGGTTCAACTCATATCGTTTCTCGTTCTCTACCAATGGCATTAATTACGATAGCGAGAAAGTGCAGCGGTTTATAACTAAAAATCGCCACCATCTATCCATTGGTATTACCATTGATGGTACTGAGCGCAAACATGATCTAAACCGTGTATATAAAAATTCCGAGCGTGGGTCATACAAAGATGTGGTGCGTAATATACCACTTTGGCAAGAACAATTCCCCGGGGAAGGCACGAAAGTAACTATCTCGTCTGCGGATATTCCGTATATCTGCGAGTCGGTATTGCATTTGTACGACCTTGGAATTCATCAAGTGAATATTAACTGCGTCTTTGAAGATGTTTGGCACGAAGGAGATGACAAGCTATTTGAAGAACAGTTAATGCAGTTGGCTGATGCCATCATTGATAGAGATTTGTACAAAGATTATGCCTGCTCGTTCTTCTCGGAGTATATGGGAAAACCTATGAACTGCAAACTTCAAAACAACAATTGGTGTGGCGCAGGTAAAATGCTTGCAGTAGATGCAGAAGGTAATTTCTATCCGTGTACTCGTTTTGCGCAGTATTCCTTGCGCGACAAAGAAGCCTGGATAATCGGAAACGTATACGAAGGAATAGACCAAAACAAACTCCGTCCATTTTTGACACTTGACCGTTGCACACAATCTACACCGGAATGTGTGAATTGCGAGGTAGCAGAGGGATGCGCTTGGTGTCAAGGTGAGAATTTCGATGCTGCACAGACCCACACTGTTTTTGAGCGTGCTACTGCTATTTGCAAAATGCACAAGGCGCGCGTGCGTGCGAACAATTATTATTGGAACAAACTATACCGCAAACTGGAATTGGAAGGCAAGCGCGAGGAGTTTGAAGCCAATAGGAAGGCAAATGACGGTGTGGTATGCTGATAAATGAACAAATTGTAAATGAATAAATAGTAAATAGTCTCATGTTACAATACTTAGTTATTTTATTGGACGATACCAGCGTGGCATATTGCCATGCAGAGAATCCGCTCAAGGAGCGCAACCTCATTCCGTTGGATACGCTCAAACAGGCCATTCTCTTTGGTATGAAAGAGAATCTGATGATTCAGTATGTCTATCCCGAATACGAATTGCCGGAGGAATATAACGAAGTCATTGAGTCCATCGACCATGTGAAGATAGGTCGCGAGGTAGTGGTCTATAATGATGTGCCCAAAGTCATCACCGCTGAAAACGCCGTACTGCGTCTTTCCATTGCTGAATTTATTGCCAAGCAGTATGATATTGCAGCCCTGTTGCCACAAGTGACGCGACTTAATATCTGTTTGACGGATATAGAAACTTTCAAGGATGAGCAAGCAGAGGATTATAAGAAAGCACTTGCTACACTCAATGCAGTATTGCTAAATCTGTACAAGTCAGGCAAACAGCCACAACTGAATATCCTCACGGACCGTTTGCAACTGAAAGAGATGCACAACTGCGGAGCAGGTGACAGCAATATCACACTTGCCCCGAATGGCAAATTCTATCTTTGTCCGGCATTCTACTATGATGAGAAAATGGGGATTAGTAATCGCCTCAATCACCACAAGCCTTCTTCTGAAAGGAGTGTTGGCGATTTGGAAACAGGCCTGCAAATTCCTAATCCTCAGTTGCTCAAACTCGACCATGCCCCACTCTGTCGTATTTGCGATGCATACCATTGCAACCGCTGTATTTGGCAGAATCAAAAATTGACATGGGACAATAATACGCCGTCACATCAGCAATGTGTAATAGCTCATCTGGAGCGCAATGCAGCGCGTAATTTACAGCAACAACTAAAAGCAGCAGGGTTTAGTGCTGGAGAAGAAATAAAACAAATAGATTACCTTGACCCGTTCGCTGTACGGGAACAATTCTAAGAATTATGAAAAAATTAGTAGGTCAGGTTACACCTGAAGAAAAGAATGAAATTTTAGCGCTTTTTGAGCGTCGTAATGGTCTGAATGAGTTGGCAAAAATTCTGACAGCCGACAATTCGGATTTGTATGAGAAGTTAGTTAAAGATTTAGGCGAAACCGGTTCAAAGTTCCAGAACTGGTGGGACACTATGGCGCAGAAATACCAATGGGAAGGAACCGAAAACGGACATTGGGAAATCAACTTCGAGACTTGTGAGATTTACCTCGTAACACCTGAAAACTAAAAGGAAAGAATTATGCTGAACATGGTATTACTCTTCATCGGTACAACGGAGATTATCGTTATCGGTGGCATTGCACTTCTTATCTTTGGCGGCAAGAAACTGCCGGAACTCATGCGCGGTCTCGGCAAAGGTGTCAAAGAGTTCAAAGAAGGCATGAAAGATGTTAAGGAAGAAATCAACGGTGAAGAACAGCCACAGGAATCTTCTGACCAAGAACAGCCCCAACAAACTCCGCAAGAGCCGAAAAATGAGTGATGACAACCAAATGCTGACATTTGGCGGACACCTGGAGGTGCTCCGCCGGATGTTGTTTCGGGTGTTGATCGTGACAGCCGTTTTTGCTTGTGCAATCTTTTGCTTCAAAGACACCACTTTTGACCTGCTCCTTGCGCCAAGCCAAAGTGATTTTATCCTTTATCGGTGGATAGAGCAATTTCTTGCTATGTTAGGAAGTGATTTCCATTTTGCCCCGTTTGAAGTGGATTTGATCGCTACCGACCTTAGCAGTCAGTTTATGACGCACATCAGCACATCGCTTTATCTTGGGTTGCTTTGTGCTTCGCCGTATATCTTGTTTGAACTATTCCGTTTCATATCTCCTGCGCTTTATGAGAATGAGCGCAAGTATTCAATCCCTGTTCTGCTCACCATCTATACGCTTTTTATTGTAGGTGTACTGATGAGTTACTATATCCTTTTCCCTGTTTCCTTTCGTTTCTTAGGAACATATTCCGTCGCCGAACAAGTGCATAGTACCATTACTCTGGATAGCTATATTTCTACTTTCGTGACGCTTACTCTGGTTATGGGAGTTGTTTTTCAGTTGCCGGTAATCGCTTATTTCTTGGCGAAATTAGGAATCATAGAAAGTGAAACACTCGCCAAATACCGCCAATATGCTCTTATTATTATAATGATAGTGGCAGCAATCATTACTCCTCCGGATCTAATGACCTTAGTACTTGTTACTATTCCGTTGTATTTGTTATACGAAGTCAGTATTCTCGTTACTAAGCACGTCTCAAAATAAACGTACTACCTTTGCACCGTGGATCGGACAATATGTGCACAAATATGTCCTTTGCATTGGGCAACACATTGGGCAAAAACACTCTCTAATCACATTTTTTCGCTTAATTGTTTGCATATCTGCGCAAAATATTGTACCTTTGCAGCGGATTTGCAAAATTATTGATTTCTGGTAATTGGTTTCCGGTTATTTTGCATTAGTAGTGTGAAACTCTGTAATAGTCAACTGTTTATGATTAACAATCCTTTTGTTTTGATAGGCGACATCCCTGCTCCCTATTTTTGTGATCGCATACAAGAGACTGCCAGATTGGTCAAGGGGATACATGGAGGTGAGAACATATGTCTGGTCTCAGAACGTCGTATGGGTAAGTCGCGTTTGATAAAAATTAGTGAAAACTAATCCTATACCGCCACGTCTCAACCGCGTGGCGGTGTTTTTTTTGATGCAAAATACCCGAACGCTTGCATATATGCGCAAAAAGTTGTACCTTTGCAGCCGATTATGTTAGAAGCCTACCGTTTTAGCGAAGATATGGAATACGCGAATCACCGTCTGGTGGTTCGCGGGAAGGAAGTGGAGATCGGCGGCGTGTTGGGCGCGGCGCTGCTGTGTGCGTTGTTAGTGGATACGGAGGAGGGCAACCGCCGCGGCATCGCCATCGACAGCGACGCGGAGCAGCGGCAGTGGATAGCACGTTACGAACGCGAGGTGCGGCGCGAGGGCTGGGGAATGCTGCCGGTCGAACTGCACCTGCTGAGCGAGGCGTACATAGTCATCGCTACCGGAGAGACGGGGATGGAGGACATCTGTCCGAACAGCCTGCTTCTTGATCTGGCGATGCAACTGACCGTCCGCTATATGCGGTATCTGAGTACCGAAATTTTCCGTGCACATATATGGGAATGCTGTCCGTGGGAGACACCTTTTGCGGCTTGGCTGCTGAACGCAGCGCAAGTGGAGACCCGCCGCCAGCGGTTTCTGCAAACAGACTGGACCGACCCGGCGTTAGTCACCGCCTTGGCAGACGAGACGGACAAGAATAACGAACAGGAGCAACCGACTTTGGTGTTCGAAGGCGAAGGAGCGGAAGATATCATGTACCGATACCTGAAGTGGGTCTGGACAACCTATCAGGCACAGCTGCGCGAGATACCGGGTTCGCAACCTCGTGCCCCCAAGCACCGCAACTATATAGTGGAGCAAGAGACCGACTGGCAATACGTCATGGACGACGTGAAGACGCTGAGCGAAGACTCGCAGCAGCTCTTTGCACAATGGATGTGCGACTGGGAGCGGTTCGTCACCAAGCATCTCCGACCGCAACGGCCTGTACGCTTCTGGACCGAAGAAACGAGCGAAGAGCGGCAGCGCCAACTGACCCAATACCTGCGCCTCCAAGAGAAAGAGTGGGATTATTTCAAGTGCCTCTCCGCCGCCATCTATGCCATGCGGCAGATGGGGTATGTGCGCCGCGGAGTCTCCATGACAGACATCACGCGATGGATGACCGAAGAGTTGACCAAAGACTATACCACCAAGAACAACCGCGACCAGTTCCGCCGCGCTTGGAACGAACTGAGCCGTTACAGCGACGATGTACGCCATTTTGTACAGAAACTACAAGAATTACTTAATTAAGCAAGGAAACATTTGCATAATTCAAAAAAAAGTTGTACCTTTGTACGCAAAATTGCAACAACATAAAAATAAATACGACAATGAGAACAAAAATGGTTGCAGGTAACTGGAAAATGAACAAGAACCTGCAGGAAGGCGTAGCACTGGCTACCGAGTTGAAAGAAGCAGTAAAAGAACCGAAATGCGCCGTAGTCATCGGCACGCCGTTTATCCACTTGGCTACCGTAGCCGAGTTGTTCAAAGGTTCGCCTATCAAAGTAGCCGCAGAGAACTGCGCAGACCACGAGAAGGGTGCTTACACCGGCGAGGTTTCCGCAGAGATGGTTAAATCGACCGGCGCAGAGTACGTCATCCTCGGTCACTCGGAGCGCCGTCAGTACTACGCAGAGAGCTATGAGATGTTAGCTGAGAAAGTGCGTCTGGCGCTGGCTAACGGTCTGAAAGTCATCTTCTGCATCGGCGAGGTGAAAGAGGAGCGCGAGGCAGGCAAGCAGAACGAGGTAGTGAAAGCACAGCTGGAAGGCTCTGTGTTCGGTCTGAGCGCAGAGGAGTGGAAGAACATCACCCTCGCTTACGAGCCGGTTTGGGCTATCGGTACCGGACTCACCGCTACCCCGGCACAGGCAGAGGAGATTCACGCCTATATCCGTTCGCTCGTAGCAGAGAAATACGGCAAAGAGGCAGCCGAGGACACCACGATTCTTTACGGCGGCAGCTGCAACGAGAAGAATGCAGCAGAGCTGTTCGCCTGCCCGGATATCGACGGCGGTCTGATCGGCGGTGCTGCTCTCGTAGCAGAGAAATTCCTCGCCATCATCGCTGCTAGATAACTAGTCGACTAGTAAACTAGTATAACTAGTAAAACTAGAAAACTATGGCACTTGTAAAGACCATCAATCGGAACGGTGAGATACTCACCCCGCGCATTGCTGACGACGTATTCATGGCAGAGAATGCTACCGTCGTCGGCGATGTGACGGTGGGCGAAGGAACAAGCCTGTGGTTCAACTCCGTTCTGCGGGGCGATGTGAACACCATCACCATCGGCAAGCATTGTAACATTCAGGACGGCGCGGTGCTGCACACACTCTACAAGAAATCCACCATCACATTAGGCGACTACGTGTCTGTAGGACACAACGTGACGATCCACGGTGCCGATGTGGATGACTACGCGCTCATCGGCATGGGTTCCACCCTACTCGACGGCGCACACGTAGGCGAAGGGGCGATTGTAGCAGCAGGGGCGCTGGTGCTCAAAGGCACACAGATAGGTCCTCATGAGATTTGGGGAGGCGTGCCGGCGAAATTCATCAAGAAAGCCGACCCGGCACAGACCGAGGAAATCAACAAGACCATCGCCAACAACTACGCGATGTACGCGAGTTGGTACAAGGAGTGACTTCGTCACGTTAAAACGTTAAATAGTTAAAATGGTTTTTATTGCATAAAAACGTTAAATTGTTACTTATGTATCAACGCATTTTATTAAAGCTCTCGGGCGAGAGCTTGGCGGGCGCCAACAAACAAGGTATTGACACCGAACGTCTCAACGACTATGCCGAGCAGGTGAAAGCCATCGCCGAGAAAGGTGTGCAGATCGGTATCGTCATCGGCGGCGGAAATATCTTCCGCGGCTTGAGCGGCGCCAAGCAGGGGTTTGACCGCGTCAAAGGCGACCAGATGGGCATGTTAGCGACTGTCATCAATGCGCTGGCATTGGCTTCGGCATTGGAGGCTATCGGTCAGCCGGTACGGGTCCTCACCTCGATACGCATGGAGCCGATTGGCGATTTCTACAGCCCTGCCAAGGCACAACGGCTGCTGGAGAAAGGCAATGTAGTCATTCTCGCAGGCGGAACAGGAGCACCCTATTTCACCACTGACACCGGTTCGTCGCTCCGCGCGCTGGAGATCAAAGCTGATGTGATGCTCAAGGGCACGCGCGTGGACGGTATCTACACCGCCGACCCGGAGAAAGACCCGACAGCGACCAAGTTCACCGAGATTACGTATGACGAAGTCATCCGCCGCGGACTGAAAGTGATGGACCTGACCGCCACCGTCATGTGCAAGGAGAACGGAATGCCCATCTATGTTTTTAATATGGACGAGAAAGGCAACCTTGAAAAAGTCATTGACGGAGAACAAATCGGAACTTTAGTAAAACCGTAATAGACCGCTGCGCTGAAAGAACAAAGACCGCTACGCTAAAAGAAATAATCGTGCCGAAAGGCTAAGAACAAAGACATTTTAGCGAGCGAAGCGAACGGTCATCAATCTAAATAAAGTATTATGGAAGACGAACTCGAATTATTTGAGACTGCCGCCGAAGAGCAAATGCAGTCAGCTGTCGCCCACCTTGACGACACCCTTCAGCACATCCGTGCAGGTAAAGCCAACCCGCGTCTGCTGGACCCGATCAAGATTGATTACTATGGTTCACTCTCGCCGCTGACCAATTGCGCCACCGTCACCACCCCTGACGCACGCACGATTGCCATCACGCCATGGGAGAAAAAACTCATCGGCGAAATAGAGCGCGCCATTATCAACTCCAACATCGGTCTCACGCCTTCCAACAACGGCGAGACCATCCGTCTTATCCTTCCGCCGCTGACCGAGGAACGCCGCCGCGACCTCTGCAAGCAATGCAAAGGCGAGATGGAAGAGGCAAAGATGTCCATCCGCAACGCACGCCGCGATGCCATTGAGGAGTTCAAGAAACTCGTCAAGAACGGACTGAGCGAAGACGTGGAGAAAGACGCCGAAGAGGAAATCCAGAAAACCCACGACAAGTACGTCGCCAAAGTGGAAGCCCTCTATGCCGCCAAGGAAAAAGAGATCATGACGGTATAGTCGTCGCGTTCGGCAAATGGATCGCAAGAGCCATACCGCTCCGCTAAATGGCAAGTGCGACCATTGCCTCCGCTCTCCCCACCGGGTGCACTACGTTAGCACCCGTCGGGGGCCCCAATTATGAGAGGATTAGTCATTAAGTCAACGGGTAGCAGTTACATCGTCCGCTTGGACGATGGTACGAGTGTGGAATGCCATATCAAAGGCAATTTCCGCATTCGTGGTATCCGTAGTACCAACCCTGTTGCCGTCGGAGACTATGTAGAAGTACAAAGTGACAAAGGACCAAGTTACCAAGGGCATAGCGTCTATTGGATAACCGATGTAGAGGAGCGGCGGAACTATATCATCCGTCGATCGACAAACCTGAGCAAAGAGAGTCATATCTTAGCGGCAAACATTGACCAAGTGGCGCTAATCGTCACGGTGAACCACCCGGTCACCAGCACCGTTTTCATCGACCGTTTCCTCGCTACCTGCGAAGCCTATCGCGTGCGCGCAATACTTATATTTAATAAGACAGACCTGCTCGACAGCGAAGAACAGGCGCAACTGGCGCAACTCAGGGTAATGTACGAATCTATCGGCTATGAGACTCTCGCAATCAGTGCCTTAGATCTTAACAGCGAAGCAATAAACCCCTTGCTGCAAGGCAAGGTCACCCTTCTCTCCGGCAACTCCGGTGTCGGCAAAAGTACGTTGCTCAATGCCCTTTTCGGCAAAGAGATGACGCGCACCGGCAAAATCTCCGATGCACACGACAAAGGAATGCACACCACGACGTTCAGCGAAATGTATGAGTTAGTCGAAAGTCAAAACGGGACAGAGCCTGTCGAAAGCAAAGGTTGGGTTATCGACACGCCGGGCATCAAAGGCTTCGGGACGATTGATTTCGAGAAAGAGGAAGTGAGTCATTATTTCCCGGACATCTTCCGGGTGGGCAGGGACTGCCGTTTCGGCAACTGCACACACACCAACGAACCCGGCTGTGCAGTCATCGAAGCCGTCGAACACGGTAAGATAGCTATCAGCCGGTACGAGTCGTACCTCTCCATCCTCAACGACTGCACGGAAAGCAAATACCGATAAAAAAACGACCTCTACGGGTCGTTTTTCATTTACCATTTGGTCATTTACCATTTACCATGTACCATTTATTTGGTCATTTACCTTTACATCGTCCATTGCTCCAAGGTAGCTGTCAGTTCGTCGAAGGTCTTTGCCTTCGCTTTCCCGCGCACCTCGGCTATCTGCCGGTTTACTGCTTGGTCGTACGTCTCCGCCTCTACATCGCGTATCACACCCAAAGCAATAGGCAACTCCTCCTTGGTACTTGGTACTTGGTCACTTGGTACTTTCAAGTTTCTCTCCTGTCCCATGAGCGCGAGGAGACGATGGAGTGTCGGGTCCTGACGGTGCGCGTCATGAACGAGCACACGCGGATCGGACGCATCCACTACTGTCAAAGATAGTAGCGGCTGCTCATTTTCCATTTGACCATTTACCATCCGGTCATTTATTTTCAGAGCCAAACCTTTGTCGTTATTCTTGCCGAAGAGCATCTTCTCGCCGTGTTTTAGGATGATGGAGTGCTCAGCGCGCTGCTCGCGGTCGGCTATCCACGCGTGCGTACCGTTATTGAAAATCACGCAGTTGACAAGGCACTCAACAATGGACGCACCTTTATGCTGCTGCGCTGCCACAAGGCAATCCACCGTTGTCGGTACATCGACATCCAGCGTGCGGGCAAAGAATGTACCGCGTGCGCCGAGCACCAACTCTGCCGGTACAAAAGGTCTCTCCACCGTGCCGAACGGACTGCTCTTGCTCACAAAACCTTTGGGGCTGGTAGGCGAGTACTGACCTTTGGTCAGACCGTAAATGCGGTTGTTGAACATACATACATTGAGGTCCACATTGCGGCGGATCTCATGAATGAAATGGTTGCCTCCGATAGCCAGACAGTCGCCGTCACCGCTCATCTGCCAGACGGTGAGCTCCGGATGACTGGTCTTCACGCCCGTAGCAATGGCTCCGCCGCGACCATGGATGGTGTTGAAACCGTACGTGTTCAGGTAATGCGGCATACGGCTGCTGCAACCGATACCGGAGATAACCGCCACTTGGTGGGTCGGAATGCCTATTTGCGCCATGGCTTTCTGAAGCGCCATGCAGATAGCGTGGTCGCCGCAACCCGGGCAGAAACGTACATATTGGTCGGATTTAAATTGAGATGCTTCCATAATATTATAGTTCTTCCAGTATACTAGTTGTTCTAGTTTATCTAGTTGTTCTTAACAAAGTTAACTATTCGTTCTACCGCAAACGGTTGCCCTTGAATCTCGTTGTATTGCTCGATATTCAGACCGGGGAAATTGGCGCGCAGGTACGCTGCGAACTGACCGGTGTTGAGCTCGCAGACGATGATTCGCTTATATTGGCTGAGCACCTCCTGCGTGTTCTTCGGCAGCGGGCATATATAATTGAAATGCGCGAGGTCACATCCCAACTCATTCGCCGCCGCGTGCAGATGACCTTCGGTAGAGCCCCAACCTACCAGCAAAGTCTCCTTGGTACTTGGTACTTGGTCACTTGGTACTTCCCCATGGATGACTTTCAGGTCAGGAATGGAGTTGGCTATCTGTTCTATCTTGTGTTTGCGTGCAAGCACCATCTGCTCATGGTTCTCGGGGTTGGTGGAGATGGTGCCACGCTCGGCATCGCGCTCCAAGCCTATATTACGGTGCTCGTACCCTTCCATGCCCGGGTACGCCCAGTAACGCACGCCGCGCTCGTCGCGTAACGCGGGATTATAATGTCCTTTCAGTTCTTCGGGTACGCTCTGCGGTTTTATTTCCGGCAGTTCGGCTAACTTGGGAATCCGCCAGAGAGCCGTGCCGTTCGCCAGATACGTATCGGTCATCAGAATGACCGGCGTCATGTTCTCCAGCGCTATCTTGCAAGCCTCGTAGGCATAATCAAAGCAGTTGGCGGACGATGAAGCGGCAATCACCACCGCCGGGCACTCGCCGTTACGTCCGTAGAGAGCCTGCAGCAGGTCTGTCTGTTCGGTCTTGGTAGGGAGCCCTGTCGAAGGTCCGCCGCGCTGCACGTCAATCACCACTAACGGCAACTCCGCCATCACCGCCAGACCGATAGCCTCGCTCTTCAGGCTCAGACCGGGACCGGAAGTGCTGGTGCAAGCCAAGTCGCCTGCAAAAGCCGCTCCGATAGCCGTGCAGACACCCGCTATCTCGTCCTCCGCCTGAATGGCCATGACGTTCATGTCTTTGCGCGCAGCCAGCTCGTGCAGGATATCCGTAGCCGGTGTAATCGGGTACGAACCGAGGAACAGCCGCTTCCCGGCTTTCTCTGCCGCTGCAATCAGTCCCCACGCCGTAGCTTTGTTACCGGCAATAGATGTGAAGTTGCCCTTTGCACATTGTACATTACCCCCTTGTACATTCTCAATGTGCACTTGCTGCACATTGAGAGCAAGGTTCTGCCCGTAGTTATAGCCATCGACCATGACCTTGGTGTTCGGAGCTACGAGCGCCGGTTTCTTCTTGAATTTCTCTTCGAGAAGATGAATCGCTTTTTCCATCGGCTCGTCGAACAGCCAATATATCAGTCCCAGCGCGAACATGTTCCGGCATTTGAGCACGGCCTTGTTGTCCATCCCACTCTCTTTCAGTGCCTCTTTGGTCAGCGTTGTCAGCGCCACCGGCACTATCTGTACGCTCTCGGGGATGCCTAACTCCTCAAAGGGGTTGGGCGTGTGAAACTGCGCTTTCTCCAAATCCTTCTCCGTCAGCGAATCGGTATCGACAAGCACAATCGCGTGCCTGTGATACATGGAAAACTCCTCGTCAAAATGCGCCTGCGGATGGTTGAAATGCGAACCTAAAGTACACACTTTCAGAGCGGCAGCGTTCATCGCAACCACCACATCTGCCTTGTCACCCGAGGTATAAACCTCCTGTCCTAACTCTACTTGGAAAGCACTCACGCCGCCCAATGTGCCTTGCGGCGCGCGTATCTCTGCCGGGAAATCCGGCAACGTGGAAATCTCATGACCCGATTCTGCCGCCAACTGGGCGAACATGTTCCCTGTCAGCTGCATTCCGTCGCCCGAGTCTCCACAGAATCGTACTACGATATTTTTCATCAGTATTAGATTTTACCAATTTCGCTGCAAAAGTACTGTTTTTTTTCGACATACGCAAATTTTCCGGGCATATTTTTAAAAATTTCCACCCTTTGTTTTAACTTTTGCATGATTGCTGCATCATTACAAATGAGAAATATTATTTGTTTATATGAAAAAGTTCCTTTTCCTTTTGATGCTTCTGGCAAGCACCGGTGTGTCTGTTTTCGGGCGGGTGATTTGCGATACCGCCTGCCATGCGCCGGAAGACGAGTACCGTAATTTCGCAGTAGTCTCCCCGGTGGGGCGAAGCATGGTGACGCATATTCAGCAGGCTCCGCGTCTGGAGACCTTGGACGGCAAGACGATAGCCGTCGTCGGGGTCAGTTTCATGGCTCATGTGACCCATCCGGAAATCAAGCGCCTGCTGGAGGAGAACTACAAAGATGTCACCGTCCTCCTGACGGACGAGATGGGCTACGCGGGACCTTATCCGGGGATGGGTATAGACCGTCAGCAAGCGAAAGAATTCAAGCAGAAACTGATTGAACACCACGTGGACGCCGTCATTGCCGGAAACGGCGGATGCGGCATCTGCACGCCCAAAGAGACGGGGTCGGCTATTGCCGCAGAGTATCTGGGCATTCCTGCAGTGGTGATTGCCGGACCCGGCTTCACCGACCAAGCAAGGTACACCGCCTATAACAACGGCATTGCCGTCCTCCGGACAGCCGAGTACCCGGGAGCTTTCGCTACACATACTGAAGAGCAGCTCATCGCCAACACGCGCGAGGTGGTCTGGCCACAACTCGTCGATGGACTGACAAAACCCATCACGCAGGAGGAGATTGACGAGTCCAAAAACGCCGACCACGGCGACATCAGAGACGATGTCTTCTGGGGAGACATTCACCAGATTGACTCTTTCTTCGTCTCGATGCAGTGGTCGGACGGTCTGCCTTTTGTGCCGCCTACCTATGAAGAGGCGAACCGTTTCCTTGAATATTCCGGCTACGATTGGCATGAGACGGTGGTGGTTATGCCCGGAGCGTACCGGAACGTCACGGCGTGGCACGTTGCGGTCAATGCGGTCATGGCGGGGTGCAAGCCCGAATATATGCCGCTGCTCATCGCCATGACAAAAGCCATGGCAGGACCGGAGTTCCGCAGAACCCTCCTATCCACGCACGGATGGGTGCCCTATTGCATCATCAACGGACCCATAGCGAGACAGCTGGGGCTGGATAACGGGCAGGGGCAAATCAACGAACGGGCGAACATGACCATCGGGCGGTTCCTCAACCTCGCCGTTATGAATATGATGGGTTATTATGTCAAGTCCAACCGAATGGGCACTTTCGGTTACCCGATGGCGTGGTGTCTGGTGGAGGATGATGCCGCTTGCGTGCGCGTCGGATGGGAACCCTTCCATGTACAGCGAGGACTGGGGCTCAACGAATCAGCTGTCACGGTCACCTCTGTACTGCTCTGGGGAAACAACATGGCAGTCTCGACTCAGGACCCGCAAAAAATCATGCAACTCATCGCGTGGGACTGTTCCGAACGCGGGCAATGTGCCTTGGGAAGCAGCCAGCAGTTCACTCCCCGTACCATCCTCATGACCGAACCCACCGCACGGATACTTGCACAGGAATACGAGACGCTGGAGGAACTGGAAGACAGCCTGATTGTCCATTCGCGCCGGCCTGTCAAGGAGCGTGCTTTTGCCAACCTCTACGCGAACACAGGAGGGCAGAAAGACTATACCATGAACCAATATACGCGTCATATAGAGCAGTCCGAGGGCGGAAAAGCTACGCCTACGGAGCCGTGGTACGACCGCACGGAAGCCACGCAGAAGACCGTTGCTACCATGCGCAAGGACTCCACCGTCTTTATCATCACCGGCGACACCGCCCGTAACAAAGTGCAGGTGATGCCGGGAGGTGCACACGCTATATATCCGGTGGAGGTGCCGGAGCACTGGAACGAACTCATGGAACAGAAAGGCTACGCGCCGCTGGAGACGTTCTTCCTGACAGAAAACAGCGGCAACACACCTGCCGGAATCACATCCGTCAACACCGATAACCTGCCCGTCACACAACGTGGATACCTCCTCGTCAACGAGCATCATGCCAAGATGGCGGTCTTCGACGCCTCGGGAAAAATGGTGGCGGCTACCACTGCTGACTATAATATGCGCAGTCTGCCTGCCGGCGTCTATCTGGTGCGTATCGCCGGTGTCAGAGGCGAATGCAAAATCATCAAACAATAAACGGCACGGTTTTTGTTTACTGAAACATATATGAAAAAATTCCTTTTCCTCATCATGATTCTGGCGGCAACGGGTGTCTGTGCCCGGGAGAGCCACACGGATGGCAGGGCGCGCATCGCACGGCAGGTGGAGCAATATGTGAGCCTCTTTGCCTTGGACCAACAGGACGCACTCCGTTTTGGCGACATCTACAAATCCTACTGCAAAGATATGCACGCTATCCGTAACCGCTACCCCACATCGCAACCATCTGCGGCAATGACCGACGACGAGACGGAACAGCGTATCTTGCGCACCTTTGCACAGGCCCGTGCGATATTGGATACGCGCGAGCGGTATTATAAGGAGTTCCGCACCGTGCTCACACCCACGCAGATTAACATCCTCTATGAGGATGAGAAGACACGGAGACAGCAATACCTGCGATGAGGCTTTTTGCATCTTATATCACCACGGAGAGACTCATTGAGCAATACCACAAACAGCTCTATTGGCATATACGGCGGATGGTGGTCAGCCATGAAGACGCTCAGGACGTGCTACAGAACACATTTATGCAGGTCTATCTGCATCTGTCCGGCTTGCGGGACCCCTCGCAGGAACGTGCGTGGCTGTACCGTATCGCCACCAACGAAGCGCTTATGTGGCTCAGAAACAGGCATCTTTTCCTCTCCCTCGAAGACGATGATGCCTCCGGCCTGCTCGACACGCTGGCTGCCGACCCCTACACCGACACCGCAGACTCCGTGGCGATGAAGCTCCAAGAAGCCGTACTCGCTCTGCCTACCATGCAACGGACGGTCTTTAACCTCCGCTATTTCGACGAACTCAGTTATGAGGAGATTGCCGCCGTCACCGGCTCATCGGTCGCCGCTGCCAAAACAAATTACCATTATGCCAAACAACGAATAATGAAACTGATAGAAGCTTGAACAACTATAGCACTACAGCATTTTAGAACTACATCACTTTGCATTATGAAACCCGCCTCCCCTTTTCGTACACCCGACGGTTTCTTCCCCGACGAGGAATACCGTCTCAAGGCAGCCATCCGTGCCGCGCACAAGACACGCGTGCGTTCTCTCCGGCGTTGGAGCACCGCCACTGCCGCATCGCTCATCCTCGCTGCCGGTATCTACGGCGTCAGCCGGTGGCTCACACCCGCAATCCCACCCTCTCCGGGCAGCACACCGGTCTATTCATCCGGCAACGACGGACTGCACCGCCCCTCCAACGACGGCAACGAGTGGACACGCTTCGCCGAAGCCGACATCTTCTTGGAACTCTACGAATAAGAAAAAACGTCCTCCGGGGCGTTTTTTTTTGCGTATGTCAAAAAAAAGTAGTAAATTTGCAGCGGATTTGTGCGCAGACGCGCGAAATGGTGAAAAATGAATAGTGAAACTGAAATCAAAAACAAACTATAATGAATATATCATACAATTGGTTAAAACGCTACATCAACCTGCAGGACGATGCAGAGACCGTAGCTAAAATCCTGACCTCTATCGGTTTGGAGGTAGGTACAGTAGAGAGGATAGAGACCATTCGCGGCGGTTTGAGAGGCTTGGTGGTCGGCGAGGTGCTGAGTTGTGTTCCACACCCTAATTCCGACCACCTGCACCTGACCACCGTCAATGTGGGCGCAGTGGACGCCCAAGGCGCTTCCACGGACGAAGCGGGAAATCACATTCTGCCCATTGTGTGCGGCGCACCCAACGTGGCTGCCGGACAGAAAGTCATTGTTGCCACTATCGGCACCGTATTGTATGACGGCGATGAGAGTTTTACCATCAAGAAAGGCAAACTGCGCGGAGAGGACTCCTGCGGAATGATTTGCGCCGAGGACGAGATTGGTGTGGGTACCGACCATGACGGAATCATTGTGCTGCCTGCCGATACCCCGGTGGGCATAAGTGCACGCGACTATTACCACGTGGAGGATGACACAGTCATCGAGGTCGATATAACCCCCAACCGCTCCGACGCCTGCAGCCATTACGGCGTGGCAAGAGACCTATACGCGTACTATGCTGCACATAGTGCAGAATTGAAAATTAATAATTACGAATTACGTAAGCCCGATGTGAGCGCATTCAAGACGGACAGCCATTCGCTGGAGATAAGCGTGCAGGTGGACGCTCCGGACGCGTGTCCAAGATACACGGGCGTCAGCATTCGCGGTGTGGAGATCAAAGAGAGCCCGGAATGGCTCAAGAACAGCCTTCTCGCCATCGGGCTGAGACCCATCAACAACGTGGTCGATGTCACCAATTTCGTGCTTCATGAGTGCGGACAGGCGCTACACGCCTTCGACGCTGACAAGATACAAGGCAACGCTATACACGTCCGTTATGCCCGTCAAGGCGAGAAATTCGTCACCCTCGACGGCGTAGAGCGCGAGATGGACGCACACGACCTGATGATAGCCAACGCCGAGGAAGCGATGTGCATCGCCGGCGTCTTCGGAGGCTTGGAGAGCGGCGTGACGGAGAAGACGAAGAACATCTTCCTCGAATCCGCCTATTTCGACCCCGTGACTATCCGCAAGACCAGCCGCCGCCACCAGTTACAAACCGATGCGTCCTTCCGCTACGAGCGCGGATGTGACCCGAACAACACACTTTATGTGCTCAAACGGGCAGCGCTCCTGATTCAGGAAGTGGCAGGAGGCACTATTGCAATGGATGTCACCGACACCATTGCAAATGTACAAAGGGACAATGTACAAAGTACAAAGGAGCCGTTTGCTCCGTGGGAAGTGACCATCGACATTGAGCGTGTCAATGCGTTGATTGGCAAAGCAATCGGCACAGAGACCATCGAGACCATCCTCAACGCGCTGGAGATAGCGATAGTCGCCAAGCATGACGGCTGCTGGGAACTCCGTGTGCCGCGCTACCGCGTGGATGTGCAGCGCGAGTGCGACATAGTAGAGGATATCCTCCGTATCTACGGGTACGACAACGTGGAGTTTCCCGACAAACTCAATACCAGCCTTGCCTACAGCACCAAACCCGATGCGGAACAGCTGCGCCGCCGTATAGCCGAACAACTGACGGCACAAGGCTTCAACGAGATACTCAATAACTCGCTGACCAAAGTCTCCTACTACGAGCCCCTGCAGCAACTGCCACTGGAGGCGTGCGTGAAAATCATGAACCCGCTGAGCAGCGACCTCGGCGTGATGAGACAGACACTGCTCTTCGGCGGACTGGAGTCCATCGCACGCAATGCCAACAGAAAGAACAACGACCTCAAGTTCTACGAGTTCGGCAACTGCTATCACTATAATAAGTCGAAAGTCGAAAGCCAAAAGTCGAAAGGCATCGAAGCAGAACCTTTAGCAGCGTATTCCGAGGAACCGCATTTAGGTCTCTGGCTGACGGGCAACAAGACGGCGCAGAGCTGGGTGCGCAAGGAGGAGAAGACGACCTTCTACCAGTTGCACGCATACGTGAACAATATCTTCGTCCGTCTGGGCGTGGATATCAGTCGGCTGACCATCGAACGGCTGGAGAACGAGCTGTTCTCCGACGGTCTGGTGCTCAAAGCCGAGGGCGGCAAAGCACTCGGCTTCATCGGTATCGTGGCACGCAAGGTGCTCAAGTCTTTCGACATCGACCAAGAGGTCTATTATGCCGACCTCGACTGGCAGCGCCTGCTCAAGCAGAACAAGCAATACAAAGCCGTCATCAGCGACCTGCCCAAATATCCGGAGGTCAAGCGGGACTTCGCCCTATTAGTGGACAAGAGCATCGAGTTCGCCGACCTCGCACGGGCGGCATTCGCCACAGAGAAGAAACTACTCAAGAATGTCTATCTATTTGATGTCTATGAGGGAAAGAACCTCGAAAACGGCAAGAAGAGCTACGCCCTCTCGTTCATCCTCCAAGACACAGAGAATACCCTCAAAGACACGCAGATTGAGAATATCATGAACCGTCTCAAAAAGACCTTTGAGGAGAAGTTTGGCGCCACGCTGCGTTAAACGTTAAACTGTTAAATTGTTAAACCTTTAAGAATGTTAAATACAAGCGACCAAAACGAGATATTAAGGCGTCGCACCTTTGCGATTATCTCCCACCCGGATGCGGGAAAGACAACGCTGACCGAGAAACTGCTGCTATACGGCGGTGCTATCCATGTGGCAGGTGCCGTCAAGAGCAACAAGATACGCAAGACTGCTACCTCTGATTGGATGGAGATAGAGAAACAACGCGGCATCTCTGTAGCCACATCGGTCATGGGTTTCGACTACCGGCGCGTCGCCGGGGACAGCCATACGCAGCTGGATGACACCATTTATCATATCAACATCCTCGACACTCCGGGGCACCAAGACTTCGCAGAAGACACGTTCCGTACCCTGACAGCCGTGGATTCCGCCATTGTGGTCATCGACAGCGCCAAAGGTGTGGAGACACAGACCCGCCGGCTGATGGAGGTATGCCGAATGCGCAAGACACCCGTGATGGTATTCATGAACAAGATGGACCGCGAGGGCAAAGACCCGTTCGACCTGATGGACGAGGCGGAGAAAGAACTCGGTATCCATTGCACGCCTGTGACGTGGGCTAACGGACAGGGACTGAAGTTCGAATCGGTCTTTGCGCTGGATAACCGCCCCTCGGAACTGAGCGCAAAACTGCAGGAGGACTTGGAGATGATTGACGGCGTGTACCCCTCTTTCGACCGCGAGGCGTACCTTCGCGGAGACCTTGCACCGGTGTTCTTCGGCTCGGCATACAAGACCATAGGCGTGCAGGAACTGCTGGATTTCTTCGTCAGGAACGCACCCTCGCCACGCCCCGTACAAGCCGAGGAACGCAAGGTGGAGCCGATGGAGGACAAGTTCACCGCCTTCTGTTTCAAGATACACGCCAATATGGACCCGAATCACCGGAGCTGCATTGCGTTCTTCAAGATTTGCTCCGGCAAGTTCCTCCGCAACACCTATTATTATCACGTGCGCAAGGACCAGCAGATGCGTTTCGCGGCGCCGACATGTTTCATGGCGCAGAAGAAAGAGACCGTCGATGAAGCCTTTGCCGGCGACATTGTGGGGCTGCCGGACACCGGCAATTTCAAGATAGGAGACACGCTCACCGCCGGAGAGAAACTGCATTTCAAAGGTCTGCCTTCCTTCTCGCCGGAAATGTTCAAATATATCGACAACGCCGACCCGATGAAACAGAAACAGCTAGACAAAGGCGTCTCGCAGCTGATGGACGAGGGTGTGGCACAGTTGTTCGTGAACCAGATGAACGGACGAAAAATCATCGGCACCGTGGGACAACTGCAGTTCGAGGTCATCCAATACCGCTTGGAGCATGAGTACCAAGCCAAATGCAAATGGCAGCCGCTGCAGATGTACAAAGCCTGCTGGATAGAGAGCGACGACGATGCCGAACTCGATATGTTCAAGAAACGCAAAGCGCAATATATGGCAACCGACAAAGACGGACGGGATGTTTTCATGGCTGACAGCGCCTACGTGCTCTCCATGGCACAGCAGGACTACAAACATATTACGTTCCACTTCACGTCGGAATTTTGAAGACCGGTCAACTGACGGACCGGCAAACCGGCAAACTATAAAACAACCATACTATTATGAAAAACAGAACACTTCAATTCCGCCTCATTGTAATGAACTTCTTGGAGTTCGCCGTCTGGGGCGCGTACTTAACCTCAATGGGCACCTATCTGTTCAAGCAGGGGATGGGTCAGCACATCGGATGGTTCTACTCCATTCAGGGCGTAGTCAGCCTGTTTATGCCTGCGCTGATGGGTATCGTAGCCGACCGGTGGATTCAGGCGCAGAAGACCTTGAGTCTGTGCCACGCGCTGGCAGGTCTGTTCATGTGTGCGGCGGGTATATACGCCTACACGGCTGCCGACGTGCAGTTCGGCACGCTGTTCACCTTATACACCCTCTCCGTAGCGTTTTTTATGCCGACGATAGCGCTGACCAACTCCGTTGCCTTCAACGCACTAGTCAAAGCCGGAATGGACACCGTCAAGGATTTCCCGCCCATCCGTGTGTTCGGTACGGTGGGGTTCATCGTTACGATGTGGTGCATTGACCTCTTGGGGTTCCAAGCCACCCCGTGGCAGTTTGTGGTCAGCGGCAGTCTGAGTATTCTGTTAGCCGTTTATTCGCTCACGCTGCCGGCGTGCGAGATTAAGGAGACCGAAGGCTCCGTGGACCTTGTGGAAGCATTAGGACTGAAAGCCTTCACGCTCTTCAGGCAAAAGAAAATGGCTCTGTTCTTCATCTTCTCAATGATGTTGGGCATGTGCCTGCAGGTGACCAACTCGTATGCCAACCCCTTCATCACCTCTTTCGGCGCGATAGACGAGTTTGTCAACACCTTCGGCGTACAGCACGCTAATATCCTCATCTCCATCAGCCAAATATGCGAGGCTCTCTGTATTCTTGCTATCCCGTTCTTCCTCAAGCGGTTCGGCATCAAGAATGTCATGCTTATGGCCATGTTTGCGTGGGTGTTCCGCTTCGGTTTCTTCGGTGCGGGTAACCCCGGTTTCCCGGGCGTGCTCCTCTTCGTACTGAGCTGTATTGTCTATGGCTTCGCCTTCGATTTCTTTAATATCTCCGGTGCCTTGTATGTGGATCAGGAGACCGAACCGGCGCAGCGCTCCTCCGCGCAGGGGCTGTTTATGATGATGACCAACGGCCTGGGTGCCACCATCGGCACGCTATCCGCCCAAGCTATCGTCAACCGACTGGTGATGGCAGAGGATGTAGTGGCTCAAGGTCCGATGGCTGTCTGGGACGGTTGGAAAAGTGCTTGGTATATCTTCGCCGGCTTCGCCCTCATTGTAGCTGTACTGTTCTGGATTTTCTTCCCCAAAACACCCGTCAACAAGGATATCGAAGTGAAGCACTAAATGACCAAATGGTAAATGGTAAATGACCAAATGGTAAATGACCAAATGGTAGATGTATTGTAAGGAACTGCGATATTATTTCTCGAGCCCGATAGCGTATATCGTCATCGGCTTGTATCAGCTGGCTGTCAGTCTGTTCCTGTGGGTCATTCCCGGTCAATGGAATATTATCGATTCGGGTTACGCCCAAGTGGACGGACTGTTCCTGCTGAGCCCGTGGCTGATGATGCTCCTGTGCCCTGCGCTGACGATGCGGCTGCTGTCAGAAGAACGCCAGTCCGGCATCTGGGATTTGATTCGCACCAAGCCCGTACCGCTTGCACGGATTATGCTCGGCAAGTATCTCGCGGCGTGGACACTGGTCCTCATCGGGCTGCTGCCCTGTTTCGTACATTATTTCGTGGTGGCATATATGGCAGAACCGATGGGTAACTTGGACAGC
This sequence comes from Paludibacteraceae bacterium, assembly GCA_017448345.1. GTDB lineage: Bacteria > Bacteroidota > Bacteroidia > Bacteroidales > Paludibacteraceae > Colicola. The sequence continues at coordinate 9,079 of JAFSLP010000016.1, read as the reverse complement.
GGTGCGTTCATCGGTTCGTTCATCGGGCTGATTCTGCTCAGCGGCACATTCATGGCTGTCGGATTGCTGTGCGCCACTGTCAGCAAGAGCCAGATAGTCTGTTTCATCCTCGGCGCACTGAGCTGTTTCATCCTCTACTGGGTGGTACTGCAAGAGCACTACTCCGCCCTCTCGCGCGGCGTGATTGACCTGCTGGACGTCGTTTGTTTTGTCACGGTTGCCGTGCTTGCCATCGGATCGGCGGTCGTCACCATCGACCGCCTCACCCGAAAATAGACTGTCTTTCTACTTTCTACTAAAAAAATCGTAATTTACCATGACCCGAATCGGCATTTTATCGGATACCCACGGTCTGCTGGACCAACGCGTCTTTGAGCATTTCAAGGATGTGAACGAGATCTGGCACGCAGGCGACATAGGTGGCAATGAGGTGCTGCAGCGCCTGCGGGAGTTCAAGCCCACACGCGCCGTCTATGGAAACATGGACAGCGGAGATGTGCGATGGACGCTGAGCGAGTTCTACCGGTTCCGGGTGGAGGAGGTCAAGGTCCTCATGACCCACATAGGAGGTTACCCCGGACATTATAACCCGTGGCTTATACCAATGTTCCGCAAAGAGCCGCCTGACCTCTTCGTATGCGGACACAGCCATATTCTGAAAGTCCAATACGACAAGCTTTTCAACTTCCTGACCATCAACCCCGGCGCCGCCGGCAAACAGGGCTGGCAACCATGCCAGACACTCGTCCGGCTCACTATCGACGGGGAGAAGATTGACAATCTGGAAGTAATAGAACTTCAAAGACTATAGACAATGGACTCAACTACAAACTATCCGACTTCTATCAACTTTCAACTATCAACTCTAAACTTCTCTCAACTCTCATTTTTTTTCAAATATGTTATATAACATAAAAAAATATTTTGCCATATAAAAAAAAAGCAGTACCTTTGCACCGGATTTGAAAATGACAACTACAGTTAGCAAAATGGGGGTCATTGAGAATCACTACCAAACGAAACCAATCTTTTTTGTACCTTAAATAAACAGACTAATACCTTAGAAAAACAGACGTCGCGAGGACGGCTGTTTTCGCTTTTAGAAAGGCACACTCTTACTCACGACTTTTCTCTTTGCGATAACAAATCCCGCCTACTCTTCCAAGTGACGGGATTTGCTTTACATAAATGAGTTGAAACATCTTAGTGCAAAGAATCAACAAAAAATGACATACGCAAGAGCGCACATCATTTTTCTGTAATTTTTGCAATCTGGTTTATTTTATCTTGCGGGCTTTGATGCCGTCACGCTCAAGGAGAGCGTTGATGGTCGGTTCGCCGCCACGGAAACGGATGTAGAGGTCCATCGCTTTCTCGGTGCCACCGCGCTCAAGGATGTTCTCGCGGAAACGTTTGGCGGCTTTCTTGTCAAAGATTGAGCCGTTCTTCTTCTGCGCCTCCTTGAAGACGGAGAACGCATCGGCATCCAGCAGCTCCGACCACTTGTAACTGTAATAACCGGCGGCGTATCCTCCTGAGAAGATATGGGTAAACGCCGTAGCCATCTGCGTGCCGGGCACGGTAGGCAGCACCTGCACCTGCTCCATCGCCTCGTCGCTGAAACGGCAGACGGACTCCACTGTTCCGATAGACTCATTGACCTCGAAAGGTTTGTCTATCGTATGCCAAGCCATATCGAGGTAACCGAAACTGAGTTGGCGCGCACAGGCGTAGGCAGCGTGGAAGGTCTGCGAGGCATGCATCTTGTCCAGCAGTTCCTGAGGCAGCGGTTCGCCTGTCTTGTAATGTTTGGCAAAGGTGTCCAAGAACTCCTTCTCGTCAATGAAATTCTCGTTGAACTGCGAGGGCAGCTCCACGAAATCGCGTGGTACATTCGTTCCGCTCTGTGCGGAATACTGGCAGCGCGTCAGCATACCGTGTAAGCCATGCCCGAACTCATGCAGGAAGGTACGCACCTCATCGTATGTGAAGAGCGCGGGTTTGTCTGCCGTCGGTCTTGTGAAATTCATCACATTGACAATGTGCGGACGATGGTCTTTCTTTCCTTTTATATACTGGGGCTGGAAGTCATTCATCCATGCACCGCCGCGTTTGCCGTCCCTCGGATGGAAGTCCGCATAATAGACGGCGAGGAACCTGCCCTTTTCGTCAAAGACTTCGTATGCCGTCACCTCGGGGTTATAGACCTGAATCTTCTTGTTCTCTTTGAATTTGAGCCCGTAGAGCCGCTCTGCCAAGCCGAACACGCCACGTTTCACGCTCTCCAGCTCAAAGTACGGACGGAGGTCATCGTCAGAGATAGCATACTTCTCCTGTTTGAGTTTCTTGGAATAGTAACTGAAGTCCCACGGCTGCAGATGCGCAGCGTAGAGTCCGTGGGCGTGTGCATAGTCCTCCAGCTCTTTCACCTCCTCGCGTGCGGCAGGCATATAGGCGTCACGCAGCTGGTCCAAGAGGCGATAGACATTCTGAGGCGTCTCCGCCATGGTCTTGTAAAGCGACTTCTCTGCATAGGTCTTCTTGCCGAAGAGGTTCGCCAGCGCCAGACGCGTGTTGACAATCTCGACGATAATCGCCGTGTTGTCAAACTCTCCGCCTACGCATTTGCCAGCGTTCGCCATGTATAACTCGCGGCGGATGTCACGGTTGTCGAGGTCCTTCATCACGGGGATGGTAGTGGTGGGTTTGAGGTTGAGGAGCCATCCGTCCAAGCCCTTCTTCTCCGCATTGGCGCGGAGCATAGCCTTGGTGTCGTCATTCAGTCCTGAAAGCAACGCCTCATCGGTGATGAGCATCGTCCATGCGTTGGTGGCTTTGAGCACGTTCTGTCCGTATTGGAGTGTCAGTTTGGACAGTTTCGCGGACAGTTCCCGATAGGTCTGTTTGTCCTCCGGCGAGAGGTTTGCACCGTTATTGGCAAAGGACTCGTAGATGTCGTCCAGCAACTTCGCCTGTGCCTTGTTCAGTTTGAGTTTGCTGCGGTTGTCATAGACCGCCTTGATACGTTGGAACAGCTTCTCGTTGAGGCGGATGGTAGAGGAGTACTCGGAGAGCTTCGGGCTCAGTTCCATTTCTATCTGCTGGAGTGTGTCATTGGTCTCGGCAGAGGTGAGGTTGAAGAAACAGCCGGCAACGATACCTAACATCTCTCCGGAAGCTTCGTACGCCTCGATGGTATTGGCGAATGTCGGTGCGGCAGGGTTGTTAACGATGTCGTCTATATCCTGCAGACCGCGTTTGAACGCCTCTTCGAAAGCAGGCATATAGTGCTCGGCATGTATCTCATTGAAGGGGTACGTGCCGTGCGGCGTCTTCCAGTTCTGATAGTCAAAGAACGGGTTGGTAGCGGCAGTAGCCGCCAAAACAGTAGTGGCAAGAGCCATAGTCAGTAATTTTCTCATTGGTGGTTGAATATTAGTGAGTTATTATTTTTTGCCTCGCAGGAGGTTTATGTCTCCCGAGAGCTGGTACACTCCAATGACCGCCTCATCGGCATTGAGCTTTTTCTTTTTGTACACGGCTTTCAGCCCGATGTATGCCGCATTCTTGGGCGCATCGGTTCCCAAGGCGCGTATGACGTAGAAATAAGCGCCCTCCGCCGCCGGTCTGCCGGAAATGTTGCCATCCCATCCCTTTGCGGGATCGGTCCACTCATATACCAGATGCCCCCACCTATTGTACACCCAGCAGTGGAACTCCCTGAGCGACCTGTATGCCACACGGAACTCGTCGTTAATACCATCGCCATTGGGCGTGAAGACGTTGGGTACGCGCAAGTAGGACTCGGAGATATTGATTATCTGCTCCGCCGAATCGGAGGTGCAAAAGGCGTTATTGACCTTGCAGACGACACGGTACGCGCCGGGGTCCGAGAAGGTATAACGGATGTCCTTGTCATTGCGCGTGGCAATCACCTCCGTGGATTTGTAAATGGTCCAGTGGTAGAACTGCGCGGCAGGGGTAGGGTTCGAATAGAACGCCACTTCGAGTGCTCCACTGTAACTCTTCCCCTCCTCTATCTTCTGCTCAACGAGTCTCTCCAGCTCATTGTTCCCCAAGGGGTCGTTCTCTTTGGCAGTCCCGAGCGTGACGAGCTGCATCTTGACCGCCTTAATGTCCTCCGGGTTCACGGCAAGCGAGGCACAGGCAGGCTCCGCCTCCAGTGTGTCCCTCAGCCCGGCGTCATAGCAGAGCTTGAGTTCGGTAGGACCATAGAGCGCAAAGGGCAGCGTAACAGTGTGTGCAAGGCTCGGGTGCTCCGTAGCAGCGGAATCCGCCCACTCCTCCGTATTCCACGCAAGCGCATTATAATCCAAGGAACACGTGCGCGCGTAGGTGCCTCTCGTGCCATTACGCCGCGTGTATGTATAGGGCTCCACGTCGCCTGTGAGTGAGAGCACGGTGTTGTCGCAGTTGAGTTCCGCCGTCATGGCTATATCCGCCTGCTTGAGCCGGAAGACATAAAACGGACTGTACTCCACTTCGTCCTTCACCAAGAAGTAGCCCCCCTCCTCCGGAAAGAAATCCTCCGCCGCCGTCTGCACAACCGCTCCCGTAGCCGTAGCGTACCAGTCCGCCTCGCCTATGAGCGAGTGCAACTGTATCTCATCGCGGAAGAAAAAGAGGGTATCCGTTCCGTTGACGCGCTGCGCCGCTTTGCCTACACACTCGACAGGCATTGCACAGAGACAGCCTACCCCCGCCCTCCCGAAAAGGAGGGTGAGGAGAGCCGTCAGTATAAAAAATGTTCTCTTGTTCATTTCGTTATGACGTCACGTCGTCATGACGATGTTATTTGTTAACTTGGAAGCGGGTATTGCCGTTCTCAAGGAAATCCACTATCTGCTTAGCCGCAGCGATGCCTGCGTTTATATTCGCCTCAGCGGTCTGTGCGCCCATCTTCTTGGGTGTGGCAAAATAGCGTCCCTCGAAGAGCGTACGGAACTTGGCGTCCGCCACGGGCATGATGTCCGTCATGTACCTGATGTCAGTGCGCTCCTGCATGAGTGCGATTAGTCCTTCTTCGTCGATGACTTCCTTGCGCGCGGTGTTGACCAATATACCGCCTTTTGGAAGGAGGTTGACAAGGTCATGGTTGATGCTTCCTTTGGTCTCCGGCGTAGCAGGGATGTGGAGCGAGACGATGTCGCAGGTCCTGTACAGTTCTTCCGCCGAGTGAAGGGGTTTCACGTTCGCAGCCAGCATCACCTCATCGGGACAATAGGCATCGTATGCATAGCAGTCCATACCGAAGCCCTGCGCGATACGTGCGACGTTGCGTCCCACATTGCCGAAGGCGTGAATACCGAGTTTCTTGCCCTTCAGCTCCGTTCCGGAAGTGCCGTTGTAGAGGTTGCGCACGGCATAAACCATAAGCCCGAGCGCCAGCTCCGCCACTGCGTTGCTGTTCTGTCCGGGCGTGTTCATCGCTACCACATGGTGTGCGGTAGCCGCCGCAAGGTCTATATTGTCGTACCCAGCTCCGGCACGGACGACAATCTTCAGGTGCTTGGCGGCATCGAGCACGGCAGCGTCCACCACATCCGAACGGATGATCAGTGCATCGGCATCCGCCACGGCGTCCAGCAGCTGCTGTTTGTCCGTATATTTCTCCAAGAGCGCGAGTTCATAACCCGCCTTCTCCGCCACTTCGCGAATGCCGTCCACAGCCACCTTCGCGAAAGGCTTTTCTGTTGCTACTAAGATTTTCATAGGTATATAAAAATGTACGATTATTAAGATTTCCGTTTTTACAAAGTCAGCGCAAAGGTAACGCAAGGGTAGCGCAAGGGTATAGCAAGGGTATTCGTTTCACCGGTATTTAAAAAGTGTACGATTATTAAGATTCCATAGCCAATCCCCTGTTACTCTGCTACCATGATTTGCACTCTTTCATGGAGGGATACGTGCTCCTTAATGGAGGGATTCGTACTCCTTGATGCAATCGACGAGCGCCTGCACGCCTTCGAGGTCCATGGCGTTGTAGCAGGAAGCGCGGAAACCGCCCACCAGACGGTACCCCTTGATACCGACCATGCCTTTCGCCGTGGCGAACTTGAAGAAATCGTCCTGCAAGTCCTCGTAGCCCGGCTTGAAGACGAAGCAGATATTCATACGGCTGCGGTCTTCTTTGTCAAGGATTGTCGGCGTGAAGAGCTTTGACTCGTCCAAGCATTTATAGAGGAGGTCCGCTTTGGCTTTGTTGCGCGCCTCAATCCACTGTACGCCGCCGTTGGCTTTGAGCCATCGGAGCGTCAGGAGCGCCGTATAGACAGGCAGCACGGGAGGCGTGTTGAACATCGAACCGCCGTCAATGTGCGTCTGATAGTTCAGCATCGTCGGTATATAACGGCTGACACGTCCGAGGCAGGACTCTTTGATGATGACGAAAGTCACACCGGCAGGCGCGAGGTTCTTCTGCGCACCGCCGTAGATGATGTCGTATTGGCTGACATCTATCGGACGGCTGAGGATGTCGGACGACATATCCGCAACCAAAGGCACATTGCCACGTTTCTTGTAAATCTGAGCCAGCTTGGCATCGTTGATTTCGGTACCAAAGATGGTGTTGTTCGTGGTGATGTGGAAATAGTCAGCATCCTGCGGAATATCATAGTCCGTCGGAATGGAGTTGGTGCTTGCAGCGACCTCTACCACTTCCCCGAAGCCTTTCGCCTCTTTGATAGCTTTCTTGGACCAGACGCCCGTGTTGAGGTACGCTGCTTTGTGCTCCAGCATATTGAAGGGGACCATACAGAACTGCAAACTTGCACCGCCCCCGAGGAAGAGCACCCGATAGCCCTCCGGCACATTCAGCAGCTCTTTCATCAGCGCTTCCGCCTCGTCCATGACCGGCTGGAAATACTTGGCACGGTGGCTGATTTCCAAGACAGACAGTCCTTCTCCCTGAAAATCAAGTACAGCTTCCGCCGTCTGTTTGATTACTTCTTGCGGCAGGATACTCGGTCCTGCATTGAAATTATACTTCATGATATCAACTAAAAATTAAAAATTACGAATTACTATTTTTTTTAGTAAAAAGTCGAAAGACAAAAGACCGTAGCCTTCGGCTACTCAAAGCCCTCTACTTTCCGTTATTAATATTTTGGATTTAATATATCACACATTTTGTTTTTCTACTTTGAGCGTAGCGGTCTATTTCAACACATAGTATTTGTTATTCCACGCGGTCGGTCGGATACGCGGCAGCTCGATGATACCTTCCTTGTGCTGCTTGCCCTGCGCCAGATGGAGCGCCATAGCTACGGCAGCGAGGTCATCCGCAGCTCCGGTTTTCTGCTCCGTGGCAGCCGGAGCCTGCACGTACTGCCGCAGGTTCCCGGGCAGTTCCTTGCCCGCCTTCAGGATACGCTCGGCAAGGTCTTTGTTGAACTGCTCTTTAGCCAAGCCCGATTTATACTCGCGGTACTGCTTGTCGTGCATAGCGAACTCGAAGAGCTCTTCGTCGTCCTGCCCCCGGTCCCAGCCGAGCTCTTTCATCTCCTTGATGTACTGCGGGAGCACGTCCGGATAGAGTTTCTGCGGGTCGTCGGTGTAGAACTCAAAGTTCTTCTCCTTCGCCAGTTCGATGATTTCCGGCGCGAGGGTGCCGGGCAGTTTGCCGGACTTGCCGAGGATCATTCCCCACATAGCCGGGTCCATACGCGTGAAGGGTTTCTCTCCCATAGAGCGGCTGAAGAGGTTCATGAGGGCGGCGTTCTTGACGTACTGTGAGAAGGGCGTGACGAGACAGGGCGTACCGAGCATGGGCCATACGCGCTGTACCTCTTGGAAGAGCTCGACGAGCAGTTCGTCCTCGCTGAGAGTGTGCTCTCCGCGTTTCTTGAGGTTGGCGTTGATAGCGGCGTGCATACCTTTGAGGTCCGCCATGAGCGAGCCCATCATTCCACCGGGCAAGCCGCAGCCGACAAGCAGCGAGGTCATCTTGGAGTTACGCGGGTCGATCCAGTAACCGAGGAAGTCGTCGATGAACTCCTGTGTGAGTTTGCGCGCCTCCATATATGCCTTCATGTTGATGTCTTTGACAAGGAATCCCGCTTCGCGGAGCATCGCCTGAATGGTGATGACATCCGGGTGCACCATTCCCCAAGAGAGCGGCTCTATGGCTACATCGAGCACATCGCCACCGGCTTTCGCCACCTCGAGCATCGAAGCGACGGAGAAACCGGGTCCCGTGTGCCCGTGATACTGGATGATGATGTCCGGGTGTTTCTCCTTGATGGCAGCCACAATCTTACCCAGCATCGTCGGGCGTCCGATGCCCGCCATATCCTTGAGGCAGATTTCCTGTGCGCCGTTGGCAATCAGCTCCTCGGCAAGGTTGACATAGTATTCGACGGTGTGCACGGGCGAGAAGGTGATACACATCGTAGCCTGCGCGGTCATTCCCGCCGCTTTCGCCCATTTGATGGACGGGATGATGTTGCGCGGGTCATTGAGTCCGCAGAAGATACGTGTGATGTCCACTCCCTGCGCGTGCTTCACCTTATACATCAACTGCCGTACATCGGCAGGCACAGGGTTCATTCGCAGTGCGTTCAAGCCGCGGTCGAGCATATGGGTCTTGATACCCGCCTCGTTGAAGGGTTTGGTAAAAGTGCGCACCGCCAGATTGGGGTTCTCGCCATAGAGGAGGTTCACTTGCTCGCTTGCACCGCCGTTGGTCTCGACGCGGTCGAAACAGCCCATGTCAATAATCACAGGTGCCACACGCGCCAACTGGTCCTTACGCGGCACATACTTGCCGCTACTCTGCCACATGTCACGGTAAACGAGACTGAATTGAATTTCTTTCTTAGCCATTATATCGTGTATTATTTAAGTCTATATCTATTTCGGGTACAAAGGTACAAAAAAATTTGCATATATGCAAATATATGCCCGTTTTTTGTCAAAATGTAGATTCAAATAGCAAGTGCAAAGTTAGTTAAAAAAATTGAAAGAAGCAAGTTTTTGGGTCATAAAAGTTTAATTTTTTTCTTGGACGACGATTAATTTTATATTGTATTTGAGAAATTTGTTCATCTGTAAAGTTGTC
>JAFSLP010000015.1 GCA_017448345.1 Paludibacteraceae bacterium | reverse complement strand
TTCTGCCGAATCATTCAATTCAAAGATCAAAGCGTTTCGAGCGCAATTAAGAGGAGTGGTTGATATTCCGTTCTTCTTATATCGTCTCGTTACTATTTTTGCATAACTTATCCACAGGTTTTCCCCAGTGAGCCAATTTTGGACTAAAAAGAAAAAAATGTTTTTTCTAAAAACCCGACAACGCAAACTACACATAGAGCGAGGGGGGCAGGCATAGTACGGTGACATCCGTAGTGGTCGCGGAATGGTCACGAGATGGTATTCCGGCAGGATGGAAGGAGGATGGAAGGAGAATGGGAAGAACAGTAGAATTATTTAATGTACGATGTACGATGTACAATCTTAATGTATAAAGGGTTGATATTTTGAAACGCAATATATACATATTATTTCTGACTATAGTGCTGTGCGCATTGTCTGTTGGCGCGCAGGCACAGACGGACACCATCCGGTATGTGCACCCGAACGGCTCGTATGAGAACGACGGGCGTTCTTGGGGTGCACCTAAAAACCGTGTGCAGGACGCTATCAACGACCTCCGCGACTACCTCAAAGCCAACAACCTCACCTCCGGCTCCGTCTATATAGCCGCAGGCCAGTATGTACCGACGGAGTCCACTGAGTCCTCCGGCGGCTCCATGCTCAATACCTCGTTTAAGATCTATAGCGGTATTCATGTCTATGGCGGTTTTAACCCTGCCAATCCGGAGTCCAAACCCGGCGACCGTATCATGTCCAACGGCAATAAATGCAGCGAGAACTGGGCGGACCCGAACGGTATAGGAACAACCTCCGGCGAAGAAATTGTCTCCCAATGGGATTTCCGTCACAAGACCGTCCTCTCCGGAAACCACTCCACCACGCCGCCTACGTTCTCGTTCGACAAAGAGCGCGGACGGTATAACACTACTTTCCCTGCCAGCTCCTACCATGTCGTATGGTTCGGTACGAACGGCAAGTTCGAGACGACGGATGATGCGCTCAAGGACCACTTCAAGCCCTTGGAGTACCCTGCCTCTGTGGACGGATGCGTCATCTCCAGCGGTAACGCCTCCACACGTAGCACGTCGGTGCGTGAGCACACAGCCTACGGAGGAGGTGCCTATCTCGTGGGCAATGCCACGCTGAAGAACTGTATCGTCGAGCGTTGTTCCGCTACGATGCGTGGCGGTGGCATCTATTGCGACGGTGGCGGTATAGTGGAGTTCTGCTTCATACAGACCTGCCAGACCATCGGTATCGGCGTGCTGCAAGGCTACGGCGGCGGTGCCTGCGTCGAGTATGACGGACAGGTGGGGCATAGCCATATCACCAACTGCGTAGCACGATGCGGTGGCGGTCTGGCGATATGCCATGTACCAAGCGAGTACCCCACAGACAGAGGTATCAGTTATTACTCGCCCTTCTCCTCCGCCTGCGTCATCAATAACAACACCGCTACCGCCGAAGCCGGAGGTATCTACCTCGCCGAAGGCGGTACGATTAACCACGCCACGGTGACGGCTAATAACTGTATCTCCCCCGATGTCACCTATTACGGTCGCCGCCACGGACGAAGCGGAGGTATCTATATCCGCGACTGCGGTATGATCTACAACTCCGTGTTCTGGGGCAACAAGTGCGAGTCGAACAATGACATCCAGTTCGCCTCCGTTCGCCAAGTGGCGGATACGACGGGGCATCAGATTTTTGTCTATCATACGGCGTTCATGAACCATGATATATCCGACTGGACCGGTGTGCAGAAAGAGATGGTGTTCTCGCTGGACAAGCACAACCTGCCGATTAAGAATTCGTCCAGCAGTTTCCCCTGTTTCTTTGAACCTACGGTTACGCCGCTGAACTGGGACTCTGTCAATACCGCAAAGGGTATCTATGGTGCCGGTGTGTTCACTTCTCTGGAGCGTTTGACGGACATCCCGGGTCCGCGTATATGGCACTTGACCTCTTATTCTGCCTTGGACCAGAAAGGTGTGCAGGTCACGGACGCTATACAGGACGCCTCCCAGTGGATCCGGCACGCCCATACGGACTATGGCGTTGTGTCGAACCCCTACGAGCCGGTTTCTACGCTGGGTGCGTTGGTGCGCAAGCCCGACCCCATGACCTATGCGCTTGTCCCGCAGCAGGGTATAGAGGGCAGGAAAGGGAACGGTGACTCTATCCCGACTATCTTCATCAACCCGAACCGCAAAGGCGTATATGATGCGAAAGATAATTTTACCTATTCCGGTCATGAAGGTAACAGTTGGGACACACCGGTGCGCGACTTGGGCGAAGCCATCCAGTTTTTCCGCCAGTACCTCGTCGATGACGATGGCGGCAATCACCACTATATGATTCCCGCTCTGGACGGAGACGGACTGCCTACTGGCGAAAAGCAGCGGTATGAGTACATCCAGATTCTCGTCAAAGAAGGAACCATCAATACGGCAGGACCGGGTAACTACCTTGACCGTAACATCCGTTCCGCCGCTATCCGCGTGGAGAGCCATATGCGTCTGTATGGTGGCTATCCCTCCTCTCTGACGGGCACCAACACCGAAGGGCGTAACCCGCGCGACTATGTCTCGACTATCACGGCGAATATCACCGGTATAGGCGGTGTGCGCGGTTATGAGAACAACGCCGCGCACGTCGTCGCCATGGTGAACGTGGAGCACGCCGTGGTCGATGGCTTCACCCTTGCCGACGCCAACACCCATAATGTCTATCTGTCCAACTCCGCGCATGCGGGCGGCGGACTGCTGGTCAACAACGCCTCCACGCCAGTGGCGAAACGTATCCACATGACCGGCAACCAGCTCCGCAACAGCGTCATCACCAACTGCTCGTCCCCCAAGGGCGCGGCGGTCTATGTCAACGGCGAGCACCTGCGCGCCGACGGCAACGTCAGCTATGCCGAGCTGAAGATGGTCAACTGCGTCATCCGTAACAACATGGCGGATACAGTGCGTGTGGGCAGCACTATACTCGACCACGGTATCGTCACCGCCAACGGACGTGCCTATATAGAGATAGAGCACTGCGACATCGTCAACAACGTCGGTTACCCCTTCAAGGCGGATGACAAGAAGACCGATGACGACACGCAGCAGATCACCTGCACCAACCCGGCACACTCCGGGCATGTGCTGCACGGTTTCATCCGCGTGAATAACTCCATCATCTTCTGTAACGGCGACCGCCCTCTGGATAACCGGGGTGAGTTAGGAAGTGTGGGGCAGGTGATGTCCGTCTTCCCGGACGGACAGGACTACGTCTTCGGCGAATACAACATGTTCGACAAAGACCTTCGGTTGCAGAATATCAGTACGGATCAGCCGAAGGGTTTCTTCACGTACGGCTTCCGCAAGACTGTCCCGCAGGAGTTTGTGCCGGGCGAGGATGAAGGCATAGAGAGCAGAGAGACCACTTTCGGTGCCTCGCTGGATGCCACGCTGCCGGATGAGAAGAACAACAAAGCCATCTTCACCCGAACGAACAGCACGGATACCAACTATCCGGGTTTCGTCAACCCCTCGCGAAACGTGGGTGTGTCTATCACGGGCGACAAGCCGCTGTACGGCGGCACGGTGTCGTATGCCCCGCTGAACACCAACCCCTGCGTCAATGCCGCCTTCGTGCCGGCTTACGACAATTTCAAATACGACCGTACGGACAACATCCTCCGTAACCGGGGCGGTGCACCCGATATAGGTGCCATCGAGAACACCAACCTCCCCGAGGCAGGCACCGTCCTCTATGTCACCCCCGATGGCGCCGGCAAACGCGACGGCTCTTCGTGGGGCAATGCCATTGCCGGAAATACGGTGTACGTGCTGAACAATATAACCGGCCCGGGTTTGGCGGCAGGCGACTCGATTGATACCCAGAACAATGCCCGTCTAGTCAATAAATCTACGAAAGAGCCGGTCCTCACAACAGATGACCGCTATCAAGGCGGATTTGCAAAGAGTTGGATAACGTCTTATAAAAAAGACGGGATCAGTACAACCACGTCAACTGATGCATGGGTTACAAATATTGAGGTACATGACGGAGGACCTGAAGCAGGAAGAGATACAACACACCTTAATGAATATATCAACTATACTTCTACAAATATTACGAATTCAGGTTCTACTCCAACTGGTTGGACACCACAAAGCATGCTAAATAGTAACTATCCTTATGGTGAGATTTCCGGCGCATCACGCTCTTTCTGGCGAGCTGAGGGAAACACAACTCCTTATTCAGATGATGGAGTAAAGGATACTTCAGTCGGAGTTGATGATACAGAGGCGTCTTGGATTAGAGATGGTATAGTTACTGTTACAAATGAACGTCGGGAGAAATACGTAAGCGGTTTGCAATGGGCGGTAGAAGAAGCAGCTCGACGGAATCATGTTGCAACAAGACTCCCGGAAGAGAGTTTTGATACTCTTGTACAAGTATGGGTGGGAGCTGGCAAATATACTGATTACAAGGGCTTTATCATGCGCGATAGCGTAACTGTATTAGGTGGGTTCCCAACAGGAATTTTCTCTTCTCCAGGTCTTGGAGAACGTAAAGCACTTCTCGCCGACTCATCAACAGTAACAGTGCCAAAGGCAGTAGAAAACGTAAATGTTCGCTCGCGTGACTATGAGACAATTCTTCAGATCTCGGATATTAATCCATATCAAGATAGTATTACTATTAATCCAGCTGCACGCTTCTTTTCGGATAATGATTATTCTCTTATCGAGACGTCTGATACAGTTATTTTTGAGTATAAGAAAAAAACATATATTGATACTTATACTTATACAGACAAAACCGTAACAGACATAACAGATACTTATATATTTTCCCCTACTACTACATATAACACAACACCTACATCGAATATTTCGTCCAATGGATATCAGTATCTTACATACGGAAAAGCTACTGCTACTTTAGATTGTTGGCATTTAGCATATCCAAATACACAACTATCACCGGATAGCGGACATTACTTTGTTGCCTTGGAAAATCAAAGTAATACAGGTAGCAAACCAATGAAAATATATGACTATGAAACAAATGAATATATTGAAACAAGAGAGAATACTACGAGGCGTATAGGAAACGGTTCTCTTACGGGACTTCGATATTGGCAGAAGTTCAAAAATATTCCTGCAGGAAAGTATAGCTTTACTTTGGATATGATGGGTGGTTATCGTGATAATACAAAATCTTCTTATCCTTTTGATATTTATACTCATTCCAATATATTTTTCCATATATTGGATAATGATTCAGTTGATTTGGTAGATCCTATAGAGTTGAAATGCAGAGGAAATACATTGACAGACACTAATAAAGATAATGTTCGAGGTAGTGCTTACCGAAAAACGATAGAATTTACTACAAGTAATGACGGTAATGTGATTATCTTGGTAGAGGTGAGAGACGGAACCCGAAATACATTGGATAAAGATGCTACATATGGTAGAGAAGGAGGAGGTGACCCGGACACTATACCATGTAAATACGAGTGGGATGGCGGAACCTGCAATAAGGGGAATCATTATGGTTCTTTGAATCCTAACCGCCGTGAATTTTTTATTGCAAATCTACAATTACAGAATATAGATGAGGTGCCCTCATATGTGCTGACGGGAAAAGACAGCGTTATCGTAGATACTATAGTCGTCGAACCGCGAACCAATTATAGGACGACAAAACAAAACTATACAATTACGAAAACACGAACGACACTCCGCAAAAGGGTGTTGCAGATGCCTGATGTTACGAATCCTGTATATTTCAGTAGCTTTGGGAATCCTATATCAGGAGGTTCCTCTGATAGTATTGCGCACTGCGAACGTATTGATAGTATAGATAATCTCACACGTCGGTCCAGAAGTGGCAGTGTCTTGTGGATTCCTGATCCTAATTATAAACGATATAATGAGATATATTGGGATGGATTCACTATTCGTCATGGTTTCGTTTATGACCAAGCAACACCTCATGGAGGTGGTGCCGGTGTGAGTATGTACGAAGGTTCTCATTTGCAGAACTGTATCATTACGGATAATTTCTATGGTGCGAATAAGGTAAAAGGAGGAGGAGTGTTCTGTGATGGTTCGACTTCTACCATTGAAGGGTGTTTTATTCTTAATAATACAACCACTCGCGGCACTCAGATGACAGAATCTCAGTTATTTGCAGGAGGTATGTTTATCTATGAGGGAACGTGTTTTAACTCCCTTATAGCCAATAACTTTGCCCGTGGTTATGGTAATGTCGGTTTGTGTGTCGGTAAGTTCTATAATAATACAGTTGCATACAATAGAGGTATGTATGGAGGTGATGAATCCGGTGTTGGAGGTATCCGTATAGCCAAAGGGGCAAATATGGAGCTTTTTATGGCTAACTGTATTATATATGGGAATAGTGGTCTCGCTGTTGATGCAACCGCTGGAGGTTCTGTAAATTCAGCTCCGTTTGTAAACTGCTATATTCAATCAAAGAAAGCTATTACAAAATCAGAATTTCTAAATGCGATTAACAATTATAAAGCTGGAAAAACGTATTATGGAATAGGAAACGTGTTCTTGAACGGAGAGGATCCCAATGAAACAACAACTCCTTTTGTCGCAGATGTTGACAACGGGATTTATACAGGAGGAGCGAAAAACAGTAATGATTTTTCATTAAGGGAGAATTCTGGTTGCGTAAATGCTGGAACAGATGATTTTGAAGGAACTCTTTATACTGCCGTTGGCAATTATTTGACTGTAAATAAAAAAACAGTCAATGATTCTACAATAAGAGCTACTGATTATTTCAAGGCTGTTGAAGGAGTCGAACTTCCTTCTAACGATGTGGTGTTCGCTAACCGTGTGCAGGACTGCCAGATTGATATGGGTGCGTACGAGTATGACGGAGCCAAGAACATCAAACCCGATACGACCACCCATCCGGGCAAGGCAATCTATTATGTGATGTTCGATTCTCCGGGCGGTGACGCTTCCGCCGACTCGCCCAAGAACGCAGCCTGCAAGCAGAAACTGCAGAAAGTGCTCGATGCCGCAGGACGGTACAAACACGCCCTGATGACGGATGGCACTTACGACAAAGGCGACTCGGTAATGGTAGAGGGCAAGATGATTCCGAAGACGTTTATTGCAGACAAGCCCAACAAACACTGGACGGTTGAGGTCCGTTTGGAAGGCGACGATACCAATGCCACCACCAGCAGCGTCTATGGCGACTGGTACACGCCTACCCGCTCCACCAAGCATAGTATAGAAACCTATCACGATAATACGCTGGACTACTCCTTCATCATCCCGCACGGCGTGCAGGTGAAGGGCGGTTATACCAGCACCTTCTACCACGAGGAGGGTGGAAAAATAGTCGATGAGCGCGACCCGCTGACCTACCGGACCGTGCTCTCAGGCAAAATCACTTCCACCACGGGTGCCGAAGGTAACTGCTACCACGTAGTGACCTTTACCGATGACCTCTTCAATGTCGATGACGAGAAATGGCTCAAAAACAATAAGGGTCAAGTCATACGCAACCAACTGGCAGTCCTGACCGACGAGAAAGACCGGGCGGTGGTGGACGGTCTGTTTATCGAGGACGGGCTTGCCAATTCCTCGGACGAAGAGGACAAGATAGGCGCGGGTGCCATAGTGCCTGCCTATGCGCATATACGCAACTGCGTCATCCAGAACAATGAAGCCAGCGGTAATGGCGGCGGGCTCTACCTCTTGCCTAAAGCACTGGTCAGCGGTACGATTATCAAGAAAAATACGGCAGACAAGGGCGGAGGTATCTATATCGAACCGGCAACCAATACAGCGAACGACTCCATCGCCCATATCTATTCGACGACGATATGCGAAAACAGCGCGCAGACAACCGCCGGCGGCTTGTGGTTCGAGAATACCTATGCCCGCGTCAACTCCACCGCCATATGGCATAACACCGCCAATGACTTTGCCAACGTAGCCGGTAGTTTCACCCGTACGAGTGCCGAGACCGACTATCCTTTCCTCTTCTGCGCCGTGGAGTCACGTCGTCTGGAGGGGCAGGGTAATGTGCTGCTCTCCCCAAGCGAGACCGAAGGTGTGCGCTGGGATAGACTGGACCCCTTCAATGCCATCCTCTATTACCCGATAGAGATGTCCTCCACGCTCTCGCGTGCCGGCATGACCTATAGCGAATGGGAAAAAGCCTGCCGCAAATACCCGACCCTTGAGACAGTGGACATAGCCGGTATCAACCGCCTGTCTTGGACCGTACCGAACATCGAACGCGGATACAAATGGGGTACCGACACCTTTGTGGTCAAGAGAAACGACTTCATCGAGATAGGCGCCCGTGCGCTGAACAAGACCTTCGAAATCAAGGTGGATGAGAAATATGTGATGAAGCGGCTCTTTGTGATGCATACCGATTTGCTGGACTCCAAGGCGGCACGTGACTTGCAGGATAATACCGATAATAGTGATATAGCCCATATGTATCGCCAGATGGGCTCCTGTATCTATAACCCCTTCCACCGTCTGGGAGACGCTTTCGAGTATATCATTGCGGCTCGGAAAATGAATCCTGCCAAATACCGCAACACCGTCTTTGAGGTCTATATCGAGAAGGGTACCTATTACCCCTACCGCAATGCCTATGGCGAGCAGGACGAGGTGCGGAATAACACCTTCCTTGTCCCCGAAGCTATCTATATCATTGGCGGTATCGACTCCAAACAGGCGGACCATAAGTACGGACAAGAGGGATTCCTTGATAAATTCACACGCGATAGTATCATCACCAACCATAGAGAGGATGTTACCATCCCCGGTACGGAATCGGAATATACGATTAACTTTGCGCTGCTTGACTCTATCCGTCTGCGTGATGACCGCCACCGCCCCATGCGTGACTATAACCTCAACTCCGTCATTGAGCCATGGGAGCTGGACCGCCAGACCATCCTGTCGGGAGATGCCGTCTCCGGCGAGGACTTCACCCATGTTTATCATGTGGTCACTATGCATGCCGACACTGCCTATATTGGTCCGCAGCCGATTAAATATAAGAAGGCTACTCTTGACACACAAGGTATGTACGTCTTCAGCGACACTATTGCTCCTACCGACACGGCATCTTTCCATCTGGAGAATGAGCTCTCCGTCTTAGCCCGTACCACCGATTTTGACGGTATCCAGTTCACCGGCGGATATGCCAACCAATTTGATTTGGCGGATGCGGCAAGGCACCCCTATACTCAGAAGACCTACTTCTGCGGCGGTGGTATCTTAGTCGATGGCAACTGGACAGAATCAGTGAATGAGGTAGGCGCCGAACCGCTGAATATGACCTATCCGGCGAAATATAACATCCCGATTATCGTAGAGAACTGCTCGTTTAACAACAATATGGCGGCGAACGGAGGTGCCCTCTTCTCCAACGGAGGTATCTATATGTTCGGCAGCCATTTCACCCAGAACTATTCGCAGGGGCCTGTCACCGAGCTCGACCAGCAGAATATCCTCTGGTCTGCCGGCGGATGTATTGCCGCCAATGCCACCTGCGACATTGCCAATACCCTCTTTGACAATAATGAGGCGAAACGCGGACTCTATCCCCTGACTGCCACGTCGAAAGAGAATATCCCCGATGCCGATGCGCGTCAGGGCTTTGGCGGTGTGCTCTCTATCGGACCGAAGGCGCAGATGCGCGTGGTCAACTGCCATTTTATGCGGAACAAAGCCGTGGCATACCCCTCTATCTATAACATGCTTGCCAATAACCGCTATTCCACCTCCGACTCGATGCAGTTCGCTTTCAATACCATCTTCTGGGGCAACGAAGTGTTCGAGGTGGAAAAACTGGCGGATTTGCAGCATAGAGAGGCGCCGGCTGACTCTACGGAAAACGCATTCAAACTCAAATACAAAGGTTCCCGTTCCGGTGTCTTCCACTATGATCATTCGAAATGGGAAAGATACGAGCAGCTCTTCCAAGAGTACGACGGTCTCTATAATTATCATTTCGCTAAAGGCGATACCTTCAATACCGAAGTCACGTCCAAACTTGCCCAACTCCGTGCATTGGGCGACTCGATAGAAGGACTCTATTTCTGCTCCTATCGCAAGGACTACGGACCTTCTTCCATGAAGCCGAACGCGGAGGGCTATCTCATGACGAGGGATGAGCTGAAAGCCTACAAGGACAGCCGTAGTACGCCCGTTCGTCCGGCCCAGCTGTATGATTCGCTCTTCTCCTACGTACATGGTAATAATAATGTGCTCATCAACAGGAGCAACACGGCGGTGGATGGTCCTAACTTCCGGCAACCTACCTTCGTAGCCGGTCTGGACGGCTATATGCAGAATGCCGACTGGCTGCAGACGCGTATCACCCTCACCACCGACCAAGGCTGGGGACACCTCAAGCAGTCCGTCTCCCGACAGAACTACTTTACCACCAAATATACAGGGGCTACACAATTCGCTACTGCAGAGGAGGCACTGGCAGCTGCGAAAGAAGAGAATCCGGAGGCGACGGAAGAGGATGTCTTCCCGCGTCAAGGCATGCCTACGGCAACATTTAATAATAGCCAGCCTAACCCGCCCGCGATGTATAACTACCTCGCCAAACAGTATGGTACGTTCCTCTCGCAATCCAACCCGCCTCTGCCGCTGGGCAATGACTATTACATGGCATATACCCGCAGCGTAAGCGATACTTCTACGGTTGGCAACATGCTCCGTATATCCTCCAGCCCGAGGATGAAAGTGGAGGATGTCTATATCGACATGGGTATATACGAGTACCAGTATGTGCAGCTCGACATCAAAGGCAACGAGGTGGATACGGTGTGGGTAGCCACGAAGACCAAAGACCCTATCCGTCACGATGGGCTCACTTTCGAGACACCTACCACCGACCTGCAGGAGGCGATAGACTTGCTCATGTCCTCGCATAACAACCACGACAAATATGTATGTCTTCTCCGCGATGATGACGACGAAGGCGCCGCCTTCACGCCCACCAATGTGATTGACAACCGCCGTGCGTTTGTCGTCACCTCCAATACGCTCGCGCCACTCCTGCCCGACAGTGCCATGACGGACTATGACTATGGCGTCAAGAGCCTGACTTTCCTCGGCGGATACAACTATAATGTCAAAGACGAGAAACGTGACCCCTTTGCGCATCCTACCGTCATAGAGATGCCCAATGTGGGCAACAGTTCGCAGCGCAACCAGCTTTTCGTCATCGAAGATATGACCCGTGAGAGGACCCAAGCCAACTATATGGGCGAGGTCACCTCGCGCGATACGGTGGTGATTCCTGTCACCTTCGACGGTATCACCTTCATCAACCCCTATTCCACACGCGATGCCAATGCGGAGAGTACGGACTTGGGCGGTCTGATGAGCATGAAGGGTGGGGCTGCCATTTATTACCGCTGGCAACGCCAGTATGAGGATAAGAATAGCAGCGGTGTCTTCACGCCGGATTTCAACAATGTCCTCCATGCGGACTCCACGATGCTGGACGGCGAAAAAGTCAAACTGCCCAAACTGACTATCTCTAACTGCGTATTTATGGAAAACGGCGCACGCACAGCAGACAAGAGCGAGCGTTCGCCCGCCGTACGTATAGACCATGGCGGAGGCTCCAGCCTCATCGTCAACAGCCTCTTCCACTCCAATGCCGGAGCACCGCTATACGCGAAACACTACGACGAAGTGGTGGGAGAGAACAACTTGCCTACCGAGCCGAACGATGTCATTGTGGTCAACTCCACCTTTGCCCTCAACGACGGACATGTCACCCTCTTGTCCGACCATAGCGAGGTGCATAACTCCCTCATCTGGCTGGACGACTTGGCTTCCGATACCCTGACGCAGCTGGAGTTGCGTGAGCATGCCGATGGTCAGGACCCCGAATATATTGAGCATAAATGGAACAAGCATACGGACAAACAGGGTCTTGCCGACCGTGTGACCAACAATGCCTTCTGGTCGTGCTTCCTCGCTGGCGATGACACCTACCGCAACGAACCGCTTGTGACGGACAACGGCAATGTGTTTGAGGGTCCGAGATTCGTTGAGCCGGACGTGGATGCCTCTACACCGGAAGAACGGCGCGCACGTAATTTCCGGCTTAACCCCGGTATCCGCACCATGAATATGGCGGATACGACGCTCTATCGCAATCGTGTCTTCTTCCGTATGCACCCCGACACCAGCGAGGCTACGCATGGCAAATACTGGCGCAGGTCCAACGGCTTCAAGTCTACAGGTATCACCACTCTGCGCAATGACAGCGACCTGGCATCCAAACCCCGTCTGCTGGGCTTGGGCATGGAGCGTGGCGCATATGAGTGTCAGGCAGTCCTCCAGCGCGTGTTGTACGTCCAGCCTACGCTGCCTGCCTATAGCGCAGGAGACGGTTCCTCATGGGCTACGCCCTTCGGACAAGGGCAACTCCAAGACGCTGTCGATGTAGCGGCGGTATATACCTATCTCAATAAGTCCGCAGACGACCGCGAGTCGCGCAAGGCATACGTCTTTGTCAAGACCTCCGGCGACTCGCACGAGCGCAACGACATCATCGCACGGGATGGCGTGTATGTCTATGGTGGTATTCCGATGAGTTGCAACGATACGGCATTTGTGGACCGGAGCTCCGACCAACCCCGTTTCACCAACGACGAATGTCAGCGGTATGTGAACTATATCCGCTCTATCACGCCGGGTGTGATCGCGCCGGGTGCCGAGCCTTCGCGTATCAACACCCTGCTCACCGAGGCGGCTGCTCCCTACAAGACAGGATTCCTCTTGGATGGATTCGTGTTCACCAATCCCGATAGTGTCTTCACCACCTCGCCGCTTGTGCTGGCGGACAGCCTCACGGCGGTGCGTAACTGTCTCTTTACCGGTAATATCGTCTCCGGCAGTGCGCCTCTGGCGGATATACAGCGCGGTCTGCTCTATAACTCCCTCTTCTATGCCGACACGGCACAGACGGTAGTGCGGATAGGTGCGCACGGCTTGGCGCTCAACAACACCGTCATAGCGTCCCGTCTGACCGATACCGCCATAGACAGTACCGAAGCACAGACCGGAGCCGTGGTGAATAACATAGAGGGGCATATCAGCCGCCTGCATTGCTTTGCGCCCTATCTCACATCCGCGAACGCATACACCCTGCCTGCTTATCTGACGAATATGCCTGCTTTGGCATACCAGCTCCATGAGCATAGCAAGGCGGTGAACAGCGGACGTGAGTCGCTGCCTGCACTCTTCGACCCCTATACGGCGGACAGTACCGTCCATTTCGGGCACGACCGTGATATCCTCGGCAATCCGCGCCGCATCGGCGGAAACGTCGATCTCGGTGCCCTTGAGGCATGGCGGGTCGAGCCGGGTACGGATGTGCAGATAACGGCTGTCACCAATCCGCTCCATACCCAGTCCGAACTGGAGCAGGCTACCGAGGAAACGAGACGCAGAGCTTATCTCGACCACTATGGCGGTAACGCCTACCCGCATCCGGGCTCCGTGGTATATCTCATGGACAGCTCTGCCATGACGATGCAATACCAAGATGAGGACTTCGAGCAGATAGATGCCGACATGTATTTCCGTCCGGGTTATATGCTCCTTAAGTCCGGCGCATCGTTCTTCGGCAACGGGCATAACGTGCGGATGAACTATGTGGCGGTGGAGAAGAAGTTTGTCAATCAGCGTTACTCCATGACCGCCCTGCCATACGACTACTCCGTGGCAAATGTCATCGCCACCACCTACACGTCCTCCAACGACTCGCTTGCGCAGACGCTCCGGCCCGTTGACTTCCGTTCCTATCAATACTCAGGTGCCGCGCGTTCGGCGAAGGACTATGTCTTCCAGACGGAGAACTCATCCCTATGGCTGCCTGTTGACACGCTCAACAGAACGGCGACAGAAGGGTACCTGATGGATTTCGGCACCAAGCAGGACACCACGCTGCGGTTCACGGCGTTCGCCACGCAGACCAACTATGTCTATACCGAGTCGGAAGACGAACCGGACAAGACGATTTATCTCACCCAGTATGACCACCGCATAGCAGGCAACGGAACAACACTTGATTTCACCCGTCAGGAAGATATGGGATGGAACATGAAGGGTCTGCCGTGGCTCGTGTCGGACTACAGGACGGATACCATTCTCTTGGAGGGGAATTATCTGCGCCAGATGTATATCCCGCACGTGTTCTACCAGATGGACGGAGCCGGTAATTATATGACCGACGGCGACCAGATATACACCTCCCGCTCGTGGGACAAAGGCGCTACGCTCTCCATGGGCAACGCCTTCTTCACCCAGACCGCTACCCGCAAGGGGCGTGAGGAAGTGATATTCCATCTGCCGTACTTTGGTCGCAACAAACGGGAGGCGCGTCCGTTGGTACGCATGATGTCTTCCCGCCGCCAGAGCGACATCCTCACCGCCATGCCTGACTCGGCAGCCGGCAAGAATGTGCAATACAGCTACGGACGCGACGGTATGAAATGGCAGGCGAACATGCTCTCGCCGCAGATGTATCTGCTGGACAGCAAACGCCTCTCGCGTATCTCGCTCCTTGGTGCAGCACCGACTGAAGTGGATATACCTCTCGGAGTCTATGTCCCGCAAAATGACCAAATAAATGACAAAATGGCAAATGACCAAATGGTAAATGACTTCACTTTCTCGCTGCCGGAGAAAGAAGCCTTTGAAGGATACCGCTATGTATGGCTCATCGACTATGCGCTGCGCCGCTATACCAACCTCATGGAGGAGGACTACACGGCGTCCATAGAGCCCGGCACGAACAACACGCGTTTCGCGGTGCGCATCGGCGGCTTCCCCAAGACCGGCGCAGACGGCAAGAGGCAGTATGTCGTCTTTGCCACCGACCGCACGCTGTATGTCAGAGGACTCGTCTCCGGCGACAAGATAACCGTCTATACCTCTTCCGGCAAACTCGTCCGGACGGTGACGGCTTCCGGCTCGGAGTTCACCATGCCGCTGCCTGTCATCTCCGGTTATGTGGTCAAAGTAAACGACACCTCGCATAAAGTAATCAACATCTGATATGTTTGCATACCTGCCGGCAGAAGAAAAAGCGAACACATGGACGCATCTCGTGGCGTTCGTGTGTTCGTTGCTTGTTGCCGTACCGCTGACGGCTCTCGCCCTCTCGGACGGCAACGGATGGCGGGAAATGCTTGGCACAGCGCTCTTCATCCTCGGCTCGCTGCTGATGTACGGCTCCTCCACGCTCTATCATGCAGCACTCCATCCGGACGTCAAACGCCGCCTGCGGGTCTTTGACCATGTGAGTATCTATGCCATGATAGCCGGGTCCTATTCGCTCATATGCATCAGCGTGGTAGGCGGATGGGCAGGGTGGACGCTCTTCGGCTTCCTCTGGGCGTGTGTGCTTGCCGGGGTGGCTGGCAAACTCATTGCTTTGGGCAAGCATCCCGGACTGTCGCTCGTACTCTATCTGGTCATGGGCTGGGTGGCGCTGCTCATCCTTGTGCCTATGTGGCGTAATATGCCGAGAGCGGCGTTCTGGTGGGTGCTGGCGGAAGGTGTGTTCTATACCGTCGGCACCTATTTCTTCCGTCTGGATGAGGAGCACCCCTTCTATCACGCCGTCTGGCATGTGTTCATCATCCTCGGCTCCGCTTCGCATACCATCGCCACCGCTCTTATCCTCGCCGCGTGAGTATATACTGTTAATCTCCTATCCCCTTCCATCCCATCGGGAACGCATAGACCTTGCACCCTGCGTAGTGGTAATGAAATGGTACCGGAATGGTATTCCGTCAGGATGGGATAACATGGGTATTTCCCGGTCATTTGAAACAAAAGAAGGACACCGTTTACGGATTTCTGCGTAATCCTTATACCCTGCTCGGGGGAGTCCTGCACAACCCGAAAGGGTACTTGCCTATTCGCTCATAAAAAAGAACATCTATCGATGTTCTCTCACCCTTTCGGGTTGTGGGCGTTTACGGATTCGAAAATTGCAGTTATCTGCAATAATCGACAGAGCGAAGCGGCGGAGAACCCAGACCGGACTGCGGGAGAAGGCCGTAGCACCTTCAAAAGTAAAAGGCCACCATTTGGTGACCTTTCCTTTTTTGTGGGCGTTTACGGATTCGAACCGCAGACCCTCTGCTTGTAGGGCAGATGCTCTAAACCAGCTGAGCTAAACGCCCTTGCAATTTACGATTTGACGATGAACACTTTTCCGATGTACGATTTCGTCATTTCTCAAAAGCGAGTGCAAAGGTACTGCTTTTTTTTGACATGTGCAAATTTTTTGGCAAAAAAATGCACTTCAAGGGTCATTTTTTTGCATTTTCGGGCTTGAAGGGGCGAAAAATGCGATAGTTATACCAATTTTTGTTTCTCAACGGAGTAAAAAGAGTGTAGCAGGCGAGGGGAATCAATACGCCTACAAGTATCCCTGCCAGCACGTCTGCTGCAAAATGCTGGCTGAGGTAGATGCGGCTGTAGGCACCGAGGGTTGCCAAGAAGAATAATCCTGCTTGTACGAAAATGAGCAGGAAGTCGTAAGTCCGAGTAGTCCGTATAGTCCGGGAAATCTGAGAAATCCGGGAAATCCGAATACTATAAATCTCTTTCGTTATGATGATACTCAGCACCAGTGTCAGGGCGAAGAAAGAGGTGGTGTGCCCGGAGGGGAAGGAATACCAGTAGTTCATACGCACGCCTTCTGCCAGCGGCAGCTGCACGTCCGGCATGTTCTGAGCAAACCATGTGAGCGGTCTCGGCGCATTGACGAGGTGTTTGAAGAGCTGAGTGGTCAGGGCGGAGAGAATCATGCATGCTGAGGCAAAGAGCCCGTCGCCGATGCGGCTGAAGAGTAATATCAGTACGCAGACCACGTACGGAAACCATTCCGCTACGGTGGTGTAGTAGCGATAAAAGATGTCTCGCACCGGCGTATGACGGTTGCACAGCAGCAGGTGCAACTCGCCCTTGGGGATGCATAAAAGGGCTAAGCCCAATGCTATGACAAGCATCAGGCTTAGCGTAAGATATACAGCGTTCTTTTTTAGCACGTTTAGTTGACGGGTTGGTGATTACCTTACTTTCTGACCGAAGATGTTGTATGTCTGTCCGTCGCGGCGGATGACAATGCGGTTGTTCTGAATCAGTTTCTGCGCAGGCTCCTCTTCGCCTTCCTCCTGTATGGTATTATATCCAGGCTCCGTCTTAATCTCAAAGTCGCACGAGGGCAGTTTGTTGCCGGCAGCGTCGGTCAGTTCTACAGAGTAGGTGTCTCCTACAGAGAACGGCGCGATGGTGTGGTACACGGCACCGGTCTCTCCGGGGAGTATCTCGCCGTTCTTGTACCACTGGAAGCCGACAAACTCATATCCGCCGTTGTACTGCGCGTTGAGCACCGCCAAAACGTTGACGAACTTCTGTACCACCACACTCTCAGGGTATTTGATAGTGATGGTGCGGGTGAGGAACGTATCCGTATTGAGACATTCCTCCGAAGCGTCCGTCAACTCTAACGTGAGGTCATAGATACCCGGTTTGAGCGTTTGGGTCGGCAAGGCAAGGGTGCCGGAGCCGTCCGGGTTCTCATGAATAATTCCGTCATCTATGCCGTCCGTCCAACTGAAAGCAAGGTCAATGACCGGATTCGGCACTGTCATATCTTCTGAGGCAGGAGGTACCGGTGCTTCGTTTGTGGTTGTGTTGGTGCTTGTGTTATCCAACCATGCTACGCTTTGCGGCTCGATGATGAGACGAGCGTTTTCCACATCTCCTCTCTTCTTATATCCGACTTCCAGCGTCTGCCCCTCGCACACGCTGAGCAGCTTCGGGTCATTCTCCAAGTTCATATAGAGGCAGGCTTTTACCTTGACAAGATACGGGTGATAGTTGTTGCAACCATATTCGTTTGTAGTTATCACCGTATCTTCGACAGAGGAGGTCAGCGATCTTTTCAGTTCGGGACAATACACACTCTCTTCTCCCGGTAAAATCTCCAGATTCAGCGTAGTGGTCTCTTCGATAGTCTCCAGACCATATGGGTGGTAGTTTACCAAAACCGTGTCATAGCATCCGCCAATCAACGGTTCTCCTACAGGTACAATTTCATTTTCACCATTGACGAGCAATTCTGCTACCTGTTCGGCAGTCAGTTTGGTTCCGTCCGCCAATGTGCTATCCGGGTTGATACAAATGCGTTCCGCCACACTACCGGTTACAGTATCCGTCTTTATTACGCGGAAGATAATAGGTATTGTGTCCGAGAAAGCCGGTTGTGTGCAGAACTCTTCGCCATAGACGATAGCTCTCGCGTCGTACCATCCCGGTGTAGGATAGGCATGCTTAATGGAAACTAAGAATGGTTCTGGCTCTCCTTCACTTGCCCCACTTGAAACTTTGGCAGTGTCTTTGCTCGTACCATCTCCAAAATCAAGAACTATGCGGTAGATGCTCCCTGATGCATCACGAAGGTCAAAAAGTAAAGAATCTTCCGCACAGAATGTGGGTGCGTCATTGTAGCCTTTGGCTTTTTCTCCACTTTCAAAGGAAACATTATTAACAGAAATCTGGCGTCCTACGGTAGCAGAACCTGCTGAGTATCCATATGATTCGTTGTCGGTAAAGCCATACACATGAGCAATGAAAGTACTACCATCACTCTTGAGGGTATGTGATGTGGCATTCGTGCCGAGCGATAATTGTGCGTATGAGTAGTTTGCGAAATCTGGAGTTCCGTTTACTCTCTTGAATTCCGAAGCAATAGAATTACCATCTAGTGTCATCAACTCGGGTTTGTCCGTTACGATATTAGTAAAGTGCTGGGTGGTACCATTCGAACTATTATAAGTTGCAAAAGAAATCTGATCAATACGTTGCTCAATAGGGTTCACCCATAGCATAGCGGGGTCTCCATTGCTAACTTGATCAAAATTTTGTGAAGCCATAAAAAGGTGCACTGCGCAGGGACATGAGGTCGTGAGGTAGCAACTGCCATCCTCAGCGTAGTCTCCATTTTCACCGATCACAAACTCATAATATTGCTTGGGGGTCGTATTAAAGTTAAAGGTGTGAACAAGCTCTCCGTTGATAAAGACTTGGGTATCATCATATAGTGCTAAAACGCGTATAATATCTTTTTTACGCTCTTTAGATGCTGTAAGTACAAATCGACTTCCCCAATAGTCCGTAGGCATTGCTTGCGAGAAAATATGGTCACGTTGCTTGATTTGATAAGGGATATTGGTGTGAGGACATCCCTGAAAAACAGCAATCTTTTTTCCATCTCGCGCTATCACACGTGTTCCAGATAAATCTCCTGCTTCACCATCTTTCTTTCCTGTCCAAACATACCACACTTGTCCTTTGTTCAGTGTCGGTGTGGTAACCTGAGTGTTGGCTGCATGACCTGTTGTAGCCACCGTAGGCCAATAATCAACTACCACTCCGTCTTCTGCTGCAATGATAGCAAAATGTGAACCTTGTGTCTCATCTACTCCACCGTGATCGGATGGAGTATATGTTTGCACAATATACTCATCCATTAGCGAAGCGGTTGGCAGGACGTTGGTCGCATCAAAAGTAGCCTTTTTGTAGTTGGACGCAAATAATGAAATCTTTACGGGTTTTCCTGCATCGTCTTTAGCCGTGACATGCAATGCACATTGGTCAATTTGCTCAGAGTTAACTGCATAGCACACTTTACCGTCTCTATTCATGGCTGTTCGGGCAGTCTGAGCACGTACATCCCCCTCGTAGAGTTTTATCGTTTTGCTTTGGGCTGCTGTCACTTTCTCTGTCTGGCTATATGTGGTAAAGGGATTCTCAATAGTTACGTTACAGTTTGTCCTTGACGTAATTGTGAGTTCCAATTTTAAGGGGTTGTTATTGTCTTGATCAGCCTGCAAGAAAGTGACCCAAAAGTCAGAGCCTTCAGTGGATGCTTGTCCCCAAGCGGGAAGGGTGGTGCATGCGAACAACACTACAAACAATACTAATTTAAAATGCTTTTTCATATATAATTATTGTTTCTTCAAATGTTCTATATTGGTCTCTTCTCGGAAGATGGTCCCGTGATGGTCCCGTGGAAATGTCCAATTTTACCACTCGGAAGAAGTTCATTCTTCCAAGCAGGAAAAGGTGGTTTATTTACAGGATTTCAATCTCTACACGGCGGTTATTCTGGCGGCCTTCCGGTGTTTCGTTGGTGTCGATGGGCTGTGTCTCACCGCGACCTTCGGCTTGGAGGCGGTCGGCAGTCAAGCCGCGCTCGATGAGGTCTTTCATCACGGCTTCGGCACGTCCTTCGGACAGTTTCTGGTTGGCAGCATCCTTGCCGACATTATCCGTATGACCGATAATCTTGATACGTACCTGCGGGTTACGCGCCAGATACATATAGAGGTCATTCAGCGCTTCCTCCGAAGTAGGAAGGATACGTGTCTTGTTGGTAGCGAAGAAGAGGTTGCGCACCACAAAGACTTCGCCTTTCTTCACCGGCGAGAGCTGGATGTTCATAGAGTCACCGATGTTGGCAATCTCCATATCCAGTGTGTCATATCCTATCTGTGCGATATGGATAGTGTATTGCGGTCCTTCCTCCAGCATCATGCTTGCAGCTCCGTTGACGGAGTCGGTAGCCAGCGTGTAAGCTGTCTCTGTGGTGTTGCGTTTGCGGACCTGCACGGAAGCCGGAACGACGAGTCCGGTCTCCTTATTAGTCACGCGCACGCGCAGGACAGGACGATGGCGGAGCGCGATGGTGACATATTCCGTGGTGCCCACTTCCTCAATCTCAAAGGGGAAGGAGGTGTTGTAATACCCTTCCGCTCTGGCTTCGGCAACGAAGGAACCCAGTGCACATTTCTGGCGGAACCCTTTCGGCGTAATCTGTTTCTCGCGGAGGGTGACTTTGCCCGTCTCTGCGTTATGCGTCTCTACGAAAGCCAGCGGCAGGGGCTGGTTGGTCTCCGCATCGACGATGCTGTACATAGCATATGCAGGAGGCGGCGGCACAGGGCGCTCTTTCTTACCCGGAATCTCGAACTGGACGATGAACTTGGCACCCACAAAGAGGTTGTTGAGTTTAGTGTCTCCGCCCCAAGCAAGCAGCGTGTTGGTGTGCTGCACCTCCACTGCGTCGGCTGCAAACCCGACAGGCAGGGCAGCCGGTGTGCTATTGGTGTTCAGCACGCCGTATTCGGCAAAGAGTGCAGCGCGGTAGTGGATATGCTCGCGTCCGAAGGGCAGCCGTTGTCCGGGTTTGGTCTGTTGTTTTTTCTTCTTGGGGTCCGGAGACTGTTGCAGCCACTCATCCAGATCCACACCTACTTCCGCCGCCAGACTGACATCCGGTTGCGCGAACTGAATCTTGGCATTGGTCTGTCCGTTGATGTCATGGATACCCATGCCGTAAGGCTCCAGCAGCGAGGGGTCGTTGACGACGATGTCATATTTGCCTTTCTGGCTGTAACCCAACGGGATGCCGTAGTGAATCTTGGCACCCAAGAGGAAATAATAACGGTCAAACTGCGCACCGAACATCACCGGCACGCCTATCTCGAACATGTTGCGCGTCTCATTCAGGTTGTCAAAGAGATAGAGATATTTGGTGCCCGGATAGTTTACATCCGTACGCGTTGCATTGAATCCGTAGGCGGAAGCGGAGTTAAGGAAGCGGAAGTCCAGACCTGTCTCAAAGCGGAAATGTCCGTACTCCAGCCCATAGGTAGCGTCAATACCCACGCCTGCTCCTCCTTTGAGTTGCTGTAGTGCGTTGGACCGGTTGAGCGTACCGGCTCCGAGATAGGTGTTGCTGCCGAATCTGTCCATCATGGCAGCATAGCCCAGTCGTGCGCCGAGGTTGACATACGAGATGACTTCGGTCTTGGGGTTCTCCAGACTCTCCTGATATTTCTCGTAGTCGCGGATGGCTTTCTCTTCTTTCGCCTGCGCTTCCGCCTCTTTCTTGGCTTTGGCTTCTTCGCGTTCAGCGGCTATCTTGGCGCGTTCGGCAGCTTCTTTCTCGCGCTGCGCCTGTGCTTTCTCGTTGGCTTTGGCAGCCTCCGCTTTTTTCTTCTCGTTCTCTTTCGCCTTGGCAGCAGCGGCTTTCTCTTTCTCCTTGGCGGCTTTCGCCTTCTCTTTCTCTTTGGCG
The DNA here is from genome assembly GCA_017448345.1 of Paludibacteraceae bacterium. Taxonomy (GTDB): domain Bacteria; phylum Bacteroidota; class Bacteroidia; order Bacteroidales; family Paludibacteraceae; genus Colicola. The sequence continues at coordinate 12,902 of JAFSLP010000015.1, read as the reverse complement.
GCAGCGGCTTTGGCTTTTTCTTTCTCCTTAGCGGCTTTGGCTTTCTCTGCTTCTTTCTTCTTCTTCTCCGCCTCTTTCGCCTTGGCGGCAGCGGCTTTCTGTTTGTCGGTTTGCGCAGCAGGAGCGGGTTCCGGCATAGCGGAAACGAGTACAGGGGTGCAAGTCAGACTAAGAACAACACTTGCGATCAGTATGTTATGAAAGATGTTTGTCATATCCGTGTTCTCCTATATTAGGGTTATTGAATGATGAATTTGAAGCTTCTGCTGCCTCTGCCGGTAACGACGCGGAGGAGGTAAAGCGTGGGTTCTGTGACGGCAGGCGTAGGGATAGTACATCCGCCGTCGGGTATGCCCTTGTAGGTGGCATAGACATGTCCTCCGGCGTCAATCCACTGCGCGTAGCAGTAGTCTTCGTCCTGCCCGGTCTTGCCGTTCCAGTCGGCATTGACGAAGATTCTGTCTCCGGCAATCGTCTGTGTAGCCGAGATGACCAGCCCCTCCGGGTTGGCGTCGAACAGGTGTCCGGTAACCGTTCCTTCTCCGAAACTCTTTGCACAAGCGCAGTTGCGGTGCTCGTCAGCAAGACCTTTGTTAATGGTGTAACATACAAAGAAGGCATCGTTCTTGAAGTCCTCGGAAGGGAGGTCATACATGTTCAAGTTAGAAGAAACCTGTCCTTCTACCGCCGTACTATCGCTGGTGCGATACCATTGGAAGTCGCTGAGTGTGCCTTTGAGTGACGGGTGGTCTTTGAGGAGACCAAGTACGTTGTCATAACGTTGCTCAATCACATCATTGCCGACAGGCATTTCGAAGAACAACACGGTATCCTTGTCACCGCACTCCGAGTTAATCTCTATGTGGATGCCGTACAGCACACCGGGTTCAGCGTTCGTGCCGTTGATATCCAGCTCGAAATGGGTAGGTTTGATGGAAATGGCACTCTTGGTAAATCCGGCATCTTGAGCCGCTTGGTCGAAGTCCACGGTCACGTTGCTGCCGGTCAGGTCCACCGTACTGGTATAAGGAATCTTGCCGGGAGCCTGCACCCCGTTTACAGGACAGGGGATCTCGGCATTTCCGATAGAGAACTCATATTTACCGATATTGACATGGAACGCAATACTGTCGTAGTCGGTAGTGCCGGAGATAAGACAGCCGTCGTCTTCTCCTGATGTGCGGTAGATAAGCACGTATGCGTTATAGACTTTCCCGAGGCTATAGTAATGCTCCACTGAATCAATGGAGACAGCCAGAGTGTCTGCTCCGTCGCCAAAATTCCAGTAGATGCTGTCGTATTCATAGTTGAGTTCGCAACCGAAGACCACGGTGTCCTTGCCGCAAATCCGGTTGGTACTATTGGCATGGTATTCCTCTCCGTTGATGGTAATAGCCGCAGTCAGGTCGCGCGTGTTTCCTCCGGCAGGGTAGCCGTAACTCTCCTTCTCTCCGAAGCCATAGACATGTGCGATAAAACCGGAGTCAGAAGTGAGCGTGTGTGCTTTGTCCTCTACGCCGGATATGCGTGCGAACATATATTCGTCATTGCCATTAAGCGGTTGGAACCGGTCTGCGATATTCAATCCGTCCAGTTCCACACTGTTGACATTATCTGCCGAAGTGACGATATTGATGAAATGGTCCTGCACCTGTCTGGTCTGGAAAGTGCCGAAGGTCAGTTCTTTAATCTTTTGCTCGATAGGATTGACCCATATCTCTGACGGGTCACCGTTGCAGTATTTCTCGTTGACTCCTTTGACTTTGTCATGGTCATAGCGGTCACTGGTCATGAAGAGGTGCACAGCGCAGGGGCAGGAGGTCTGGATATAATGGCTGGCGCCTTCAAAATAATCGTGTCCGTCTCCGCTATAGCCTGTCATCTGGTCTTTGGCTCCGAAGTCGAACTCATAGTAATGCTTGGGATTGGTAGCAAAATCAAACGTATGCACGGTGTCTCCGTCAATGATGACCACGGTGCTGTCCAAGACGGCTTGCACACGCACTTTGTCGATGCGCTCCCAATAGCCGGTCTGGTTATCAATGGTGGTAAGCGACGACGTGATAGCAAAACGCTTTCCCCAATAGTTGATTGGCATCGCCTGTGAGAAGACGTGGTCGCGGTCACGGACCTTACCGATATTGGTATGCGAGTTGCCATTGAAGACAGCAATCTTTTTGCCGTCTCTGGCTTTTACGACGGAGCCGGTGAAGTCGCGTCCCTGATTGGACCCGCTCCAGACATAGTACACTTGTCCGCGTTTCAATGTGTCGGTGGTGTATTCCACATTGGCGCTCTTGCCGGTGGAAGTCCCTTCGGTGAGCGTGTAGTCCACCACCACGTTGTCATCCGCAGCGATGATAGCGAACTGCGAACCCTGCTCGGTATCGGCGTGTGCGTACGGGGTATAGCATTGGATGCGGTATTCGCTTTTGAGAGCTTTGGTAGGCAGGATAGCCGCTACGTCAAAGGATTTGTCTTTATAGTTAGCCGCAATGAGGGAGACAGGTTTCTCCGAGGTGACGTGCAACGCGCGATAGACAGGAGTTTCCGCCTCCCAGTCCGTCACGTAGCAGCTGCTCTCAAACTCATTCAGCGAGAGACGCTGGATGTCATTGTCCTTAACGCTCAGAACCGTATCCAATCCCGTAGTGACGTTCTGTACACGTACATTGGTGGCTTGGTTAGCAGAGAAAGTGAGTGACAACTCGTCGTAGTTCCGTTCGTCACCACGCATAAGGGTTACCCAGAAATCGGTACCTTCGGTACTTTGCGCAAACAAGGACGAAGGGAACAGAAGTCCCAACGTCATTGCCCATGTAAATAGTTGTTTCTTCATATAGGATGTTAGTTAAATGATTTCTTGTCTGTATGCCTGCGGGCAGAAACTAATTCGGGTGCAAAGGTACAAATAATTTCTCACGCGCGCGTGCACAAATCAGCGAAAAATGTGTAATAATTGACACATTTAGTACAGACGTTGCCCCAATGTGGTATAAATTGACGCATTCCGTAGGATGACAATCATTCCGTTGCGAAAAGTCTTCTGTGCAGCGGGCGAGTCATCATCGGGCGCGAAAAGCGCCTGATGCTCGTCATAGTCGTCTCCGAAGGTCTGCGGCAGGGCATAGAAATCGACCGGTTGCCCCTGTTTGTCGCCCCAGATATATTCCACCAGATCGGGGTAGTCGATGAAGGGATTGCGGTTGCCCTGTATCCTGTTGACCTCGATGGCTCTTTTCTTCTCTTTCTCGCTCACGGGGTCCATGCGGTGCCATTGCAGGAGGATGTCGCGGAGCCACGGGCGGAACTCCTGCCATCCGTCGTTGGTCATGGCAATACCGGGTTCTCCTGTAGTGAGCCATGTGAGGCTGTCGCCATAACATGCAGCAATATAGAAATAGGCGCGTGCGAAGTCTCCTTTGTATTCATCCGCCGGACAGAAGACGCGTGTCAGTCCGTAGGCTTCTCCGCTTCCAGTGACGAAGGAACCGTTATTGAAGGTGCTGTCGGCAGGGATGCCCGGTGCATGGTTGGACTTACTGCGGTTGGCGGAATAATCCGCCGGCACGAGATGGAAGAGATCGCAATAGGCAGGGTTGACATTGCCGCCCCACCAGCTCTTGGGCAGCATGTGTTCGATATCGAATTCCGGTACGCTGGCAGTGGGTTTCCCGGGGTCAAAATAGCGTATGTTGTCGGAATACATATCCAGCACGCGGTTGGTCAGTGTGTCCCGGTCGGTGTGGAAGAACGCATCCCATGTCTTTCTTGTGCCGCTGCCGTATCGGTAGCGTCTGCCGGTGCAGATGATATAGCCGAGGTGGTTCTTGAGTGTGGAGTCGGCAGTGCATTGTGCATATTGGTAATACCTGCCGGGCATGGCTCCGATTGCCATCCTTGTGGTGTCCAAATCGAAGGTGCTTGCGCCCGCCCCCGGCGGCACCACGGTCAGCACGACAGGCAGTTCGCGCGTGCGCTCGATATTATCCGAGCCTTTGGCTTTGGCTATCAGCACGTCTTCGATGGGGAAGGCTTTGGTTACCTCCTTATAGGTGACGCTGTAGTAGATACCCACTTCTCCGCCTGCGGCAGGGAGGGATGTCTCTGTGAGCGTGAATGTCTTGCCTGACTGCAGCGAGAGACGGATGTCTCCCACCACGTTTCTGCCGGTGATGTCAAGGTTGAGCACATCTTCGAGCGGCTCCTCCTCACTCTCCCAGCGCACGGCACCGAAGTCCATCTTGGCGTACTGCATCTCTATCGCCGCCTGTGCGGGATGCGGGTCTTCCGCCTCGAACTCGATCTTCTGCACGTACCAGCGGTTGTTTTTGGCGTTCGTAGCTTGGATAGAGATACTGTTCAGGTTCCCGTTGAGGGTTATCGTGTAGGGACGGATGAGTGTTTTATGACCTGTCTCCCAGTCTATGTGCGTTCCGCATACATCGATACCGGCGGACTTGGCGGAGTCCGTGGCGAAACTGGCGGCAAAGACGGTCATCGAAGTAATCCGGTAGGTGTCATCCAGCCCTATTGTCAGTTCCCCCTTGGCGGAAGCCGTGCCGCCTTTGATGCCGAAGCCCTCTTTGGCACGGTAGATCTTATTGGCGGTTATCACGCGGTCCGCGCAGTTAGCCGTAGCAGAGAAGACGATGCTGTTGAGGTCCGATGTCTGCGAACTGGAGTCGGCATTGCCGCTGTTGAAGACAATGGTATAGGTCCCGGCAAGCATGTACAAAGGGACAAAAAACAATGTACAAAGGAGAAGATGACGTTTCATGGCTGTATGGTGCTAATTTGTTTGTATTTCTTTTATTCAAAGGGTGCCTAAGGGTATAGCAAGGGTATAGCAAGGGTATACGATTCATTGCCCTCTTAGGCGGATGCCGCTTCTCCCGCTTCACCGGGAGAACGCTCCGGGGTATAGCAAGGGTATAGCAAGGGTATACGATTCATTGCCCTCTCAGGCGGAGACCGCTTCTCCCGCTTCACCGGGAGAACGCTCCGGGGTAGCGCAAAGGTAGCGCAAAGGTAGCGCAAGGGTAGCCCTTCTAGGCGGAGGCCGCTCCTCCCGTTTCATCGGGAGGACGCTCCGGGTAGCGCAAGGGTATTCGTTTCACCGGTACTTACACGGTGCCACCCATTTTGCTAATCGTATGTTTTATGTCTCCTGTATGCATGCCCGTCATTTCTTAGGCATGCAAGCCAAGAGCAGATTCAGCGCCACATACCAGAGGACACAGGCAGTACCGCTGAAGAGAGCGAAACAGACATGTCCGGTAGTCACGGCTTTGGCGATACAGAAGCCGAGGAGCACCACGCATCCCGCCAAGAAGCCGATGATGACCACTTTCTCCCTGCCGAAGGCTTTGAAACTGAAGAACGGTATCTCCGCATTCAGCAGCCAGCAGCTGACCATAGCCAAGCCGATGAGGACCCATGCCATCCAGTCGTACGCAAGCATTGCATAGGGCATGCAGCATATGCCTCCCCAGAAGATGGCGTTAGCCGGTGTGGCGAGCCCGATGAACGAGTCATGCTGCCGTTCGTCCACGTTGAATTTGGCAAGGCGTATGGCAGAGAACGCCGCCATGAGCAACGCCAGTAACGCCCACCATCCGAGGATAGGACGCAGATAGCAGAAAAGCATCATCGCCGGAGCCAGACCGAAGGTGATATCATCCGCCAGAGAGTCCAGCTGTATGCCTATCGGACTGGGCGCTTTGAGCAGGCGCGCACTCATTCCGTCGAAGAAATCGAAGAAAGCGCCGCCCAAGATAAAGCAGAAAGCTGCAATGAAAGCGCCTTGCGTAGCAAGGAAAACGGCTATACTGCCGCAGAGCAGATTGCAGCACGTGATAGTGTCCGGAATAAGACGTTTCAGGTTCATTGAATAGTATTTTTCTTATAGTTGGTTAGTTGACCAGTTGACCAGTCTGTTAGTTATCAAGTTTTTTGTAAACAAACCAAGTGACGATGAAGGTGGTGAGGCTGCAAGCATTGGCAATCCAGAAGAACGCCGAATAGCCTACCGCCATCTCCAGCGCACCGGCGACGAAGCCCGGAATCATCATTGACAATGCCATGAAGGCGGTGCAGATGGCATAATGCGAGGTCTTGTACGCGCCTTCGGAGAAATGCATCATATACATCATATATGCCGTGAAACCGAAGCCGTATCCGAACTGCTCGAAACTGACAGCCGTACCGATGAGCCATAGCGACTGCGGCTGCGCCATGCTGAGGTAGCAATAGACGAAGCTGGGCAGTGTCAGGGCAGCCGCCATCAGCCAGAGCGAGCGTTTGAGCCCTTTTCGGCTGATATAGATACCGCCCAAGATACCTCCCAGCAGCAGGCAGACGACACCGATGGTGCCGTATAGCAGCCCCACCATGTCGGTGCTCAGCGCCAAGCCACCGCCGAAGATCCGTCCGTCGCGCAGAAAGACCTCGCGTGTGTCCACAAGGAAAGGCTGGCTGAGTTTGACCAGAAAACCTTCGCTCAGCCGGTACAGGAGCATGAACGCCACCGCCAATGCCACACCGGGTTTGGTGAAGAAGGTGACAAACGAGTCCTTCAGTTCGCGTGCTGCGCCTGTGAAATCATGCACCTCACGCGGCACGTCCTCTTGTGCGCGCGGAAGGAAGAAACTGTGATAGAGCGTCACCAGCAGCATCAGCGCAGAGGTCACACCCAGCGTCACTTGCCACGAGAAGGGGATGTCGCCGGTCTTGTTCTCCATGTACCCGGCAATATACACCAGCACCCCTTGCGAGAACACCGCCGCGATGCGGTAGAAGGTGGACCTCAGTCCGATGAATGCCGCCTGACTTTTCGTGTCATGCGCCAGCATATAATAGCCGTCCGCCGCGATGTCATGCGTAGCGGAGGCAAACGCCGCGATGATGAAGAAGACGAGCGTCCACCGGAACAGCCCTACGGATGTCTCTTTCGCAGCGATGAGCCCGGCAGAGGGATGGGGGAGCGTGATGGTCAGCAAGATACAGAGCACCGTCATCAATGCCTGCATCGCGATGATCCACCATCTTTTGGTCCGCAGAATATCCACGAACGGACTCCACAGACCCTTGAGAAACCAAGGGAAATAGAGCAGCGTGGTGAAGAATGTCAACTGGTCGTTGGGTACTCCCATTTTAGCAAACAGCATCACAGAGATGCTGTTTACCAAGAAATAGGGGATACCTTCGGTGAAGTACAGAGTGGGTACCCACCACCACGGGCTTATATGTCTGCTGTCAGCCATAGGCTAAGCGTCAGCCTCCTTATATATATTACGCGTGCGCGCGTCAGGTGTTATTGGAAGTTAGCGCGGTTGTCGGTCACCTCCGCCTTGTCTTCCACAATCTGGAGCGCCTGATAAGGCAGATAGCTGAACCGGGAAGCGAGTTGTGCTTTCTCGCTCTCTGCATTGAAAGCACTCTCGGCAGCGTTGTTGGCAGCGCCTCTCTTGACCATGAAGACTCCCGTTTTGCCCTGCACCGGTTCGCTCACTTCGTTCTCGCCTATAGCCAGCACCTTTCCGATGACGGCAGGCTCCATGCCGGCATTGCCGAAACGGCTGTCGCTGAGGCTGACACGCTCTACGTTCTGCACTTTCTGGTTCAGCGCCTCGGCAGCGGCTTCAAGGGTAGTGACACCTTTGAGCTGTTTCTTGATATACTCCGCCTTGGCATTGTTGGTAGCCTCATATGTCAGTTCGGCGCGAACGGCATCCAGCGGACGGTATTCGCCGTCGTTGACCTCGGTCAGAGCAGCCACGATGAACTGCTGTCCGCACTCGAAGACATCCGACACCTGACCTTCTTTCGCCTCGAACGCCCAACGGACGATAGGACGGCTGGATTTGAGCTGACCTACCTTGTCGGTGGTCTCCGTGAGGTTGTATTGCGGCACGACGGTCAGACCCGCTTCCTGTGCGGCAGCCTCCAGTGCTTCTGCGCTGTTGTTGGCTACGATGAACTGCTTGGCTTGGTTGTAGATGACGGAATAGGTCTTGCTGGACGGAGTCACCTCACGCGCAAGGATAGCCAGTTTCACTTTCGGTGTGGCTTTGCCCACTTCCATCACTTCGTATGTCTGCTCGCCCATGCCCTGCGCAACCGTGAAACGGGTCCCGCGTTTGCCGGCGAATGCAGGCTCTGCGATATTCTTCGGCAGGTCGGTGGCTTTGAACCAGCCCAGTTCCTGATCCTCGCCGCCTTCCACGATAGCTTTCAGCTCGACGGAGTCGGGCAGGGAATAACCCGTCTGCATCAGGCGCGCCATCGAGTAGGTGTTGTTCTCAAAGAGAATCTCCGTGCAGTCGCCTGCTTTGGCACCTTTGGCGAAGGCGAAGTCTTTGTATTGAGCCGGAACGGTCTCTTCCGAGTAGTCGCGTCCGTCATACATGATGTCGGAATTGGTGTTCACCACAAGGCTCACATCCTCTGCGGTCTTGAACTCCTCCTGCAGACCGGCAAGCAGCTCCTGTGCCGCTTTGAAATCGTCCTCCGACGGTTTGATGTCAAACGCCACATATTCGATAGCGCGGTTAGGGGTCTGTTTATACTGCTGTTTGTGCTGCTTGTAGAGTTTGCGAATGTCGCTGTCGCTTACCTTGACAAGGCTGTCCGCTACCGCATAGTACGGCTGCATCACATACTCTGCGCTCACGCCGTTCTGACGGCCGTTGAAAGCGTACTCTGCGTCCAGCGAGTTGGCTTTGAACAGATGCTGCAGCAGGGCGGTGTATTTCTCCTGCATATAGCTGATACGGACCGCTTTCTCCCAGTACATCCAGTAGTCTTTTGCCTGTTTGAGGTTGGCGTTCTGCTCGGCATCTTCGCCCTCTTGGTTGATGGCTTGCAGCAGGTTGACTACTGCGTCGCGGCTGAACTGGCCGTTCTCGTCCATAAACGCACGGCGGCTGCGGATAATCTGGTGCACATTATCGCCGATGCACAGTTCGCTCAGCTCGTCAGCCGTGATGTCCATGCCGATTGCCTTTGCCTGTGCGCGCAGGGTATAGTCCATCATCATCATGTTCCATACCTGATTGCGGATTTGTGTGTGCGTGTCCTCGTCAAAATCCGAACGACCGGTCTCGATTTTGTACACTTCTGTCAATTGTTCTTTGGCTGCCTCATACTCCGTGTAGTGGATCTTCTGTCCTTCTATCACGCCTACGTTTTCGCGGCTGCGGTTAAAGAAACTACTACCGGAGTTCAAAAAGTCTCCGAGGATGAATGCCAACATGGCGAGACCCACGATAGCAATCAGCAGGGCGCCATGATTTCTGATTTTTTGTAAACTTGCCATTTTCTGTTATTTTATTAATTTTGTTTTATTTCTCAAAAGTTCGGATTGGTGGACTCCTCTACATAGCCTTGTACGGGCTCGCAGGTGCCGTTGTAGTTCTGAATCTTCGCGTTGATAAGCACGGTGTCGCCTTTCTGCACTTGGTTGAGGTTGGTGAACTTGCCGTTCGCCTTTCCCAAGATACGGTAGCAGGTGGCGTATGACAGACCGTCCGAGATGTTAAACGTCAGGTTACCGTACGACGAGAGCGAAGTATCCGTGATATCGGTCACCACGCCGCGGATTTTGTATGTCTCTGTAGTGGTGGCTCTTGACTCCAGCGTCAGCGCTATCTTCTCCGCCTCGGTCACGCTTATCTCCCCTTCTCCGGGAACAGGGCAGCCCGGGAAAGCAGGGTACACCTCGTTGAAATGCGCGTTGTTCGAGGCATAGGTGAAGCATGCACCGGATGACTCGTAGATGCCGTTGAAGTTGGTCAGATAGCAGCTGATGACAATGAAATCACCCTCTTTCACACAGTCCAGATCCGGCAGCTTGGCGCCGAACTTGCCCAGCAGACGGTAGGCGTAGAACTGCTTCGGACCCTCGCCGTCCTGACGGGCGCTCAGATATACGAAATCGTTTCCATATCTGGGGAAGTCGTTGTCAAAGCTGTCTCCACGGTTGAAACCCTTCACCCATCCCTTGATGAAATATTTCTGTGCCGATACCTGTCCGGCGTACAGTTTCTTGGTCAGACGGACCGCCTCGTTCACATCAATAGTGCCATCGGGTATATCCACGCCCTCCGGGTCAGCTGACGGCTCCGGATCCGGCTCCACGGGTATAGAGTCCTGCGTGATGTTGTGCGAGTTATCGCCCGGGCCGTCGATATAAGCCCGTTCTTTACAACCGATTAACAACATTGCGACCACTACGGTCAAACTTAAAATACTCTTTTTCATCTCTCTATTTGTTTATGATATGGATTCAAGGTCTTGTGCCGGCTCTTGGATTGTGACCCTAACGAGCCGTATTTACTCAAAAAAGCGTGCAAAGTTACAAAAAATATTTCACGCGCGCAAATAAATACAAAAAAAAGTTAAAAAAAATACGATTTTCTTGCACATGTCAATAAAAAGTTGTACCTTTGCGCCGCTTTTTCGATGGTAGGGCTTTGTGTGCCCGCACGGAAAGCGTATTATTAATCATGAAAGGGAATGTACGGAAGCTTTTGACTTTCGACTTTCTACTTTCTACTAAAAGCTAAAACTATAGCAACTATTCCTCAACGGCCACGCGGTGGTCGAGTTATCAAAGAGGACCCGCATCGTATTAACGACAAGATACGTGGGGTTCAGCAAGTGCGCCTTGTAGGCGACAATGTAGAGCAGGGCATCTACTCGTTTCAGCAGGCTATGAAGATGGCTGATGAGCAAAACCTCGACCTCGTCGAGATTGCGGCTACAGCGAATCCGCCGGTCTGCCGTATTATTGATTACCAGAAGTTCCTCTACGCGCAGAAGAAAAAACAGAAAGAGGCGAAGGCTAACCAGAAGAAGCAGGAGGTCAAGGAAATCCGTTTCGGTCCGCAGACGGATGACCATGATTACAACTTCAAGCTCAAACATGCCATCGAGTTCCTCAAGGACGGAAACAAGGTCAAATCCTATGTCTTCTTCCGCGGACGCTCCATCGTCTTCAAAGAGCAGGGAGAACTCCTCTTGGCACGCTTTGCTAATGACCTTGCCGAGTACGGCAGACCGGACAATGTGCCGACGCTGGAGGGGAAACGCATGATCCTCTTCCTCAGTCCAAAGAGCCAGAAGTAAGATAGCCAAATCAGACTGGCGAGACACTATCGGGACAGAATCGAGAGGGGATAACTACGAGGGAATGTCAGAAGCAAGCCGATATCAAATCGCGCATCGTTTCATGACAACGACATAAAAACCGCCCGAAGGCTTACCTTTAACCGGCGCCGTGTGCGCCCTGCTGCCTGTCGGACGTATTATTAACAATTAAATATTTATTACAAAATGCCAAAGGTAAAAACGAACTCCGGTGCTAAAAAGCGTTTCACGCTTACCGGAACCGGTAAAATCAAGCGTAAGCACGCTTACAAAAGTCACATTCTGACGAAGAAGACTAAAAAGCAAAAACGCAACCTCACCCATGTTGCGCTCGTAGATCAGACGAACCTGCGTTCCGTTCGCGAAATGCTGTTGCTTCGTTAAGTACTAACCATTAAAGTGAAAGGACAAGAGAAATGCCAAGATCAGTAAATCACGTTGCTTCGCGCAACCGTCGCAAGAAGATCATGTCGCTCACCCGTGGTAACTTTGGTGGTCGTGCTAATGTATGGACCGTAGCAAAGAACACATGGGAGAAAGGTTTGCAGTACGCTTACCGCGACCGTAAGAACAAAAAACGTACCTTCCGCGCTCTCTGGATTCAGCGTATCAACGCTGCCGCTCGTCTCGAGGGACTGAGTTACAGCCAGTTGATGGGCTGCCTCAAGAAAGCAGGTATCGTCATCAACCGCAAGGTGCTTGCAGACCTCGCTATGAATCAACCCGCTGCTTTCAAAGCTATCGTTGACCAAGCGAAGAAGAAAGCTGACAAGTAACAATGCGCCATCCGCCATGTTTGGCGGAGCCGTTCTTACAACAAAAAGGCTCGCAGGACTGCGAGCTCTTTTTGTTTACCACACCTTGCACTCTGCGTAGTGGTACGCAATGGTACCCGAATAGTATTGTCTGCACTTTTAGGGTTGGGTGGTAAGACAATTTAACAATTTCATAATCCAATCTGCCAACGGAAGTGGAATACTGAACAAGCCGCCGTTATATTGCAGATTGTTCATGGAAAAACGTATGCGGAGAGACGGATTATAGCGGTTTGTATAGGAGGCGAGACTTCCACCGCTAATGCGTGTGGCAGATTTTACCTCTATGGGAATAACTTGGTCAATATGTTCCACCAAGAATTCTATCTCAGCCTGATTGCCACTCGTCCAATAATACGGTACACCGTTCAGTAGAGGTACTAATGCTTGTAAAACCATATTCTCCGCCATCGCTCCACGAAACTCTTTGTACTCCGTATTGCCGGATAACACCACTTCCGGAGCTAATCGTGCCAAACGACGTAATAGGCCGCAATCCAAAGCATATACCTTAAACGCAGATAACTCACGATAAGCCGAAAGAGGAATGCCCGGCTTGCTGACATTATACAAATACAAGCGCTAATATTGTGTAATTTTACACATTTTTGGTACTAAATATTGTGATATTTACACATTTTTGGCACATAATGTTTATTGAATAGATACTCTTTTGCGTATAGAAAACACATCTTCCGCCCAATCCGTCAATTTCAGGAGGATGGTATCAGGTGGGCATTAGGGCGGTAAAGTGCCGGTTTTTCAAAAATGAGTCCGAATTACATAGTACTTAACTGCCGTGTATCACGAGATCGTTTACACTTTTGTATCACGAGATCGTTTACACTTTTGAGTTGTTAAACGTTTAAAATTTTTATTATACATTTGGTTCTTTGACATATTTTTTGTACATTTGTCTGCCGTAAAACAACACTA
>JAFSLP010000014.1 GCA_017448345.1 Paludibacteraceae bacterium | reverse complement strand
CCACACGGCAACCGTCACCTACGCGCTCAGCGAAACAGGCGGCATTGCACAAGACACCTATGCCGGAAGACTTATCATCCCCGAGAGCATTTGGGCGGGTAGCGGAGAAGATTATGCCGACTACACCGTAACCGCTATCGGAGATCTCGCTTTTATATGGTGTAACTACCTGACAGGTATCACTATTCCGAAGACCGTCCGTACGCTGGGTCTGAACCTCTTGTCTCGTAGCCCCAACGTGACTGAATTGAAAATAGAAGACGGCGAGGAGCCTATTTATTTCCGCTTTAGTCAAGGTGATGCAGGCGAAGAATTTTCCTTCCAAGAGTTAGCGTATAGTTGTACATACTTGTATTTAGGACGTAATGTGGAGCAAATAACTACAGAAAACTACCCCAGTCCTGTTTTCCATACTTGGAATGCGGTGCAAACGGTCGTCATCGGCGAAAAGGTAACGGAGCTCCCGTTGGCTTTCTGTCCCTACTGCCGCAACTTGCAGTCTGTTCAAATCAACAAGGCTTCCCTGCTGGAACCCGGTCTGCGCACCTTCGCTTTCCTCGACGAGGACACCCCGCAACCCGACGCTTCGCAGATCAACCTCTACGTTCCCGAAGGTCTTGAAAGCACCTATCAGGCACACTCCTTTTGGGGACGCTTCAACATACAGGAAATGGACGATATGCAACGCTATGGCATCGTCTTCGTTTCCAGCTACATCGATTTTTACGAGGACGGTTTGTATTACAAGGTATGGCAGGACGAGCTGGATGCAGACAGAAAATACCTCGCTGTCGTAATGCCGCAAGTATGGTATCTCAATCCCGACGGAAGCTACGTCAGCCAGTGGAGCTCCGAATTCCCGTACAAACAATCCTCTATCGTTATCCCCGATTCTGTAACCTTCTACCATTGGAATGATGGAGGGACAGAACACTATTCCGGCAGAAAGGAGAGTAGCGCTTATCAACCTCTCACCTACGCAGTAGAAGCCATCGGCGACTACTGCTTCCGAGGTGCGTCCAACCTCAGCAGTCTGACCATACCAAGTACTGTCAAGTATATAGGCACGGAAGCCTTCGAATATACGGACAAACTATTCTCGCTTGACATCCCTGAATCGGTGGAAAAAGTAGGTTGGCTCGCTTTTGCCCGTACGGGACTCAAAGAGGTCGTTATTCCCGCTTCGTCCTCCAATTGGCTTGACAGCGACGCCGCTTTCCAGGATAACGCGAACCTCACCAAAGTGACCTTTGCCCAAGGTACCACGGCTATTCAGGACCGTATCTTCTTCGGCTGCGTTGCCCTGCGGACCATCATCATCCCCGACGAAGTGATCTACATCGGCCCTGGTGCTTTCGCGGGTTGCGAAGCCTTGACGGAAATCCACCTACCGGCATCGTTGCAGGTATTGAACAACCGCCTCTTCCGCGGCTGCCCGCTCCGTGCACTGGAGATCCCTGCAGGGGTCATTGAGATCGAAGGATCGGCTTTGTTAGGAACCAATATCGCTAAACTGACCGTCAACCCTGCCAACACCGTCTTCGACAGCCGAGACAACTGCAACGCCATCATCCGCACAGCCGACAATACCATCGTAGCGGCTACCGACGGCGCCTTCATCCCCGCTTCTGTGGACTCTATTGCACAAGAGGCATTTGTGGAACTGGATGGCATCCGCTCACTCACACTGCCTGCTAACCTCAAACATATCGCACCGTACGGATTCATGAATCTGGAGAACCTCACCCTCATCACCTCTCATATCCAAAAACCTGCAGGCGTGCTCGAACAAGACGTGTTCGAAAACTGGTACACCAATCCATATGAACAAGCCACGCTCTATGTCCCCGCAGGCACACTTGCTGCTTACCGCGCTGATGAGCAATGGAACCGCTTCCAAAACATTGTAGAGATGACACCGGAGACCAAACCCGCTTCCGTAGAAGACATCGCGCCGATAGCCGAAAGCGGTACTGCCTCAATGGCTGACTTGCCTGCCAACACCGACCTCACCAACGCCGTAGTGGGCAACCTCTATCTGACCTGCGACACCACTAACGGAGACCATTATGATGCTACGGAACAAGCCCTCGTCCTCAATACCGTCGTCGATGAAGTGATGATAGAGAACGTGCTTGCCAATACTGGCAACATGGATGTAATTCGTAATAACTTCAGCGGAATTATCCTCACTATCCCTGCCGGAACAGGAACTCTCAGTCTGACCATCCAAACTACCGGCGACCGCGAAGTGGCTGTACTCATCGAGGGCAGCGAAGCAGAGACCTTTGCAAAGGCTGCCAAAGGCTTGATCAACATTCCGTATGAGGTGACAAGCAATGCCTATGTATTCATCTATGGTGTAGCCACCGACGAAGAGGAAGCACCGGCTGCTGCTCCGTCCAAGTTCCGCGCACGTGCAAAACGTACCGAAGCAGCAGAGAACAGCGTCAGCATCTATGACATACAGTGGGTGGTAACTTCCGCTACCGGTGCAGAGAATGTACAAAGTGACCAAAAACCAAGTACCAAAGTACTCCGCAACGGCCAACTCTTCATCCTCCGCGATGGAAAGACCTATTCCATTACCGGACAGGAGGTAAAGTGAAACTAAGTTTCACATTGAAAATTGTAGATTGTATATTGTAAAATTAGATTTTAGATTTTCGGAGCGGGGCAAAATGTCTCGCTCCGATTTTTGAGTGGCACGACGTGAAAAGGACGAAGAGAAAGGAAGGAGAGAGCGGCGAACCTTGTGTTCCGCGGTAACATCAAACACCCGATGGACTTGCGTGCGTTGGGCAGAGTGATGGCACAACAAGGATTTGTGTCGAAAAGGCTGAGAGGCTCCGGACCACGAGGCTTCTTAGTTATTGAAAATCAGGTAAATAGCTCGACGGCATTGG
>JAFSLP010000013.1 GCA_017448345.1 Paludibacteraceae bacterium | reverse complement strand
ATCTCCGATGGCAGTAACGGCATAGTTTTGGCTATTGTACTCCACTTGTGCAGGGATAACCAGACTCACATCTGAATCCTCATAAGTGTAGTCTGCGCCGACAACCGTTGCTGTTTTTGCATCCTCGTCGAACTCGTAGTTGACATGATTAATAGTCGTTTGTGCAAAAACAACATTTACACTCGCGGCGCATAGCAGCACCGCCAACAGAGAAAATAGTTTTGTTTTTCTCATAATGTTTTTTGTTTTTAATTGTTAATACTGTGTGGCTTGCGCCACGTTAATTGTTTGTTTTATTGTTTTGTTTTAGTGGACCGGTGGAATGGTTTACTATTGGAC
The DNA here is from genome assembly GCA_017448345.1 of Paludibacteraceae bacterium. Lineage (GTDB taxonomy): Bacteria > Bacteroidota > Bacteroidia > Bacteroidales > Paludibacteraceae > Colicola. The sequence goes on along the minus strand of JAFSLP010000013.1, from coordinate 4,639 downwards.
CCGTAGATTAGGGGGTACGAGTCTGTAAACGTATAGTGAAACATCTGTAATCCTCCGTATATCCTCCGTGTATCCTCCGTATATCTATCGTATATCTATCGTGTTTACCTGCTGTTCATACGCTGATTAGACGCTGGTTTGTTATTGTTTAAATGTTGTTTAGTTGTTGGTATGGGTATGTTTAGTTGTTGGTATGGGTATGGGTGTCCATTGCGGCATGACTGTGTTTGAGTGTGCGGTACTGCGAGGGTGTGACACCGAGACGCTCTTTAAAGACCTTCTGGAAGGTTCGTCTGGAACTGAATCCGGCATCGTTGAGCACCGCTTCCACCGTCCATTCGGGCTTGGACTCCAAGAGGCGGCAGGCATAGTCCAAGCGCATTACGGTCAACAGTTCTGCCAAAGAGCCGTAGTCCGAGGTGGCGAGCGCATTGGAGATGCGTTTCTGGGTAAGCCCTAAGTCCTTGGCGACCGTGCGGAGATTCATGTCCGGATTGACGAAAAGCCGTTTTTCCTGCACCTGATTCACAATCCATCCGGTCAGTTGGTCGTCCGGAAGGGCACTAACCGCCTCAACGGTGTCCGCAGCATGGCATAGTTGCATTTTCTCGCGGTTCAGCTGAGAAACAGCCGAAGATTCCGTTTGTCTGGTCTGTATCTCTTCCATCAGCCGGCGGTTCTGCTCCTGTGCATTACGTGCCAAGCGGTATGACAGGAACAATGCAATCACAAAAGCAACCAGCATCACGACCACAATAAAGACAATTACGAGAGCAGTTATATCGGACATGTTTTTTCTGTTCTTTGGATTTTTCGGGCAAAGGTACTGCTAATTTTCGGGATACGCAAATAAGTGTCCACTTTTTGTCAAAAGTTATATGGCAAAAACCGCCACTTTCGGCAGAAACGGACTTTTGGCACCAAAATAAGACGGCAAGACTTGTCAGAATGAAAAGATTTTTGTATCTTTGTGACCTAAAAAGAAAAAAACACCCGTACCACCATGAACGCTATTCCTGTCAATCATCTTCCCTCTCCCCTGCCCCGCTGGGCAGTAGAGACAGCCTTCGGAATCATGCTGTTCTCCGCCGCTCTGTCGCCGACGGCGGTGTCGCAGTATATGTTCGACCATTGCGCATGGCTGAAGGCACTGATAAACACAGCAGGGGATGTGGTGCTCTATTGGGCGCTTCTGCGAGGTATGCAGACATTGCGACGCCCCTTGACCGGCTGGTGGGCGGCGGTTATCGTATTAGTGGCATGTGGCGGCGTGACCATGCTGCTACGCAGCGTGGAGGTGTGGCATGAGGTCATGGAGACAGCGGATGTCATTGTGGCGGCGTTGTTGCCACTGGTGTATATCCCTCTCGGTGTGCAACTCCTGTTTATATATCGCGGTGCGCTCGCACGTGTGGGCGTGTGGATGATAGTGCGCTCTGTTGTGGGCACGTTGCTGCCGGTGGTATGGGTGCTGCTTGAGGTGCCGGACGGTTTTGTTACGCTCGACGTGCTTTATATCCTCGTCACAGTGGCTTACGCTTGGTCTATCCGGCGAGTGCTGGTGGAGGAGCACTAAACGCGCTTCATACATCACAAAAGAGACGACTCATTGAGCCGTCTCTTTGTTTCAGGTATTTGGTTCATTACTTAACCACTACCGGTTCGTATTTCGGTACGAGCGCCTTCTTATCTCGCTTGCGCTCGAACGATTATTTTAGTACCACAGGCTGATACTTTGGTACTAAAATCTTCATAACGCTCCAGCCGATGAGGTAAGCCACCGCGCAGATGCAGAACACAATCATGTAGGCTGCCGGTTTGCCGGTGAAGCCTGCGAAAGCAAACGCATCGCCTAACCGGGCTGCATAGTCGAAGAGCATACCCGAACCTTTGTTAATCAGGAACGAGCCTACACCGCCTGCCATGGCACCGATACCGGTGATGGTAGCAACAGCACTCTTCGGGAACATGTCACCCGTAGTGGAGAAGATGTTCGCGCTCCAGCTCTGGTGAGCAGCGCCCACGATACCGATGATGATAGCTACCGCCCATGGACCGTACACACCGCCAAGAGGCTGTGCGAACAGCGCGAAGATCGGGAAGAACGCAAAAATCAACATGGCACGCATACGGCCTGCGTACGGCTCCATGCCTTTCTTCTCTACGAAGATCTTAGGCAAGTATCCGCCGAACAGCGAGATAACCGTTACGATAGCGTACAGCGTGAAAATCAGCGCAATACCCTGCGGGTCGGAAGCCTTGATACCGAACTGGTCCTGGAAATAAGCCGGAGCCCAGAAGAGGAAGAACCACCAAACGCCGTCGGTCATGAATTTACCAAAGGCAAACGACCAAGTCTGTTTGTGCTTGAAAGCCTCGGCGAAGCTCATCTGCTTCTCCTCCTTGCTTTCGACTTTCGACTTTTGACTTTCGACTTCATCCTGATGGATGTACTCCAGCTCAGCCTCATTCACATGCTTGCTCTCTTCCGGTTTGTCATAGACAAAAATCCAGATACCTGCCCAGAGGAAGCCCAGCGCACCGATGATGATGAACGCCCACTCCCATCCGAGGCTCTTCGCCAGCAGAGGAATAGTAGCCGGAGCTGCCAGCGCGCCTACCGACGCGCCTGCATTAAACAGGGCGGTAGCGAACGCACGGTCTTTCTTCGGGAAATACTCTGCGGTCACTTTGATAGCTGCGGGGAAGTTACCCGCTTCACCAAGTCCCAAGATCAGACGGCAGGCAAGGAACAGCCATACACTCACCATGGATATTGAACTCACTATCGCACCGGTTGCATTCAGCAAAGCAGCCTTGTCAGCAACACCTACGATCTGCTCGGTTACCCAACCGCAGCCTGCGTGCATCACAGCGCCTAACGACCATACGACGATGGCAATCAGGTAGCCTTTCTTCGTGCCCATCCAGTCGATGAACTTACCGGCGAAGAGGCAGAAGATAGCGTACGCGATAGAGAACACACCGGTGATGGTTCCGTAGTCGGAGTCGGTCCAGTGGAACTCAGGCTGAATAAACTCTTTGAAGGTCAACGACAGAACCTGGCGGTCCATGTAGTTAACCGTAGTGGCGAAGAAAAGCATCGCACACATGACCCAACGCCAGTTGGTCATGACTGCTTTTTTAACGTCATTCATTTTTGTTTTCCATTAATAGATTCGATATTTCGATATCTCGATTTCTCGATATATCGGATTATTTTCTACAATTAGCGATGATCTCAAAGCACTCTTTGCACTTGGCGGTCACGTATGCCCAGTCTCCGGCTTTCACCTTGTCGCTCGGGAAGAGCTTGGAGCCCATACCTACGCAGTAAACGCCTGCAGCGAACCATTTCTCCAGGTTCTCTTTCTCGGGAGCTACACCACCGGTAACCATGATCTTCGACCACGGCATCGGAGCCATCAGACCCTTCACGAGGTTCGGACCAACTACATCGCCCGGGAACACCTTCGTGAAGTCGCAACCAACCTCCTGTGCTGCACCGATCTCGCTCGGTGTCAAGCAACCCGGACAGTACGTCACGCATCGACGGTTGCAGACAACTGCAATGTCTTTGTTAAACAACGGACCAACAACGAAGTTAGCGCCCAATTGGAGATACAGTGCTGCTGTCGGAGCATCTACCACGCTACCGATACCGAGTGCCAATTCCGGGCACTCTTTAGCCACCCACTTGCTCAACTCGCCGAACACCTCGTGTGCGAAATCGCCGCGGTTGGTGAACTCGAAAGCGCGTACGCCGCCCTCGTAGCAAGCCTTAATCACATTCTTACATACTTCTACGTCCTTGTGATAGAACACAGGAACCATCGGTGCAGCGGCAATCTTCGCCATCACCTGAAACTTATCAAATTTTGCCATAATTTTATTGGATTATGGACCGCTCGCTCTGCTCGCTTATTCCTTTAGCGGAGCGGTCCTTATTCTTTATTCCTAATTAGCGTTGAACACGTCCGTTAGCGTTACCACCTGCGAGGCTCAGAACCTCATCCTCGCTGACGAGGTTGTAGTCGCCGTTGATAGTGTGCTTGAGCGCCGAAGCGGCCACTGCGAACTCAAGCGCCGAAGCCTGGTCGCCCGGATACTTGAGCATACCGTGAATCAGACCACCGGAGAACGAGTCACCGCCACCCACGCGGTCGATGATCGGGTTGATCTCGTAGCGCTTGCTCTGGTAGAACTCCTTGCCGTTGTAGATCATCGCCTTCCAGCCGTTGAAAGTCGCGCTGTAGCTCTCGCGAAGCGTCGAAACAACATACTTGAAGCCGAACTCTTTCATCATCTGCTCGAAGATGCCCTTGTAGCCCTCAGCGTTGGTCTCGCCGCCTTCTACATCTGCATCGGGCTTGAAACCGAGACAGAGCTCTGCGTCTTCCTCATTACCGATACAAACATCGACATACTTCATCAACGGACGCATGATCGAGATAGCTTTCTCGCTGGTCCACAGTTTCTTACGGAAGTTCAGGTCAACCGAAACGGTCACGCCGTGACGCTTGGCAGCCTCGCAAGCGAGCTTGGTGATCTCAGCAGCCTTGTCCGAGATAGCCGGAGTGATGCCGCTCCAGTGGAACCATGCTGCACCTTCCATGATCTTGTCGAAGTCAAAATCCTT